>JAEDGF010000041.1 GCA_016297645.1 Clostridiaceae bacterium
TACCGTGAGGAATACAATAATATTTTGCTTGATAAGGCAAGCAACGCAAACGGCATTATTCAAGAGAAATATCTGACCGTTTCGGTCGTCAAAAAAGATATCGAGGAAGCGCGAACCTATTTCTCCCGTATCGCATCCGATCTGCGAGCACATTTCTCTGCTCTCGGTTCAAAGTGTGAGGAATTGGACGCCACTGAAAAGCTCCGTTTGCTTCACGATTTTTACCGCGCAGGCGAAGAAGAAAGCTTTTGTTTTGTTCTTTCGAATATGATGAAAAAGGGACACAGCTTCAAGGACTATATCTGTCCCGATCCTATGGAACGAGCCGACGATTATATAAAGCTCGGCGAGAAATATGTGCGTGTACTTTTCTTAAAGGATTACGCATCATATATTAAGGACAGTATGGTTTCGGAGCTTACCGAGCTTAACCGCAATATGATGTTTTCCATAGATATTGTTCCTATCCCGATGGACGAAGCGGTACGAGAGGTTGAGAACAGATTGCTCAGGGTGGAGACAAATATAACAAATTAGCAGCGAAAGCAGAATCAGAACAACAATTTCTCGGCAGTTGTTCCTTATGATATGGATCTTCAGCGAAAAGAAAGCAAGGAATTTTTGAATGACCTCACCACACGCGATCAGCGTATGATGTGCGCTACGGTTACAATGGCTCATATGGCGGATAGTAAAGAGCAGCTTGACGCAGATACAGAAACAATCCTTTCGACGGCAAGACGGCATTTGTGCCAGCTTGCCGTTTTGAAATTTCAGCAGACCGACGGGCTTAATACCGTGCTTCCCATCGGGTGTAAAAAGATTCAGGCTACAAGAACACTGACAACCGAAAGCCTTGCGGTATTTATGCCGTTTAAGGTTCAGGAGCTCGCACACGAGCACGGTATCTACTATGGGCAGAACGCCATCAGCAACAATATGATTATTGCAAACCGCAAGTGTCTGCTCAACGGCAACTCTTTTATTCTCGGCGTGTCCGGTTCGGGGAAATCCTTTACCGGAAAGTGCGAGATTGCAAACCTTATGCTTGCAGGCGATTCGGATATTATTATCATTGATCCCGAGCGCGAATATGCTCCGCTTGTAAATGCCATGGGCGGTGCGATAATCGACATTTCCGCAACGAGCAAAAGCATCAATAAACAATAATACAAAAACGGAGTATTCTTCCGGCAAAACAAAAAAGACATCAACTCAGACATCATCAGCATCGGCAGAAGCTAATCTTGAATTTGAAACCGGGCCGAAAATCAGTGCAAAATTATATCTCTGTGCGGTTCCGCTTATAAATGCTGGAGTTTCCGCAGCTGTTACAGTAAAAAGCGGCGGTGCAATAAAATACTCTACAGATTGGACAGAAACCGATGAAAATTTCGTCGTAAATCGAAAGACAACGATGAGCTATAATTTAGCTTTATTTGTTCCGATTGTAAAAATATCAATCGGGACTGATAAGTCAACATTAGCGAATAAACTTAATCTCAAATTTACATGGACGCTTTGCGTCACTGAAGGAAGTAACGCTCCGTTAAAGGCAGCCGAGTTTAATTTGATTGATGATGAAATCGTTGTATGGGAAGATTCACAAACACTTCCAAAGAAAGAAGAAAAAGAAGAATCCGCTTCCGGCGATAATCAATCGTCAAGTCAATCTCCGGGAGGAAATATGCACATTTCATCTTATTACATCAACTTAATGCCTGGAAAAGAAACAGCGATTGAATTAGATTATCCAACCCAAGGTTTCTGAACCTTTAATGATATAGTGTATGTCGATGTATTTTTTATGGGTTTCCCATTTGGAATGTTTTTCTCCAGGCTGATATTTTGATACCACAGCGTAGATATGATCTCCGTTTATTTCATATTTTCCCGGTTCGGGATCGGTATTTTGTATTTTACATAAAAATGAGAAAGCCTGTTCAAAATCAGGGTGCATTGTGGCATATATTTTGCTGTTTTTAAGAGTGTCTAAAATCATAAATTTCTCCTTGTTACCCTATTACTTTTTTAGCAACATAACAGGTATTAGAATTTTTTTTGAACATTTCGAACTCGAAACAGACAGAATAAGTTCGATTTTGCAGGGAAGTGATTCGTCGAAGCAAAGTATGACATCTGTTTCAGCTCTTCCTATTTCTCCGTGATTAGAAGGAAGGCATATTAATTTTGAATTTCCACCCTCAATATGAACGCATGTCGGCAGCGTCCAGTTTAGTTCAAGCCATTGCCTGCGAAGTAAGTTGTTCTCGAATGTAATATGTAATTTCTTTTTTTCGCCAGGAAGAATGTTAATGCTATTCGAATAATTTATAAAGGTGTCAAATGGAAGACTTTTATGATGGACGGAATTAGCATTATCTGTCAAGGCTTTTCGAAAATCATAGCTTCGATAAGAATTGATGCGTTCCGGCTTGCAGTATAGATTGTCGGAGCATGTAATGGTTTGTTTTGAAACATCGTAATAACCGTACATAAATTCCGGCATTAGAGAAACTAATTCATCAACTAACTGTTCGGTGGTTTGCGGTACTGCACCATCGGTATCGGCAACATTAATTGAAATGGTCTTGATTTCGTTTCCTATCGGATCAGTCCAGCGATTATCTATACCGGAGAGACCGCTTATGATGCCCATTACAGATGCCAATGTGCCGGCAGTACAGTCAGCGTCTTCGCCGCAACCGGCGGCTATACAAATGCTTTTTGAAAAATCACCCTCTCCGTAAATCCATCCTATAATCATTAAACCGATATTGCTTGGTGCGTCATACCCCATAGGACCCACCGGCACATCTGGCTCGGGTTTCATGTCCTTGTATCCTAACAGCATACCAAAACTGCCCGGCACGATGTTTAGAATGCGTTTGCGTGCAGCTTTCCACCCGATTCCTTGTCTGTGGCATTCCAAAGCACAGTTGACGGCTTTTGAAATATCGCAATTTTCAGGTATGTAACTTAAAGCAATATTAATTAGTGTGTGCATATCGCTTTCACAAAAAGCGGCACTTTCTAAGGCGGCGCAGAATATTTCAGCATACACGCCCTCGTCTGCATGATCTACCGTTGCGTCTTCGTACGCATATTGAACGGCCTTTTCCGGATGACCCGGATTCAGACAAGCCCATATTTCACTTCGGATAAATGCTCCACAGCTATCTTTATTTGGGTTTTCATATCTGCCTGAAAGAGGGGGCAAAAGACCTTGAGAAAGATTGTTTTTTCCGGCACCGTATTCGGACCAGTTTGCAACAATAAACGAGAGCCAATATTCGGATAAAATGTGCGAGTCGACATCTCGACCAAATTTTTTAATTGCGTTTAAAAAAACAAGCTGCAGGTCCAAATCATCGTTCGGCAACACGCCCTTTGAAATGTCGTGCGTGTAATAATCTAAATTCCAAACACCGCGATGGCATTCAAACGGAGCACCAAGCGTTCCGCCAATGTTTTTCCCGGTAAAACAACCAAGCAATTTATCGCGATATGATTCTAATGTTAATTTCATACAGAATACATTCCTTTTTGTTTTTTCATTATTATATCAATAAGAAGAGATTGTTGCAACAAAAAATTGACCGAAAATGCTTATTAGCTCTTTAAACGTTTTTTGGATAATTGGTTAATATTTACATTTTTGTAATCTTATATAAATAATAAATGAGTGAATACACAATAAAATTTTAAATATGCAAAGCAAAAATGGTATAATATTTAAGCATTATTATGCTATTGCGCAACACTGTTATTAGATGTATAATTTACTATATAAAAGAGAGTGTTTTTGTGAGATTTTATCGCTTTGTTTAGGAGGTTATATGATGTTACTTTCAGCGAAACGCTACATTTCCTTATTTATATGTATATGTGTGGCACTGGGTATAGTTTATATAGATGGGTTTACATCTGTCAGTGCCGCCGAACTCACAAATACCAAGGAGGAAGGGGAAGTTTTATCCGGGGATACTGATTCCTATTTTAATTATTATGAGAAGTATCATGATGAAAAGCGTGCGCAATCAGAAATAAAGTTATCTTCCGACAACAGTATTTCTGCTGACAATATAGACAGCGCAATATCGAATTCAAATGACAATGAGGGCAATACGGTTTGCTATAAGCTGATTATATTTCAGTTTTCATAATTATTTCTAAGCTATTGAATAGGAGGAAAATATGAAAAGATTAGTTGTTTTTGCTGTAAGCGTAATACTAATTGTTAGCTGTTTGGCCGGTAGTATTACAACAAAAGCGGATACAAGCGCTACAACGAAACAATGGCCGTTTGAAACCGGAATAAGAGGCTTTAACACTGAATCCTCAACTCCGTCGGCAGGCAATAAAATGTTCTATTATCTCCATGTCCTTATTTTTAAGAGAAAGCTGCATGAAGAACTCACGGCACGCGCCGCACGGCATTCCGCTTCCGCCGCCGCTCGGGGGCGCGTCACGGAACGCTATCATCCTCTTTACGACCGTCTGTCCGCTGTCGGCATACATACGCAGCGCCGCGACTCTCTCGGCGCATAAGTTCATTACGCCGCTGCAACTCTCAATACAGAAGCCCGTGAAAATTTCTCCGCTTTCGCTCTCCAACGCGCACACGACACGGTGGGCGTAAACGAACGGCGAAACCTCCGTAGGGGCGTACAGCTCTTTTACTTTAAGATACAGTTTTTCCCAAATATCCATACGGGGTACTCCTCTCGATAATTATAAAATGAAACGCATATATGCCCGATTATCTTCTTGAATCGGCTTGAAAAAAATGGTAGAATAATGGCAATGTATTTTCCGGTTGAGAATATTTTCGCATATCCATCCGAAAAAAAGCAGCCGCGAAAAGAGAAAATACGAACGACAGTTTTTTACTGCCGCGCCTTGGAGGTTTGTCGGTTCTTCGGCTGCGTCCCCCCCCGGTGCGGCGGAAAGGAATGAAATCGGGAATGAAAGCAATCGTACTTACCGACAACATCGCCTGCGGTGAATTAAAGGGCGAATGGGGTCTGAGCATTTATATTGAATACAACGGGAGGAACATTCTCCTCGATACGGGAGGCTCGGCGCTGTTCGCAGAGAATGCGAAAAAGCTCGGGAAGTCAATCGAAAATGTCGATTTCGCCGTTTTGTCGCACGCGCACTACGACCACTCGTTTTCCATGAAAACCTTTTTCGAACTGAACAAGACCGCGCCGTTTTACCTGAGGGAGGGCAGCGCGGAGAACTGCTACTTCAAAAAATGGTTCATAAGCAAGTATATCGGACTCCCGAGAAATATTCTGTCCGAGTACAAAGACAGGATAGAATTCGTGAGCGGCAAATTCGAATTCATGCCCGGCGCGTATCTTATCCCCCATTCAACGCCGGAGCTTGATAAAATCGGAAAGCGCGAAAATATGTGCGTAAAAGCCGACGGAAAATGGCGTTATGATGATTTTTCACATGAACAGAGTCTTGTTTTTCGGACTGAAAAGGGACTTGTTATCTTCAACAGCTGCTGTCACGGCGGCGCTGCGAATATAATCAACGAGGTTTCAGCCGCGTTCCCCGGCGAAAAAGTGTACGGACTTATCGGCGGATTCCATTTGTTCAACAAGTCCGAAGCGGAGATAAAAGCGGTGGCGCAAAAAATAAACGACACCGGAATCGAATATGTCTGCACCGGACACTGCACAAAAAACCGTGCGTATAAGATACTCGAAAAATGCCTTGGCGGCAAATTAAACCGACTCCGTGTCGGGCTTGTGTCAGAGTTTTGAAAAAGAACGGATTCCGGAAAAATGGCCGTGCACACGCGAAAGCATGAAATAAATATCGGCAAAAGGAGACATATTATGGCTTACAGAATATGGGCAAACCACGCGCACCTGTTCCCGAAGGGCGCAAGAGATGCGGCTCAGGTCGAGGACTTGAAGCAGCTTATGGCGGAGTGCGGAATCGAAAAAGCCGTATGCTTCGCCTGCTTTGAGAATCAGTACAAAAAATCGGGTCTGCCCGGCGACGAGATACAGTGGCTTTACGATTCGATAAAGGATGACGATTCGCTTATCGGCTTCGGCACGATAAATTTCGACAGGGACGACATAACCGATCAGGTGAAAAGAATCGCGTCCTTCGGCTTCAAGGGGATAAAAATTCATCCCGCATATCAGGAGATAAACATCATGGGTGAAAAGGCTCGGCAGGTGTACGCCGAAGCGCAGAAGCAGGGGCTTTTCATCTCGTTTCACACCGGGATACACTGGCACAGAATTGCCGATTACAAAGTCTTGCTGTTCGACGAGGTTTCCTTCTGCTACCCCGAGCTTCGGTTCAGTTTGGAGCATATCGGCGGCTACCATTTTTTCCTTGACGCACTCGCTGTGATGTGCAATTCGCTCAGAAAATCCGATCACCCTACGGTCTACGCCGGGTGGACGAGTATTGCCCCGTCAAAGGACGGCTTGCCCGATTTTTGGACTCAGTCGGACGAGAATCTGAGAACCGTTATTCATCAAACAGGCAACGACCGCAGCATTTTCGGACTCGATTTCCCGTACAAAAAAACCGATATGCAGCTTGCTGCCATTCGCAGAATAGAGAATCTTGATATTCCGGAGGAGGCAAAGGTGGGCATTTTCGGAAAGAACCTCGCCGACGCTCTCGGAATGGAGTGGTAACGCGGCAGAAAAACGCGCGATACTAAAAAAAGCCGGAAAGCCATAACCGCCGCGGAAAATTTCCGCGGCGGTTATTCTGCGCTATATAGTTACGAACAAAAAACGCCCCGGGTAAAGCGTTTTTTTTCTTGAAAAACGCACGGGAATTACCTGCTCGGTGTTTTTTTGTGCAAATATCGAAAAATAATCACGCGCCGAAAAGGACGCAAAGGCAGGCGAGTACACCGCACGCGTCACGGCGGTGAACGAGAAAAACGAAGTGATACTCAAAAAGGAAATAAAGGCTGTGGTGTGGAACTTTACGCTCCCGGACACGCCTGCAAACGATACGGCATCGGCAACTACGGCGAGAACGTTTGGGCGCTTTCCGGCGTACAGAGCGGCGAAACGGCTGCTTCGCAAAAGCTCACCGAGCAGGTCTATGATATGCTTCTCGAAAACAGACTTTCCCCGTACAAGCTACCGTACGATGTTCTTGACGAGCGCGCCGCAGTCCGATATTTCGTTACCAACTTTTCATTTTTTTTCGGTGTTAACCGATAATGCGCCTTTTTATACGGCATTGCACAATGTATAATGTGATATTTTATTTGAATTTTCGTTATTATAGTGCATGGTTGAACACATAAAACAAAATTCCCGGACTGTCTTTTGGCAATCCGGGGATTTTTAGCTATTGGGGCTGTGCCGAATGCGGCACGCCGTTTGTGAATCGTGTGTTTGTTATTTCAGCGTTACGATTGTCACGCCGTTTTCGCTGCTTTTTCGGCAAAGGTTGACCTTGAAAACTCTTGTTGCACGGTACGGTATACATAAAAGCGGCTGACCTGTTAAAGGCTTGCCGCTTCATGAAAGCTTTTTATTTCAGCGTTACGATTGTCACGCCGTTTTCGCCTTCGCCGTACACGCCGAGACGGAAGGCTTTTACGAACCGGCAGTTTTTGAGGTGCTTCTGCACGGCGGCTCTCAGTGCGCCGGTGCCTTTGCCGTGAATGACCGTGAATTCGCTTATATTTCTCAAAAGCATTTGGTCGATAAACGAATCGAGCGTGAAAAGAGCCTCGTCAACGGTCATGCCCCTGAGGTCGCAGCGGTTTTCCGCCGACGCGGTGAGCGAGCTTTCAATGCCCTTTGCGCGGGAAACTGTCGCGGAGGGCTTCTTTTTCTGCTTTTCGACAAGACGCAGCTTTTTGATGTCTACGCGCATACGCATAAGTCCGGTGCTGACGGCGACCGAGCCGTTTTTGTCCGGCAGCGCGTCCACGGTTCCCTCTTTGCCTATCTCGGTGATAAAAACGGTATCGCCGACTTTCAGCGCGCGCGGCAGAGTGTAGTCCTCGTTGTCGTAAACGGACGCGGTGACGGGATTTATGGAGCGGTCAAGCTCCGAAAGCCCCTTCTTCATCGCGCTTTTTGCCCTTCTGGCAAGCTCTGCCGGGTCCTTCGCTTCTTTCAGCTCCTTGCGCAGCTTCTCAACCTCTATCATGAGTGCGCCTGCCTGTCGCTTTGCGTTTTCGGAAAGGCGCAGTGCTTCGCCCCTTGCCTTGTCCAGCTCGCGCTCCATAACGGAGTCGGCTTCTTTGAGCTTCTTGTCCGCAAGGGCTGTCTTTTCGGCGAGGTCACGCCGCTCGCTTTCAAGACGGCGCTTCTCCTCCTCCATTTCAAGGCGAGTGCCTTCGAGCTTGTCCACGACATCCTCAAAGCGTGTGCTTTCGGACGAAACAAGCTCCTTCGCGCGTTCTATAAGCTCCTTGTCCATGCCGAGCCGTTCGCTTATCGCAAACGCATTTGAGCGGCCGGGGACACCTATCAGCAGACGGTAGGTCGGGCGCAGAGTCTTGACATCAAATTCGCAGCAGGCGTTTTCGACACGCGGTGTTTGCAGCGCGTAGCTTTTTAGTTCTGCGTAGTGCGTGGTCGCGGCGGTTTTCGCTCCGCTGAAAAACAGCCTTTCGAGGATAGCCGTTGCAAGAGCCGCACCCTCTACGGGGTCGGTTCCCGCGCCGAGCTCGTCTATAAGAACGAGCGAACGCTCGCCGCAGCGCGAGAGGATATCGACAATATTCACCATGTGCGACGAAAATGTCGAAAGCGACTGCTCGATGCTCTGTTCATCGCCTATGTCGGCGAAAATATCCTTGTATATGCACACCCGGCTCTCGTCCGCCGCCGGTATCATGAGTCCGCAGGCAGCCATGAGGGAGATAAGACCGAGCGTTTTGATGGAAACGGTTTTGCCGCCGGTGTTCGGACCGGTTATGACGAGCGTGTCGAAATCCACTCCGAGCGAAATGTCGGTCGGGACGACCTTTTGGGGGTCGAGCAGCGGATGGCGCGCGCGGTTGAGTACGGTAATGCCCTGTGTGTTGAGAATGGGGACGCTTGCTTTCATCTTGTACGCCAGCTGTGCCTTTGCAAAAATGAGGTCAAGCTCAACAAGGCATTCGTAGTTGTTTTTTGTCGTTTCGGCATAGTCGCCGACCTCAGCCGAAAGCTCGGCGAGAATGCGTTCTATTTCCTCTTTTTCCTTGCCCTGTAAAACGCGGATATCGTTGTTGGCTTCGACCACCGCAAGAGGCTCTACGAAAACGGTAGCGCCCGAGCCTGAGGTGTCGTGCACCAGTCCTGCGACTTCGCCCCTGTACTCATTTTTTACGGGGACGACGAATCTGCCGTTTCGCTGCGTGATTATCGCGTCCTGCAAGAACTTTTGGTAGTGCGACGAGCGCACCATGCTTTCCAGCTTTTCTCTGATAGCCTGTGCGCGGCTTTTTATTTTCCGTCTTATGGACGCAAGCTCGGGGGAGGCGGAGTCCGCCATTTCCTCCTCGCTTACTATCGAGTTGAAAATGCTGCTTTCGAGCGACCTGTTCGGCATGAGCGACGCGAAATACACATCGAGAACACTCTGGGCGCCCGGCTGCGAAAAACGCCACTCGGACAGCGAACGGATAACTCTTAAAACCTCGCCGACATCGAGCAGCTCGCGCATCGTGAGCGCTCCGCCTGCGGCGGCTCTTGCAAGTGAGGAGTTGACATTTTTTATCGCTCCGAACGAAGGACTGCCGAATTTTGCGAGCAGAACATACGCCGCGTCCGTCTGATTTATAAGCGTCTGCGCGTCGTAAAGCTCCGTCGCCGGAGTGAGTGAGAGGGCTGCTTCGCGGCTGTCCGCACATGAGGTGCAGTCCGCAAGCAGGTCGAGTATTTTATTTAATTCAAGTGCTTTATGGTGTTTATTCATTATTCCTTATCGGACTTCGGTACCGCCGAAGGGACGGATGGACAGCACATAGCACGCGCCTTTACCGAAGATCCCCTCCATAGTATTTTTATATTTTTCAAGCATGGCGTTGGGTACAAACGCCTGAATCGTTCCGGCAAAGCCGCCGCCGTGGACGCGCCAAGCGCCCTTGCCTTCGAGAAGTCGGTGGCTTACGGCAAGCGCAAGCGACACGGGCTGCGAGGGCGACGAAACCGAGAAAACATTCTGATTGTACATATAGGATGAGTTGCCGGAGTCTATGACGAGCGCCTTGAAGCTCTCGAAATCGCCGTCTTTGAGGGCTTTCGCCTCTTTTTCAACGCGGCGGTTGTCCTCGTAGAAGTGCAGCGCTCTGAGAAGCGGTCTTTCGCCGAGCTTATCGCGGATAGCGCCGAGGTTTGCGAGAACATCCTCCTCGGGAGTGTCGCGAAGGCACTTCTTGCCGAAGAAGCCCGCAACGGCTTCCATCTCTCTGCGTATCGCCGCATATTCGTCCGTGAGGTCTGCGTGGTCGGCGCGCGTATCGACTATGCACAGCGAATGTCCGCATGAGGCAAAATCGAACTCAACGGGCGTGATTACGGGCACTTCGGGGTCGGCAAAGTCGATTTCGACAAAGCTGCCCACCGAACACGCCATCTGATCCATGAGTCCGCAGGGCTTGCCGAAGAAAACATTCTCGGCGTACTGGGCTATCTGCGCTATTTCCACCGGAGAAATTTTTCCGTCGTTATATAAGTAGTTGAGTATAGTTCCGACAAGCACCTCGAAGGACGCAGAGGAGGACATTCCCGAGCCTTTGAGAACATTGTTCACGGTCACCGCGTCAAAGCCGCCTATCTTGTAGCCGAGCTGAACAAAGCGCGCTGCGACTCCGCGAACGAGCGCAACGGACTTGTCTTTTTCGTTCTCCTGCGGAACGAGGACATTGAGGTCGACCGTGTCGCCGGGGTAGCCCTTTGAAAAGACTCTGATTATTCCGCTGTCGTTTTTCGAAGCGCACGCGACCGCGTCAAGGTTTATCGCGGCCGCGAGAACCTGTCCGTGGTTGTGGTCGGTGTGGTTGCCGCACACCTCCGTTCTGCCGGGTGCGGAGAAGAAGCGGATGTTTTCACCCTCGCCGAGTGCGTCCTCGTAAAACGAGCAGAGCTCCGCATATCTCTGTCTTTGCGCGTCAAGCTCCTTTTCGCCGTAAACGCGCACGAGTGCGGAATCGAATCCGCCGTTTTCAATGGTATTTTTAACTTCTTTAATGTTGTTCATCTGACTGTTTTTCCTTTCGGGATTTTTGTGTATATTTGTGTGTAACGAGCAGGATCGCCCTCAAAAAGAAGAACGAGAAGCCCGTGACTATAAGCAGTAAAATTATCGGCAGGTAGAACGCCGTAGAAAGAGGGTCGTAGACATTGTTGCCTATGAACGAGTACGACACGAGCCGGGGCAGCAGCGCCGCCGAGGAGATTATCATATATTTCATGAACGGGTACTCAAAGCTCCCGTAAAGCTGACTTACGGTATTGTACGGGAACAGCGGAACTATTCGTATAGCCAAAAGCACAATGGGATTTCCTCTGCCGTCCACCTCGAAAATGCGGCTTATTATCGGGTTCTTTTTCAGTATTTTATTGAGATATCCCTCACCCATCTGAATGCCCGTGTAGTATCTGAACGCCGCCGTGAAAACCATTCCGACAAGATTTATAAGAAACGACTGCCTTGGGGGAAAGACCATGGCGGTGGTCATGTATATTATCGCGTACGGAATGACCGCCGACAGGCTTCGCAGAATGAACAGCAGGAAAATCACGATTATTATCAGCCACTTGTTTTCCAGCGCCGCAACAGACGCTTCGAAATCGCTGAGAAAAACAAGATATTGGGCGTATTTTTCCTGAATCGTATTTACGCGCATGACATTAAACAGCACCGCTAAAACGGCGGCACCGATAAAGCAGGTTATTCCCAATGCTTTGAGGAGCCGCGGTATCGCAAGCTCCCGGTTAAATCGTTCGGACAAGAATTCAGCTCCCGTGTGTTCAGAGTTTTGTTTTTTTGCCGGCGCGGGCTTTGCTCAGAACGCGAAATATTTTTCGCGCATTGCCTGCATTCTGCCGCTCATCACTTTGAGTGTTGCGAGGGCGTTTTCCTTTTCTCCGGGCGTGCCGAAGAATACGCGCTGCATGAGCCGACCCTCCTCGAAGCACGCGTCGTCGTGCAGCGGGAACCAGTTTTTAAGGAGGAAGCACGCGTAGCGGACATATCTCATCTCGCCCACAAGGCGGAATTCCTCGCTTATCGTGTCTACCGCGACGCTCCTGAATGCTTTTATCGAATCTATGAGCGCCTTTCTCTCGTTTTCGGGGGAGAATACTATCGTGGAGCAGATAAACGCGTTTCTGTTTTCGGGCGTGCAGTTGTGGCTGTCGGTGCTGCCGACTACGGGGTAGCGGTATCCGCGCGCTTTGTCCTCGTAGTATCTTATTGCCTGGAAGCCGTTTTGCTCGAAGTAGTTTTCGCCGCCGAGTACCTCGAACGCGTCAAATATTTTGTTCTCTGCAAGCCAGTCGTTGAGCGCGTCCGCGTCGTGGAAGGCTTCGCGTGTTATCCATGTCGGGTGGGGGAATATTGCGAGTCCGCCCGCGTTTCTTATCTCGTTATAGAGCCAGCGGAGAACGCCTGCGTTTCTCGGGTCGACATTTTCGGGGCAGACCGATTTTTCCGCTTCGATAAGGGCGGACATTTTCTCGTCAAATTCCTCTTTTGTCATGACCTCGGGGCAGCTTTCGCGGATCGAGCGGAACTTCTTGTCCTTGCCCGCTTCTTCGTTGCACGAGCCTTCGATAAGCGCGTTTATGCTGTACTCTCCGCCGAAGTTTATCGTGTGCGGGTCGACGGTAAAGCCCTTTATCGGGGGCAGGTGTACCTCCTCGCCCGGGATAAGCGCGTAGTCCGTGGGGATATTTTTGAAGCTCTCGATGGCTTCAAGCGAAGGATAGTAGCGGCGGTGGTCGGTTATTGCGAGAAAGTCATATCCGTGTCCGCGGTAGGAAGCCGCGACCATCTCCGGAGTCTGATTGCCGTCCGAGCGGCAGGTGTGCATATGCAGGTCGCCGATAAAGGGATACTTGCCGACAAGCTCGTTTTCGACCGCATAGACGGCATATACGAAATTTTTTCTTCTGTCGCCGTCCGTGCATTCCGCCGAAATGCGGTATTCGCCCTCGTGCGGAAAAACGGAGTCTATAACAAAATTGCCGTTTTCGTCGGGCGTGAACGGAACCTCCGCCTCGAACGCCGAGGGGGGATTGTGCGCCGCGCTGCCGCCGCTGAGCCATGTTATCTTTGCCGTACAAGCTTTACCGGGACAGAAAAATCTCTCGCCGCCCGCCGTGTTTATATGTACCGCAGTCTGTTTGCCCGCTTCGAAAACCTTCGGGAAAACATCGTATGTCCAAAGTTCGCTTCTTCTCTTAAATGCCATTGTTTCCTCTCTCCCTGAAAAAAACGGTTTTATTTCCTGATTTTTGTGCCGAAAAGATATTCCGATATATTCTAACATAAACCGGGGGCAAAAATCAACGAAAGATGAAAATAATTACTATTGATTTTTTCGTCGGAATTTGTTATTATTAGCAGATGTATAAATAGTATTGAAGGTGAAATTTTGAGCAAGCGTGAAGATATCAGAAATATCGCAATTATAGCTCATGTTGACCACGGCAAGACAACACTTGTTGACAAGCTCCTGAAACAGAGCGGAACATTCAGGGACAATGAAGTGGTCGCGGACAGAGTAATGGATTCCAACGATCTCGAAAGAGAGCGCGGAATTACCATTCTTTCAAAAAACACATCCGTTAATTACAAGGGCGTGAAGATAAATATTGTCGACACTCCCGGCCATGCCGATTTCGGCGGCGAGGTCGAGCGCATAATGACAATGGTAGACGGCGTTCTGCTTCTTGTCGATGCATTCGAGGGCTGTATGCCCCAGACGCGCTTCGTGCTTTCGAAGGCACTCGCACTCAAAAAGCGTCCGCTTGTCGTAATAAACAAGATAGACCGTCCCGGCGCGCGCCCCGAGGAAGTGATCGACGAAGTTCTCGACCTGTTTATCGAGCTCGGCGCAGATGAGGATCAGATTGAATTCCCTGTTATCTTCGCATCGGCAAGGGACGGCTACGCTTCTCTCGACAAGGACGCGAGAAGCGGCGATATGCGTCCGCTGCTTGACGCTATTCTCGAATATATTCCCGCTCCCGAGGGCGATTTGGACGGCCCCTTGCAGCTCCTGTTTTCGAGCCTTGACTACGACGATTATGTCGGCAGAATAGGTGTCGGACGCATTGAGCGCGGCGAGATTCACGACGGTCAGCAGGTTATTCTCTGCAAGCAGGACGGCGAAAAGCAGAAAACGAAGGTTTCGCGCCTTTATCAGTTCACCGGACTCGGCAGAACCGAAACCACCTCCGCAAAAATGGGCGATATCGTCGCCGTTTCGGGTATCGAGGGTCTTAACATCGGCGAAACGATATGCGACCCCGAGCATATAGATCCCCTCCCGTTCGTCAAAATCGATGAGCCGACTCTTTCAATGACCTTCCTTGTCAACGACTCGCCGTTTGCGGGCAGAGAGGGCAAGTTCGTCACCTCCCGCAAGCTGCGCGAAAGACTTTTCAAAGAGGTCGAAACGAATGTCAGCATGAAGGTCGAGGAGACCGAAACCACCGACGCATTTAAGGTTTCCGGCAGAGGCGAGCTGCACCTGTCCATTCTTATCGAAACAATGCGCCGTCAGGGCTACGAGTTCCAGGTTTCGAGCGCAAAGGTCATCTACAAGACGATAGACGGCGTTCTCAACGAGCCTATGGAGCTGCTTATCGTCGAAGTGCCTACCGATTATGTCGGCGCGGTCATGGAAAAGATAGGTTCGCGCAAGGGCGAGCTTGAAAACATGGGAACGCGCGACGGCGGCACCACCCACCTCGAATTCAAGATTCCCGCAAGGGGACTTATCGGCTACCGTTCGGAGTTCTTGACGGATACGAACGGCTACGGCATAATGAACAACCTGTTTGCGGGCTACGAGCCTTATAAGGGCGATATGCAGGTGCGTGAGCACGGCTCTATCATCGCTCACGAAACGGGCGAAAGCACGGGCTACGGTCTGTTCAACACTCAGGAGAGAGGCCGCCTTTTCATCGGCCCCGGCGTACAGGTGTACGAGGGAATGATCGTCGGCGAATGCTCGAAGGCTGAGGATATCGTCTGCAATGTCTGCAAGAAAAAGCAGATGACAAACACCCGTGCGGCAGGCTCGGACGAAGCTCTCCGCCTTGTCCCCCACTCGGTGCTGAGCCTTGAACAGTGCATGGAGTTCCTCTCGGATGACGAGCTGCTCGAAGTTACTCCGCAGTCGCTCCGTCTGAGAAAAAAGATACTTTCAAAGGAACAGCGCATGAAGCAGCAGTTCCACAAAAACTGATTCCGCGGCAAAAATAACGAAAAGGAGCGAAACGCATATGGATAAAAATAAGGTTGAGGTCAATATAAGAAAACAGCCCTACACCATAATTTCCGACGAGGCGCCCGAGGTAATAATCGCCCTCGCAAACGACCTTAATACAACGCTTGACGAAATTATGAGTTCCGGCAGGGTTTCGCTCACCCAGGGGCTTATCCTCGCCGCGTTCGGTTACGCCGATACGGCAAAGGAACAGACGGCACTGGCGCAGAAGCTCAAAGCCGAAATAGGCGAGTATCTTGCGGACGCAGAGAGCGCCATGACCGAACGCGACCGACTCAAACGCGAAAACGAAAGGCTCAAAGAGAAAATCAAGAACCTGAAAGGTCAGTAAGCTCCGCAAAGGGCAAAAGGCGAACGCCTTGTAATGCCGAAATATTTGTTGCGAAAAAATGTTTGCCGCGCGTAAATATTCACAGCACACAGATATTTGCAATGTAAAAATTCCATAACGCAAAGACGGCGCAGTAAGCGAAGAACTTACCGCGCCGTTATTTTTATATGAAACCCGACCGTTCGATACCGTAAAAAG
>JAEDGF010000126.1 GCA_016297645.1 Clostridiaceae bacterium
AAACGATCAATTCTTATATCGGTTCTATTCCTATAATGCGTTCGGCGTTGAGATGCGCTATTTTCTCCTTGTCGCCGTCCGAAATCGGCAGCCGCTCAACGAGAAATGCGTTGTACGCCGGGTCCTCTATCGGGTAGTCGGAGCCGTACATCACGCGCTCGACCCCGTAGGCATTTATGTACATCATCGCCGCGTCCGCCGTCATGCCGGACAGCGCGGACGAGGTGTCGGTAAAGCAGCGTTCCTCGTTTTTCAGAAGCGGCAGCGCCTCCTTCTGCATCGACCACGCGCCCATGTGCGCGGCAATTACGGTAAGGCGCGGAAACTCGTGCAGAATACGGCGGATGCGCTCGGGGTGGGAGTAGGTGTAGCGCGGGTCGCCTGAATGCACGGTAAGCGGAATTTTGCCCGCAATGATATCGTAAAGCGGAAACATTCGCTCGTCATCAATGTTGAACTGCTGCATATCCGGGTGAATCTTAACGCCCTTGAAGCCGCGCTCGACAAATTTTTCCGCCTGCTCCTCCATGTCCTCGTTTGCGGCGTGCATGGTGGCAAACGGGACAAACTCAGGATGTTCTTCACACTCGCGCAGCGTAAAATTGTTTATGCTTGCGGTGTGAACGGGATTCACGCTCACGGGAAGAAGGACGCTTCTGACTATTCCGACCTCCTTGTCGAGCCGCAAAAGCTCGGATGCAGTACCGGAGTGGTCGGTGGTGACATTGTAGAACCGACAGGTACTCCGGGTCGCCTTTTGGCTTATCGCGTCCGGATATATATGGCTGTGTGTATCGATATATTTCATGTTTTTCTGCCTCTGAAAAATCGGTCGTAATTCTGCCGACCCCGGCGGCGGTTCGAGAACTCCGCGCTTCGCGCATGAGGGACTGACCCGATGAAAAACCGCACCGGGAAATTATAGCTCTGCCCGTATCGCGGGACACGGAGATATCACCGCGCCCGTCACGGCTTCCCGGCACATTCCGGTTAGGTCTGTGAACCGTTCGTTCTGTTTTCCCCCCGATCCGGTTTGCCGGAAAAGCAGCTCCGCTCACCCTTTCCGTTCGGGAGCCGCCGTTGTCGCCTCGATTTGCCTGATTTATTTGAGGAAGCCCTCGATTATGACCTCCTCCGCCTTTTCGGGCGTAAGACCGAAGGTCATCAGCTTCAAAAGCTGTTCGTTGTTTATTCTGCCTATCGCCGCTTCGTGGACTATTTGGGCGTATTCGTTGTTCGCCTCTATCGCCGGGACGGAGCTTATACGCGCCTTATCCATAATAATGGAGTCGCACTGGACATGAGCCGCGCAGCGTGCGTTGCCGACCGCCGTGGGGTGGAACAGCTGTGAGCTTTCGTTCTTTGCAACGGAGCGCGACACGATACGCGAGGTTGCGCCGTCGCCGTTTAATTCAATGCGCATATTCGATTCCGCGTGCTGCCTGCCGTGGGTCATTATGCGCTCGGTGACGGTGAATTTAGCGTCCTTGCCGAGTTTTGCGACAGTTTCGCGAACGGTGGAATCAACGCCCTTTATCTGAACTGTTTCCATCTCGCAGAAGCTGTTGTCGTCCATGTAGACTTCCGTTGTGGGATTGAGCACGCGAGTACCCGTCCCCTCGCCCTCGCCGTAGTGTTTTTCGACATATTTGACATGGGCGTTTTTGCTTATAAAGAAGCGGTGGATACCGTCGTGGCGGCTCTCCATGCAGCCGGAATTGTGTATGCCGCAGCCCGCGACTATGGTAACGGACGCGCCTTCGCCTATATAAAAATCATTATATACCTTGTCGTTCATTCCCGTTTCGGTGATAAGGACGGGGATATACACCGTTTCGCCGGTTGAGCCTGCGCGGACTCTGATATCTATTCCGGGCTTGTCGCTCTTTGTGGTTATCTCGACATTCTCGTTGTTGCGGCGCTCGATGCCTGCGCCGTTTTTTCTGATATTGTAAGCCGATTCGGGCGGAATGTACCGTATGTCCGAAATGGTTTGAAGCAGTCCTCTGTCGGTGATGTCAAGCATATCACTCAGCCTCCTTTTCGCCGTGAAGCTCGCATTTGCGGTCGAATTCACCCATAAGTGTGGGGAAAATCTCGTCCTTTGTACCCTGTGAGCGTATTTTGCCGTCCGCTATGACTATAATTTCGTCCGCAAGCTGCATTATGCGCTCCTGATGGGAGATGATTATAACGCTCTCGTTGCATGAGGAGGAGATGGATTTAAAGCTCTTTACAAGCATGGAAAAGCTCCACAGGTCTATACCGGCTTCGGGTTCGTCGTAAATTGCAAGTCCCAATTTACGCGCCATGAGCGTTGCTATTTCTATTCTTTTTACTTCGCCGCCGGAGAGAGAGGAATCCACCTCGCGGTTGAGGTAGTCCATCGAGCAAAGTCCCACCTGTGTGAGGTACGAGCAGCACTCGTCCTCGGGCAGCTCGCTGCCGTGCGCAAGGCTCAAAAGACGGCGCACCGTAAGTCCCTTGAAGCGCGGCGGCTGCTGGAACGCATAGCCTATTCCGAGCTTTGCACGCTCGGTTATACCGAGGTTGGTTATATCCTCGCCGTTGTAGAGTATTTTGCCCGAGGTGGGCTTCTCGATACCCATTATAAGACGGGCAAGGGTGGATTTTCCGCCGCCGTTCGGACCGGTGATAACGAGGAACTTGCCGTCGTCGAGGGTAAAGCTGATGTCCTCAATAATTTCAAGCGGCTGTCCGTCAGCGTCGCTTTTAACATTAAAGCCGATGTTTTTTACTTCTAACATATTTTTATCCTTTTCCTTTTTATAGGAGTTTTTTTGCCTGTTGTGAGATAAGCCGGAGAAAAAGACCGCCCGGGGCTTCGTTTGTCCGCCGCCGTGCGCTATTTTAAGAGGAAATACGCCGCACACACCGCCGCCGCATGAATAACCGCAAACACCGGCAGACCTATCATAAACTTTTTGTGCTTTGTCTTGTGCCGGATTATGCGCATGGTGACATACATGGGAAGCGCGCCGCCGAGAGCGCCGAGATACATAAGCGTGTTTTCGGGAATGCGCTTTTCGCCGTGACTGCTCTTTTTTGATACCGCCTTGTCGTAGGCTGACGGGATTCAAACCCATGTCGCCCGTCAGTGCCCCTTTTCGGCAC
>JAEDGF010000127.1 GCA_016297645.1 Clostridiaceae bacterium
AAAGTGCCGAAAAGGGGCACTGACGGGCGACATGGGTTTGAATCCCGTCAGCCTAGCCGACGGAATATTTTTTGCGGCTTTATAAGTGCTTAGCGTCGCGTTTTTTCTGCGGCGGAGATTTATTATGTCGTTTATTTCGAGGTCTTACAGGGTGTCCTTATGCGACTTGAAGCCCTGTCCGAGCACCTCAGACGAGTCGGTGATGATTATAAACGGCTTGTCGTCGTATTTTGCGACTATCTTGCGAACCGCCGCTACCTCGTGCGCTCTTACAACGCACATGAGCATTTCCTTTTCCTGCCCGGTGTAGCCGCCGCGCGCCGGAATCACCGACACGCCCCGTCCGCAGTGCTGTATGATATCCTTGCAGACGATTTGCGGCTCTTTTGTCATGATAAGAAGCATCTTCGAATGGCTCTTGCCCGATACGACATAGTCGACCGCCTGTGACGAAATGAAAATTATGATAAGCGAATAAAGGACATTTTCGACGCTTTTCGACACCACGCCGTTGAGCAGTACAACTATAAAGTCGCAGGCGAGGACGAGCTTGCCGACGGATATGTGCGGCAGCTTCAAGCGTAGAAGCCGCGCGAGAATATCAATTCCTCCGGTGGTGGCTCCGCTCGAAAACACTATTCCGAGTCCCGCGCCGCACAGAACGCCGCCGAAAATGGCAGCAACCAGCTTCTCGTCGCCCTTGAAAAGCAGGTCGTACTTTGTGCCGATATACTGCGTGAGGTCGATAAGGCCGGATAAAAGACCCGTCGCGACCATCGTACGCATTATGAATGTCATCCCGAAAACCTTCCAGGAAACGATGAAAAGCGGAATGTTAATCGCAAAGACGAATGTACCTATCGGTATTGCCGGAATAAGATGGTGGACTATTACGGCGATGCCCGTAACGCCGCCCGTAACAAAGTGCATGGGGGTCGTAAAAATGACAACTCCGATGGCGTACATCAGACAGCCCGCGCACCACATCAAGAATTCAAAAGACACGGCACCGACTGATTTTAAGCGCATACCGCGTGCCGCTTCGGAGCGCTCTTTTCCTTTTTTTGAAGAAAGCATTATCTTAACCTACTCCCGAATTGTTACCGTATTGAAAATTTGTGTAAGTCTGTCAAAATCCTTTTTCAGCCACAGGTAGCCCACAAGCGCTTCAAAGCCGGTGGCTTTATGATATTCCGCCTCGGTCTTGTTCTTCGGCGTGTGCGCAGAGTGAGCGTTCCTGCCGCGCTTGTAAATGCCAAGCTCATCCTCTGTCAGCATGGACGCGAGAATATCGGCGGCTTTTGCCTGAAAGGACGCGTTTACATATTCCGTCACCTTTGAATGGAGCGTCTTTACCCTTGCGTCCCCCTTTCCGAGAACAAGTGTGCGAACATATACTTCGTATACCGCGTCGCCGATAAAGGCAAGGCTTAATCCGGACAGCCGCTCGGGTGATATTTCTTTTCCGTCCGGCAGAGCTGCGAGCTTGCCAAGCTCCGCAGGAGTGTTTTCGGGTGTGTTATCAGGGAACATAATCGAACTCCAAATCGTAAATTACTACTGTGTCGCCCTCTTTTATTCCCCGTTCGACGAGCGCGTCGAATATTCCGGAGGAGGCGAGAACGCGCTGCAAATATTGAAGCGACTCGTAGTCGTCGATATCAATCTTGTTGAGTATTTTGAGGAGCCACTCCGCTTCGACATAGTAAACGCCGTCGTTTTCGGTGATTTTGAAGCCGGAGTCCTTTTTGCGTTCGAGGACCTCCATCGGAACAGGCTCGCTCTCGAAGCGCTTCACCGGCGGCAGCGTTGCAAGGCGCGCCGCGACCGCGTTTATAAGCTCCTTTGTACCCTCGGCGATAGGTGCGACTATCTCGTAATATTCAAGCCCTTCGCCCTCGATGAATTCACGGAATCTCGCGAGCTGCTCGTCGGTGGCAAGGTCTATCTTGTTTCCGGCAACTATCTGCGGACATTTTGTAAGCTCGGGATTAAACACCGCAAGCTCCTTGTTTATCGTTTTGAAGTCCTCTATCGGATCTCTGCCCTCGCTCCCGGCTACATCCACAACGTGGACGAGCATACGGCAGCGTTCGACATGGCGCAGAAAGCGGTGACCGAGTCCGACGCCTTCGCCCGCGCCCTCGATAAGCCCGGGAATATCAGCCATTACGAAGCTGCTCTCGGGTCCCATTCTGACGACTCCGAGAACGGGTGTGAGCGTCGTAAAGTGGTAGTCCGCGATTATGGGTTTTGCTTCGCTTACCACCGAGATAAGCGAGGACTTGCCGACATTCGGGTAACCGAGAAGTCCTACATCTGCGAGAAGTTTGAGTTCTAACTGAACCTCCCATTCCTCCCCCGGATATCCGTCGCGCGAGAAGCGCGGAGCCTGACGGGTAGGCGTTGCAAAGTGCTGGTTGCCCCAGCCGCCTTTGCCGCCCTTTGCCGCAATAAAAGGCTCGTCCGAGGACATATCCGCAAGCACGGCGCCCGATTCGGCTTCCTTGATTATTGTTCCCCTCGGGACTTTTATTATCAAATCTTTTCCTTTTTTGCCGGTGCATTTGCTGCCGCCGCCGTTTTGACCGTTTTCGGCGGAGTATTTCCGCTTGTATCGGAAATCGGCGAGTGTTGCAAGGTGGTCGTCTACCTGAAATACAATGTCGCCGCCCTTGCCGCCGTCGCCGCCGTCGGGTCCGCCGGACGCGATGTACTTTTCGCGGTGGAATGCGACTGCACCGTTTCCGCCGTTCCCGGCTTTTATTTTTATTTTCGCAATATCTACAAACATAGTTTTCTCCGTTTTGTTGTTTTGCCGCAGGCTTTTCTTCGGTTTTATTCTGCCCGTGCGAGTATATATCAATCATTGTAACACAATAAAAAATAAAAATAAATATCTATACATAAAAAAACGGGAAATTTTTCCGGGGACTTTCCGGCTTTTTGCCGCCAAAACGGAGAATTTTTCTGCGGAGAGCTTCGCGGACCGTTTTCCGGGTGCTTTCTGACGCTTTCCGGCCGATGATTTTCCCGCCGAACAAACCGGCGCACGGTTTTCGTTTTTTTTCAGATTCAAAAAATGCCCGGCGGCGCACTCGGCGC
>JAEDGF010000128.1 GCA_016297645.1 Clostridiaceae bacterium
TAACGCGGCATGAGCGAAAATCAGCCGGTCAAAACCGACACGGGTTCAAGTCCCGCCAGCCTACGGCAGCCGTTTGTTCAGAGTTGGGGAGAAATGAGAGAAAAAACTCTTTACAAGAGCGGCTGTCTGTGGTATAATTGCTTTCGTCCGGGTTCTCGGAGGACGGATACAGACCGTGTGCCTGCCTATGCGGCAAGGCTTTTTTATGCGGCGTTCACCTTACCTCTCTCCGGGGCTTGCGGATAATAAAATAAGAGGTGAAACAAAATGACACAAGCTGAAAAGCAGGCAATCATGGCAGAGTATGCCACACATGAGGGCGACACAGGCTCACCCGAGGTTCAGATCGCTGTTCTCACAAAGAGAATAAACGACCTCAACGAGCATCTTAAAGTCCACAAAAAGGATCATCATTCCAGACGCGGCCTTCTCAAAATGGTCGGTCACAGAAGAAATCTCCTTGCATACCTTCAAAAGAACGATATCGAAAGATACCGTGCAGTGGTTGCAAAGCTCGGTCTCAGAAAGTAAGCACATCGTGGGTTGCCGCCTCGGGCGTATTGCGCCCGTAAGCGGCAACTCCGTTGTTTTTACTGCGCTCCCGTAAGGGGGCAAAAAACTATTCGTGTATGTCGGGGCGTGCGTTAATGTGTACAATCCGAAGTGCGGCGATTCTTCCGTATTTCGGATTGTACATTGACGGTGCCTGCCCCGTATACAGCTGCGAAAATAAGAATAAGGAGAAAAAAGAAAGAATGTTTGACCAATTCAGAAAATTTGAAACAACTCTTGCAGGCCGTCCGCTTGTCGTAGAAACAGGCAAAATGGCGCAGCTCGCAGGCGGCAGCGTACTCATTCGCTACGGCGAAACAGAGGTACTCTGCACCGCTACCATGTCCGACAAGCCCCGTGAGGGCGTTGACTTCTTCCCCATGTCCATCGACTTTGAGGAGAAGCTCTACTCGGTAGGCAAAATTCCCGGCTCGTTCCAGCGCAGAGAGGGCAGAGCAAGCGAAAAGGCTATTCTTGCAGCCCGCGTTATCGACCGTCCCATCCGCCCGCTTTTCCCCAAGGATATGCGCAACGATGTAGGCATAGTCGCAACCGTTATGTCGGTTGACCCCGACTGCCTTCCCGAAATCACCGCAATGATAGGTGTTTCGATAGCTCTTTCCATATCGCCCATTCCGTGGGCAGGCCCCATCTCGGGCGTTTCGGTCGGTCTTGTTGACGGCAAGTTCGTCATAAATCCCACCGCAGCCGAGAGAGAAAAGAGCGAAATGGCCGTTACCGTTGCTTCTACGGACGAGCTTATCGCCATGATCGAAGCCGGTGCAAACGAGATAGACAACGACACCATGTTCGACGCTATCATGTTCGGTCACAAAGAAAACCAGAGAATGGTTGAGTTTATAAAGGGCATTCAGGCGGAAATCGGCAAGCCCAAGGTTGACTTCCCCTCGAACGACCCCTCGCACGAGATGTACGAGGCTGTTAAGGAGTTTGCTATTGACGATGTCAAGGCTGCTCTCGACACGGACGACAAGCGCGTAAGAGATGAAAGACTTCTTCCCATCTACGCCGCCGTTCACGAGAAATTCGACGAGCAGTTCCCCGAGGAGACCGCCAAGCTCGACGATTGCCTCTATAAGCTCCAGAAATATATCGTTCGCCGCTGGCTTCTCGACGAGGGCAAGCGTGTCGACGGCAGAGGAATCGACGATATGCGTCCTCTCAATGCTCAGGTCGACCTGCTCTCGCGCGTTCACGGCTCGGGTATGTTCACAAGAGGTCAGACTCAGGTCCTTACCGTTACCACTCTCGGTACGATAGGCGACGCACAGCTCCTTGACGGTATCGACGAGGAGGAATCCAAGAGATATATCCACCACTACAATTTCCCCTCATATTCCGTAGGCGAAACAAAGCCTTCGAGAGGTCCCGGCAGACGCGAGATAGGTCACGGCGCACTTGCAGAGCGCGCTCTGCTCCCCGTTATCCCGTCGGTTGAGGAGTTCCCCTATACAATCCGTCTTGTTTCCGAGGTTCTCTCGTCAAACGGCTCTACTTCGCAGGCTTCCATCTGCGGCTCTACGCTTTCGCTTATGGCGGCAGGCGTTCCGATCAAGGCTCCCGTTGCCGGTATTTCCTGCGGACTTGTTACCGAGGGCGACCGCTTCATGACCATGGTCGACATTCAGGGTCTTGAAGATTTCTTCGGCGACATGGACTTCAAGGTCGGCGGTACCAAAAAGGGTATAACCGCTATCCAGATGGATACCAAGGTTCACGGTCTTACTCCCGAGATCGTCAAAGAAGCCTTTGAGAAAACATACAAGGCTCGCTGCAAGATAATCGACGAAGTAATTCTTCCCTGCATTCCCGAACCCCGTGCGGAGCTTTCGAAATATGCTCCCAAGATGCTCACCACCAAGATCGACCCCGAGAAGATCGGTGATGTTATCGGCAAGCAGGGCAAGGTCATTCAGAAGATCTGCGCCGAGTGCGACTGCAAGATCGATATCGACGACGACGGTTCCGTATTTATCGCTTCCACCGATCTCGACAATGCAAAGAAGGCTCTCAGCATAGTTGAAACCATCGCGAAGGATCCCGAGGTCGGCGCAATTTACAAGGGCGTTGTTACCCGTCTTATGAGCTTCGGCGCGTTCGTTGAGATCGCTCCCGGCAAAGAGGGACTTGTCCACATCAGCCACCTCGATGTTAAGCATACCGAGAAGGTTGAAGATGTTGTCAATGTCGGCGACGAGATAATCGTTCAGGTTCTTCCCACCGACGAACAGGGCAGACTTAACCTTTCGAGAAGAAACGCTCTTATCGCCGTTGAAGGACTTACTCCCGAAAACGACATAAGCGATCAGGCGAGAAAGCCGCAGCGCCGCGACGGCGGATTCAGAGGAAACCGCAACGGCAAGAAATAATCGGCGGACCCGATAGTGCTATAAGCTTTATAAAATAAGGGGCTGTAAAAAAACTGAGTTTTTTTACAGCCCCTTTTTTAGGGGATAGGAA
>JAEDGF010000042.1 GCA_016297645.1 Clostridiaceae bacterium
TGCCTGAGCTGATTTTTGTTCAGGCAAGGCAAAGCCCGCAGCGAATACTTGATGTATTTGCAAGGGTTTTAACGCGGCATGAGCGAAAATCAGCTGGTCAAAACCGACACGGGTTCAAGTCCCGTCAGCCTAACAAACGCTATCTGTTTGTTTAAACGCAGACGCTAAAAAACGCGGCTCACACGAGGTGAGCCGCGCATTCAAGCAACGGGATATTTTATATCAGATTACTTTTTGAAGAACTTGAAGAGGTTCTTGAAGAGATTCTGGAAGAACTCTTTGATCTTTTCGATGAAGGACTTAGCTTCGTCTTTGCCGACATCAACGGTAGCGTCGATAACTTCCTTTGCAGTAACTTCTTTCTGCTCGGACTCAACGAATTCGTCATTGAATTTTATCTTTTCAATGCCGCCGTCTTTCTTGGAGAAGGCATAGAAGGGAGCTTCAACAGCTTTGGTTTTGGTATCGAATGCCATGGTATCGCCCTTTTCAACCTTAACATCGGTGAAGGACCAGTCGTTGATAGTGCCGTCTGCTTCAAGGACATTCATTACAAGAGTAACATAACCTTCGGCTGTGCCGGTGAGTTTAACTCTGTAATTGTCAAAGAGGAATGCAACTTTGAGATATTCTTTGGAATACTCGGAGTATACGGAAGCGAATGCACCGTAGTCGTTCACATCGGTCTTTTCAGCGCCGTCGGCGAGAGCAAAGAGCTTTGCGTTTTCCTTTGTGGTAATGTCAACATCAACGGGGCAGAAGATGTTAAGACCGGCAACTACTTTCTTCGCACCGGAGATATCCTCTGCGAACATAACTTCTTTAATGAGAGCGAGAGAAGCCTTGCTTACTTCGATATCGTTGTAAACGGTACCGTAAAGCTTATTCTTGATTTTGCCTACAACGCCGTCGCTGTCAGCCTTTTTGAGGTTGAACAGAGCTTCTTCGGAGATGTCGCGGGCTGCAAGTGCAACGCTGAAAGCGTAAACAGCAGCGTCTGCATCTTCGCCGTTGAGCTTAGCCTCGGTCCAATCGGAGGTAAGAGCCTGGAAGTCGTAGGCGCACATAAGAGCGTCAAGGAATACTGCCTTGTCGGAGGTGTTCCAGAGAACATCTACAACCTTCTTGGAAACGCCGTAAACTTTGAGAACGGCAGCAGTGTAAACATTGGAGTTCATTGCGATATTTGCAAGATACTCGACTGTAACGAAAGCACCCTGAATTGCAAGAGCCTCGGTAACCTTGTTGATCTGGTCGTTGAGATCCTCGTTGAGCGAATCAACAAGCTGCTGAGCGGCGGTAGCGAGAACATCGTTTCTGCCCTTTGCATTCTCTGCAATGTAGGTAAGGAAGTCGATGTAAGCGATATTGGCCTGACGAACGGAGAGAATCTCGGCATAAGCCTTGATTACCTGATCTTTGGCATCTTTCGCGATATTGGCAACCTTGACGGCAGCGTTGAGAGCTTTAAGAGTATCGCTCCAGCCGGTGGAATCGGTAAGACCGCTGTTGAGAATATCGTCGACCTTCTCAACTACGCCTGCAACATCGTCAGCCGTTTCGAGGATCTTAACAATCTTGTCGATATAATCGGCATTGATGCCTGCGTCTGCCTGCTCGATAAGAGCAAGAAGGATCTTTCTTGCGTTTTCGATGCTGACATCATGAGTAGCATAGTTTTTCCATGCGTTGTCGTAAAGGGCGAAAGCCGTATAGGCGTTCATCTCGTTTTTGAGAGCCTTTTTGTTGATGTCAACATAGTTGAAGCTGGTATAGTTGGTGTCATCGAGAACGGTGTCGATGAGGAATTGGTAGTTATCTTTCCACGCGCCGAGTCTGTCCTCGGACACTTCGGCAACGGGAGCTTCCTCTGCGAATGCCGTAAAGGGAAGAACCGCAAGAGACATAATAACCGCTAAAAGGACGGAAAAGATTTTGGTTGTCTTTTTCATAAATGTACACTCCTTGGAAGTTATGTAGGATTTTCCGTTTCTGACATACTTATTGTATACCTATTGCCGGGAATAGTCAATTATCAGCTTCATAAAATATTCACATTTAGTTTTGTGCATTTTTACCATAACTTTTCCGACTTTTTATTATAATCGATATAAAAGTATCGCCGGGTTGGTAAATTTATGAATAAACTATGAACAATTCTTTTCACATATTTTTCTTTTCACTGCTCGGATTTGCATTTTACTTCACAATACTCACGTCGTTGACATCCAGCTGCGGATACGGAATCGAGATACCGTTTTCGTCAAATGCATACTTAACGCTTTTTACAAGATCGTAGTACACCGTCCAGTAATCCTCCGAGCGGCACCATACGCGCACGGTGTATTCGAGAGCACTGTCGAGGTGCGACGAAAGACGGGCAAACGGAGCGGGTTCCTCCGAAACAAGCGGGTGGCGGCGGCAGACTTCAAGCAGAACACTCTCTACTTTATTTATATCATCATTATAAGAAGCCGTGAATTTCAGATCCACCCGACGCATGGCATTGGCGGTATAGTTCGTAAGAGTCGCGTTCGAAGCGGAGGAGTTCGGGATAACGATCATCTTTCCGTCTGTCGTTTCGACTTTTATCTGAAAGATACCTATCTCGCGCACCGTACCCTCCACGCCCGAGAGGGAGATGTAATCGCCCACCCCGAACGGCTTGAACACAAGCAGGATAAAGCCGCCTGCGATATTCGCAAGGCTGCCCTGTAAGGCAAGACCTATTGCGAGTCCGCACGAGCCGACCACCGCGACGATGGAGCTCATCGGTATGCCCATGACGGCAAGCGAGGTGATGATAATAATACATTTCAGCACAACGGCGATAACATCATGAACCACCGACCTCGCCGACGGGTCGAGCTTATCGGACGCTTTCGACCTCGCAAGCTTTCTCATCATCAGGTTAACAAGCTTAAAGCCTACTATAAGGATAAGAACGGCGGCAATAAGCCTTCCGCCGTATTTTACAGCCAGCTCCTGCAAGGCGTTAATGAGCTTTTCAAGAAACTTATTTGCTTCCTGTGCGGACTGCTCTATATTCTGCGCCGCATCGGAAAATGTTTTTGATAATCCTTCGTCCATACAAAGCCCTCCTCAATCAATCAATAATACGCAGCGCTCCGGTGGGACATACCTCGGCGCAGCGGCGGCACTCGGCACAGCGCGAAATGCTTTCCGGGCTGTTAAACTCGGGACGAACAACGGTTTCAAAGCCTCTGCCGACAAGTCCGAGAATGCCTTTGCCGTCCTTTTCGCAGATACGAACGCAGGCGTTGCACAGAATGCACTTATTCTGATTGCGTTCGACGGAAACGAGCCTTCTCTCCTTAAATCCGGGGTGGTATTCACCCGTGTATTTTTTGCAGTCGATATGATATTCGTCCGCGTATTTTATAAGACGGCATTCGCCGTAGGCATGGCAGCCGCAGTCAAGGCAGCGTTTGGCTTCCCTTACCGCTTCCCCGGTTGAAAAACCGAGATTTATCTCTTTGAAATCATGCTTTCTTTCCTCCGGGGAGCGCTGCGGCATTACGGCGCGGCTCTCCTTTTCTATGTTTTCGAAGCATTTTTCGGTGACGCGTCTTTCGGAAAGCACCGGTTTTGTGACAGAAATTTCAACACCGGAGAGATATGCGTGAATATATTTTGCGGCTTTGTTCGCTTCGGCTATTGCCTCAATGGCAACGGACGCGCCGTTATTTGTCGAATCGCCTGCCGCAAAAACGCCTTCAATCGAAGTTGCAAATGAATTCGGATCGGCTTCGATAGTTCCGCGGCTCGTTGTCGGGACGGAGTCAAAACCGACAGGGTCGTTTCGCTGTCCGATTGCGGCGATTATGCTGTCGACATCAAGCTCCTCGGTTTCTCCCTCAATCGGAACAGGCGAACGGCGACCTCTTTCATCCGGTTCGCCGAGCCGCATTTTTTGGAGGATAACACTTTTCACTCTGCCGTTTTCGCCGATTATCTCGATCGGATTCGTGAGGAATTTGAAAACGACACCCTCCTCCTCGGCTTCCTTTATCTCGATGTCCTCGGCAGGCATTTCGTTGCGCGTACGGCGGTATATAATGTATACCTCCTCCGCGCCGAGCCGAACGGCTGTTCTGCAAGCGTCCATGGCGGTATTTCCGCCGCCGACCACAGCACAGCGTCTGCCGATATCGGGCTTTTTTCCGACCGCGACATCGTAGAGAAAGTCGATTCCGCCGAAAACGCCCTCCGAGTCCTCTCCGCGGCACCTGAGCGACGAGCTTTTCCATGCGCCGTTGGCGATAAGAACCGCGTCGTGACGGGCGCGAATTTCATCGAGCGTGATATCTTTTCCTATGCAGGTATTCGGCTTAAATTCAACACCAAGACCGAATATGTTGTTTATCTCAGCATCAAGCACCGCCTTCGGCAGACGATACTCGGGGATTCCGTAACGGAGCATTCCTCCGGCTTTTTCGTTTTTATCGTACACAGTGACGCTGTGTCCGCAAAGCCTCAGCCTGTAAGCAGCCGATAATCCTGCGGGGCCTGCACCGATTATGCCGATACTTTTTCCCGTGAGGGCGTGCTTTTCGCCGTTCGTGTCCGCGCCGTCCGCCATTGCCTTATCGGCGGCAAACGCCTTCAAAAACGCGATCGAAAGCGGCTGCTCGACATGATTGCGTCTGCACGCACTCTCGCACGGGTGCGGACATACGCGCCCGATGGAAGCGGGAAGCGGCACTTTTTCTTTTACGGTACGCGTCGCACCGGCAAAGTCGCCGGACGCGATCTCCGCCACATATTTCTGGCAGTTTGTGCCTGCCGGACAGTTGAGCGTGCAGGGCGCTTTGCAGTCTGCGTCATGGTCGCCCATAAGCAGCTCCAACGCGAGCGAACGCGCCTTAACGCACCTTTCGCTCTTTGTGTTTATCACGGCATTTTCGGAAACGACAGCCGAACAGGCGCGCAGAAGCTTGGGAACTCCCTCCTGCTCCACAAGGCATACGCCGCACGCGCCGTAGGGCGAAAGCTCTTTGAGGTAACACAGATTGGGAATTTCAATTCCGTTTTTCGCCGCAGCATTGAGAATGGTTTCTCCGCGTTCGGCGGTTATTTCTTTTCCGTCTATAATAAGCTTTACGGTATCGGACATCTTTATTCCCTCCTTATTCAGCGTGAACCGCACCGAAACGGCACGCTTCGACGCAGCTGCCGCACTTGACGCACTTTTCGGTGTCAATTCTGTGGGGCTTTTTGACCTCACCCGTTATCGCACCGACAGGGCATTTTTTAGCGCACAGCGTGCAGCCGCAGCATTTTTCTTCATCTATAACAAATCCTCTCAGCGCGGCGCACTCGCCTGCCGGACAGCGTTTTTCTTTTATATGCGCCTCGTACTCATCCCGAAAATACCGGAGCGTACTTAAAACGGGATTGGGCGCTGTCTGACCGAGTCCGCAGAGCGCACCGGCTTTTATACCCTCGCACAGCTGCGTCAGCTTTTCTATGTCACCGTCCTCGCCTTTGCCCTCGGTGATACGGGTGAGTATCTCGTACATACGCGCTGTTCCTATACGGCAGTGGACGCATTTGCCGCAGCTCTCCTTCTTCGTAAAATCGAGGAAGAACCGCGCCATATTCACCATACAGGTGCTTTTATCGGTGACTACCATTCCGCCGGAGCCCATAATTGCGCCGGTGGCGGCAAGCGCCTTATAATCTATCGGAGTATCGAGCCTTTCTTCCGGAATACATCCGCCGGACGGGCCGCCCATCTGCACGGCCTTGAACTCTCCGCCGTCACGCATTCCGCCGCCGATATCGAAAATAACATCTCTGAGAGTAAGCCCCATGGGAACTTCAACGAGTCCGCCGCGTTTTATTTTTCCGGTAAGAGCAAAAACCTTCGTTCCCTTTGAGCCTTCGGTGCCGAGAGAAGCAAAGCTCTCACCGCCGTTTTCAATTATATAGGCGACATTCGCGAAGGTTTCTACATTATTGATATTCGAGGGCTTGCACATATAGCCCGACTGTGCCGGGAACGGCGGTTTAAGGCGCGGCATTCCCCTTTTGCCTTCAAGGCTTTCTATAAGAGCCGTTTCCTCGCCGCAGACAAACGCGCCCGCGCCGGCTTTTATTCTTATGCCGCAAGAAAAAGAAGTGCCGAGAATGTTTTTGCCCAGCAAGCCTTTTTTCTCTGCGGCGGCTATTGCTTTTTTAAGGCGTTCGATGGCAAGCGGATATTCCGCGCGAACATATACGAACGCGTTTTCCGCACCTATCGAATACGCGGCTATGAGCATTCCCTCGATAAGCGAATGAGGGTCACTCTCGATTACGGCTCTGTCCATAAATGCGCCCGGGTCGCCCTCGTCGGCGTTGCAGATGAGATATTTTTCGCTGTCCTCCGACTTTCTCGCAGCGTCCCATTTAAACCATGTCGGGAAGCCTGCGCCGCCTCTTCCGGCAAGTCCGGAGGTCTTTATTTCGGCTATGACCTCTTCGGGAGTCATCTCGGTAAGCACTTTTTTAAGTGCGCCGTATCCGCCGGAGGAAATATAGTCATCTATACTCTCGGGGTCGATAATTCCGCAGCGGCGCAGCGCTATGCGCGTCTGCTTTTCGAGGAAATCGCTGTCCTCTGCGGTGATTTCAAGGCGGCTTATTTTCGCATTGTCGCCCGTTGCCGCATACTCGGCAATGTCTGCCGCGTCCTCGGGAGAAACGCGGACAAGCCTTTTAAGCAGCAGCGCACCGTCATAAATATCCACAATAGGCTCAACAAAGCACATACCGACGCACCCGGTGATACCGAGCGAAAAACCGACTTTTTCACGGTATTTTTCAAGACCGGCGTAAACCGCACCTGCACCGGCGGCAATTCCGCACGAGCCTTCGCCGACAACTATTCTCATGCCTGTTCACTCTCCTTTACTTTTCTTATCGCCGCAACCGCCGAGGAGGGCGTAAGCGAACCGTAAGCCTCCTCATCTATCATCATGACCGGGGACAGCGAACAGCAGCCGAGGCAGGCAACCGTTTTCAGCGAAAAAAGCCCGTCTGCGGTCGTTTCGCCGTCCTTTATGTTCAGCTCCGCGCAGACAGCCTTTTCGATGCCGTCCGCTCCGTTTACATGGCAGGCGGTACCCTTGCAGAGCATTATGAGATGCCGCCCCACGGGAGAAAGCCTGAACTGCGTGTAAAATGTAGCCACTCCCATTACTCTTGCAGGAGAAACCGAAAGCTTCTCCGCTATTTTATACATAACATCCGTCGGCAGCCACCCGTATATTTCCTGCGCACGCTGCAAAACCGTAATAAGCGAACCGCTGTCCGTGCCGCACTCGTCAAAGACCGCGTCAAGCAGTGTAAGGTCGCTTTTTTTACAATCGGAACACATATTCTGTCATCTCCCTTTTTAACGAACATTGTAACATAACCGAAAAAGAAAAGCAACCGCCCGACGCTGTCAATTATATGTTGACTTTACATACTCTTTCATTTTATAATAGTAAAAAAAAGAGGAGGTTTCTTATTTTGCATTTCGATATACCTTTTTGCGACAAAAACTCCGAACGCAAAATGCTTGCGTCAAGAGTGATGCAGATAATCGAACACATAGGCGACAGGATCTTCACCGACTCGGAGGACGCCGGAGGATTCCTGTTCCGTGAAGGGCAGTATACCCCCGAACAGATAAACGAGGGCGAATGGACGCCCTTCGGTAAAGACGATATGTGGGGATACAGAGAGGAATACTGTTGGTTCAAGCAAACAGTCACCATTCCCGAGCGCTTTGCGGGCAAGCCCGTTGTGTACGAGATTTCACCATTTTCGGATTCGGATTGGGACAACCGCGCACAGCAGTTTATTTTCTTCGTAAACGGCAAACTTGTTCAGGGGGCAGACCTTAACCACAGCTATATCTACCTCACCCACTGCGCAAAGGGCGGCGAGGTTTTTGATATCGCCCTGAACGCATATTGCGACGACTGGGAGTTCAGAGGCAGAACGACGCTCAGAGCATCCCTTAAAGTGAAGGATGAAGAAGTAAACGCGCTGTATTACGACCTTCTTGTCCCGTGGGAAACCGCTCACCACTACTCCCATGACGACATTGAGAGAATAGATATCATCAAGTCGCTCAACACGGCTGTTTCGATGCTTGAAATGAACACCTGCGACGATAAGATTTTTCATGACAGCGTCAAGGCGGTTCGCGGGTATCTCAAAGAAAATGTCTACGGTAAGGATATGGGCGTTGTCACGAGCGTAATCGGTCACACGCACATTGACACCGCTTGGCTCTGGCGGCTCCGTCAGACAAGAGAAAAAGCGGCGCGCAGCTTTGCAAGCGTCGTTAACCTTATGCGCGAATACCCCGAGTACAAATTCATGTCGTCACAGGCTCAGCTCTACGATTTCGTAAAGCGGGACTACCCCGAGCTTTACAGCGAGATAAAGCAGCTCGTCGCCGAAAAAAGATGGGAACCCGAAGGCTCCATGTGGGTCGAAAGCGACACAAATGTCGTTTCGGGCGAATCACTCGTAAGGCAGTTTCTCGTCGGCAAGCGCTTCTTCCGCGATGAGTTCGGCGTTGACAACCGCATAATGTGGCTCCCCGATGTTTTCGGCTACTCGGGAGCGCTTCCGCAGATCATAAGAAAATCCGATATCGACTACTTTATGACCACCAAAATTTCGTGGAACGAGTTCGATAAGTTCCCGTTTGATACCTTCAAATGGCGCGGAATCGACGGCACCGAAGTTCTCTCGCACTTCATCCCCACTCTCGGCTGCGAGGACAAGGGCTTCATGACGACCTACAACGGCGACCTTCGCCCCGATCAGGTCATCGGCGGCTGGCGCAGATATTCAAATAAAGATCTCAACAAAAATGTCCTGTTCTCCTACGGCTGGGGCGACGGCGGCGGCGGACCTACCCGCGATATGCTCGAAATGGGCAGAAGAATGTCCGACGGCGTTGACGGCTGCCCGGTAGTAAAGCAGGAATTCGCACGCGACTTCTTCGACAGGCTCGCAAAAGAAGTCGAGGGCAGCGACAGACTCCCCGTCTGGTCGGGCGAATTGTATCTCGAATTCCACCGCGGCACTCTTACCGCACAGGGCAGAAACAAGAAATATAACCGCAAGAGCGAGTACCTCTATCAGGATGCCGAAACACTCGGCGTTCTCGCAAAGCTCCTCGCGGACAAGTCTTATCCGTCCGAAAAGCTCCTCGAAGGCTGGAAGATAATCCTTCTCAACCAGTTCCACGACATTATCCCCGGCTCGTCCATCTCGGCAGTTTACGAGGACTCCAAAAAGCAGTATGAGGAAATAGGCGCAGTAGGCAGAGAGCTTATCGCAGGCAGCGAAAAAGCCATTGCGGACAACATTTCGTCCGACGGCGACTCGCTTGTTGTGTTCAACACGCTCGGCTTTACGAGAACCTCCGTTGCCGTTACGGATATCCCCGTTGAAGGCGATTTCCACATTACGGATGTATACGGAAAGACGGTTCCCTCGCAGATCTCACACTGCGGCAAGCTCGTGTTCCTCGCCGAGGATGTCCCCGCAAAGGGCTACAAGACTTTCAGAATCGTCCGGGGCAAGGCAGACGAGGACAGCGGCGTAAAGGTTTCCGGCTGTACCTTCGAAAATGCCTTCTACCGCGTCAGCTTTGACGAGAACAGGAACATCTCCTCCTATTTCGACATAGAAACAGGCAGAGCCGTTGCTCCCGAAAAAGCCGCTCTCGGCAGACTTATCGCTTACGAGGACAGAGCGCACAACCACGAAGCATGGGATATCAAGTGCTACTACGGCGAAAAATTCTGGAACATTGACAATGTCAAAGCTTCCGAAATCATCGAAAACGGCGCAGTCCGCACCGTCATGAAGGTCGAAAGAGAATTCAACCTCTCAACGATAACTCAATACTTCATATTCTATCCGCACACCGCAAGAATAGATGTTTTCTACGATATCGACTGGCATGAAAAGAGAATCGCGCTCAAAGCCGACTACCCCGTCGATGTCAACGCGGTCGAAGCGACCTTCGATATCCAGTTCGGCAACCTGAAACGCACGGCGCACGAGAACACCACATGGGATTATGCGCAGTTTGAGGTCTGCGGACACAAGTGGGCGGATCTCTCCGACAACGGCTTCGGCTTCTCCGTTCTCAACGACTGCAAATACGGCTGGTCGGTAAAGGACGGTCACATTAAACCCACTCTGCTCAGAAGCGCAACTTCCCCCAACCACGATCAGGACAGAGAGCGCCACACATTTACATATGCAATGCTCGCCCACGGCGGCGATGTAAGCGCCTCCCCCGTCGTTAACGAAGCGTACGACCTCAATGTTCCGCTCACCGTCGCCCACACCGGCGCACATGACGGCTCACTGCCCGGTCAGTTCTCGCTTATCAACACCGACAAATCGAATATCATAATCGAAACGGTCAAGAAAGCCGAGGATTCCGACAGCGTTATCGTCCGTCTTTACGAAACATGGAACAGCCGTACCGAAACCGAGATTTCCTTCGGCAGACCCGTAAAGTCGGTAAGCGAATGCAATCTTATGGAGGAAAAAGACACTCCTCTCGCACTCACCGACGGCAAACTCGCACTTACATTCAGACCTTTTGAAATAAAAACTATCAAGCTCTCGTTTTTTTCGTGATTATACCCCTTAATCGGTAATTTTTACTTGAAAAAGGACAAGCTTGTATGTATAATGTTATAGGTCAAAAAGCTATCCGCATATTTTGAAAGGAGTTTTTCCAATGAACTATTCACGCGAAGTTGAAAACATGTGCGTAGTCGCAAAGGGACCCAAGCACGGTCCCGCTCCCATTCCCGAAGAGGGAAAGTGGATCGAAGCCAAGGAAATTAAAGACATTTCCGGCTACACTCACGGCGTAGGCTGGTGCGCACCTCAGCAGGGCGCCTGCAAGCTCTCGCTCAACATCAAAAACGGTATTATCGAAGAAGCACTCGTTGAAACCGTCGGCTGCTCGGGCATGACGCATTCGGCAGCTATGGCAGCCGAAATTCTCCCCGGCAAAACGGTACTCGAAATGCTCAACACAGACCTCGTCTGCGACGCTATCAACACCGCGGCAAGAGAGCTTTTCCTTCAAATAGTTTACGGCAGAAGCCAGTCCGCTTTCTCCGAGGACGGTCTTGTAATCGGCGCAGGCATGGAGGATCTCGGCAAGGGTGCCCGTTCAATGGTCGGTACTATGTACGGCACAAGAGAAAAGGGCGTTCGTTATCTCGAAATGACCGAGGGCTACTGCACAAGAATGGCTCTGGATGAGGACAATCAGGTTATCGGCTACGAGTTCGTTTCTCTCGGCAAAATGACCGACTTCATCAAAAAGGGCGACGACCCCACAACGGCATACAACAAGTCAATCGGTCACTACGGCAGATTCAATCCCGAGGACGGCGCGGTCAAGTACATTGACCCCCGTAAGGAATAATTAAGGAGGTAACGAAAAATGGCTCAGTTTGAAGGTTATGAAAGACGCGAGGCTAAGATCCTCGGCGTTCTTAAAGAATACGATATCTCCTCAATAGACGAGTGCAAGGCTATCTGCGACGAGAAGGGCATCGACCCCTACACCATCGTCCAGGAAACACAGCCCATCTGCTTCGAAAACGCAAAGTGGGCATACACTGTCGGCTGCGCGATCGCTATCAAGAAGGGCTGCACAAAGGCTGCCGATGCCGCTGCCGCTATCGGTATCGGACTTCAAGCATTCTGCATCCCCGGCTCCGTTGCCGAAAACCGCAAGGTCGGCTTGGGTCACGGCAACCTCGGCGCAATGCTCCTCTCCGATTCGACGGAGTGCTTCTGCTTCCTCGCAGGTCACGAGTCCTTCGCTGCCGCTGAGGGCGCGATTAAAATCGCTCTTAACGCCAACAAGGTCAGAAATAAACCCCTCCGCGTTATCCTCAACGGTCTCGGCAAAGACGCTGCCATGATCATCTCCCGTATCAACGGATTCACCTTCGTTGAAACGGAATTCGACCCATATACGGAAGAAGTTAAGGTCGTTTACGAGAAGCCCTATTCAAAGGGTCCTCGTGCGGATGTTAAGTGCTACGGCGCTGACAATGTACCCGAGGGCGTTGCTATAATGAAGCTCGAAAAGGTCGGCGTTTCCATCACCGGTAACTCCACCAACCCCACCCGTTTCCAGCACCCCGTTGCCGGCACCTACAAAAAATGGTGCAACGAGAACGGTGTTAAATACTTCTCCGTTGCTTCCGGCGGCGGTACGGGCAGAACGCTCCACCCCGACAACATGGCAGCCGGTCCTTCCAGCTACGGCATGACCGATACCATGGGTCGTATGCACTCCGACGCACAGTTTGCAGGCTCGTCCTCAGTTCCCGCTCATGTTGAAATGATGGGACTTATAGGCATGGGCAACAACCCGATGGTTGGTGCTACCGTCGCTTGTGCAGTTGCGGTTGAAGAAGCAAGCAAATAACACTATATCTTGTGGTTTAAGTAAAAAACGACATTTGTCGGAAAGTTAAAAAGTCAGACACATCATTTTAAGGTTTTTTCCTGTGATGTGTCTGATTTTTTATTCTTTTCCGGGAGGTTTTTTATGAATAAATCTTTGTAAAACACAGCAGCCGAAACGCCGCCGATGCACCCTAATGACAGGTGCTGTATTATCCCCGTTATCGAGAAAAAAGAAGAACTTGAAATAATTGCACAAGGTAGTTATAATGGATATACCTCTTATTTTGATGACAATGTTGACTTCGGAACAAATAAAGATGTAAAAATGGGAATTGAAGGTTAGACAACAAATTTTGTTAGGAATATTGAACCTACAAATTTGAATGAATTTAATGAAGTGCTTTATGGCGAGTATATTGATTTAGTTCCCCCGTTACGAGGATTCTATGATATAAAAGCCCATGGAGAGTATAATTCTATCAAACTCTATTAACGCTGAAACACTTGCAAATATCTTAGAAAAACGCAAAGATTACAAATAGGGCATTCCAATCAGACTTCTTTCTTGTTATACCGGTAAACTTAAAAACGGAAGATGTTTTGCGTAGGCCTTATCTAATATGCTGGGAGTTGAAGTAATTGCTCCCGATTTTGAACTTCTTGTCGATGCGCGAGGAAAATTACGAAAAAAAGAGGAGGAGAATTTTTAGATGCAAAGAAAGATTTTAGACATTTCAAACCTCAATTCTTTTGAAAATATAATTACTATCAATAAATACGAAGGAGTCTTTCAAGGTTTGCCTGTGCCGAACAAGGAAACTATCTTAAAATATCTTTGCCAATATAAACCTATTTTAGCAACCAGTCGTGAGGTTTTTGATGAAGTTACACGACAAAAGGTAAAAGGTTTTTATGATGTTGGATATTTTGATGGGAAATACTCTTGGGATGAAAAGGATGTTTATTTGTTTGAAAAATATAATATGCCATTAAAAGATGAATTTGTTGAACATATACTAATCCAAAAAAATAATAATTAAAAAAGTCGGGGCAGTCGAGTTTAATTTGACTGTCCCGATTTTCATAAATAAATTAAAGGTTTATGAAGTAAACACGCATTGTCTTTACTGCTTTCTGGATATACAAAAAGCTACGGTGAAGTCCGGCGCTTCATCGTGGCTTTTTCAATAAACATCAGCCTAATTCCGGCGGATAAATGCAATGCGGCAGTAAAATGTTTCCGCCGTCCATATATAACTTCTTCATTCTGTCCCTTGCAACTTCCGTGTATTTGCCGACAATATCTCGATCTACAACCTTTTGGCAATCGGGACAGGTTATATCCTTATGTTGTACTAAAATAATTTTAGCATCCACAAAGAACACACAATTGCACTTGTCGCACCTGACGCCAATCTCCTCGTTTTGTCTCACTAACAGTTCTTCGTATTTGTCCATTTCTATCCTTCTTAGATGTCATTATTTTATACCTCGTTCTGTATAATAGAACTTATCGTTGCAATAGTCAATAGTTTTACCGAAAAAAATCAAAAATTATATTCAGCAGATATTATTCAGGTAAAAAAGTACAGAACAAAACCGATTTCAGGTACAAACAGCCTGACGAATGCAACTGTACGGCATAGAAAAAACACAGTACAGATAACAAAAGAACGCTGTCTACCGAAAAACAAAGGCTTATTGGTGCAACGGTCAGCGGATTGACATATTGATTTTTACGGGCAAAAATAACAGTATGAGGCAGGTAACTATCGAATGTTCATTGCTGCTCGATATTCAACTGAAATAAGGTCGCGTTTAATGTTTATCGAACCTTGACTCCGGGGGGATAAATACGATGAATTCTATTATACCTGTTGACAAAAATATGGGATAACGGAGCAATTATTGACCAATACAAGGAATCCTGCACATATTTAGGTGAAGATGCCTTCGGCAACGCCCGGTTTCATAGTGTTTATACTCCGATAAAATAATCCCGTTGTGTTCGTGTCTTGTAAATGCGCGGGGCACGGATAGCGTCGTTTTACCGAAACGCGAACTCACCGGCTTTTGCGCAGGGTTTCCCGATAAACGCGCAGGATGGTCTGCAAAATGTCGTGACTGGTGAAGTCGCTGTTGTAGACGATACGCGTTTCGCGCACCATGCTGAGGTTTTCGATGGGAAGCGCTACGAGCTTCTTTTTGCGAAGTTCGTCGGAGCAGGTGCTTTTTGCAAGCACCGACACGCCGAGATCCTTTCGTATCAGCTCTTTTATAGTGGCGATGTTGTCCACTTCCATTACTATATTGAAGTTTTCGGGGCTGTCGCCGAGGCTTCTCAGAGTGGAATCGAACTGCACTCGCGTGGCAGAGGTAGGAAGTCTGAGAATCATTCGCTGAGAGCGCAGCTGCGACAGCGTGATCATGGCATTTTTCGCCAGAGGGTGATCCGGCGACATAACACAGACGAGATAATCCGTATCGAGGACAAGCGAACGAAAAGACGGCTCACCGGAGCTTCCTTCAACAATAGCGAGATCGATCTCATAATTTTTGAGCATATCATAAAGATTATTTATGTCATCAGTAATAATTGTTATGCTTAAACCGCTGTTTTTGTCGC
>JAEDGF010000043.1 GCA_016297645.1 Clostridiaceae bacterium
GGTTGATTCACTCTGAACATTTTTTCCTATCCCCTAAAAAAGGGGCTGTAAAAAACTCAGTTTTTTACAGCCCCTTTTATTATTCTCAATTTTGCAAGCTCTGCCGACCGTGTCGTAAACACGGAAAATCTGCCCTCTCGGCAGATTTCACAATTGCGGATATTCTGTTTTACACAAAAGTCCTTCTGCGTTTTATTTCTTCTTCTTGCCGCCGAAAAAGCCCTTGCGTTCTTCCCCTATCACGGTGCCGCCCATTTCCGTGTCAAACTCGCGGAGTATCTCTTTCTGCTTTTCCGAAAGGCGCGTGGGAACGACAACATTGACAACGATGATCTGGTCACCTCTGCCTCTGCCGTTCACATTGGGAATACCACGCTCTTTGAGCTTAAATTCCTGTCCGGGCTGAGTACCTGCCGGAATGTTGAATTTAACATCGCCGTTCAGCGTGGGAACGACAAGCTCGCTGCCGAGCGCTGCCTGCGCAAAGCTGACCTTTGCGTCAAAGTATACGGTGTAGCCTTCTCGCCTGAAATACTGGTGTTTTTTGATGTACACCGCGACTTTGAGGTCGCCTGCCGGTCCGCCGTTTGAGCCTTTGTTGCCCTGTCCGGGGACGGTAAACATCTGTCTGTCGTCTATACCGGCAGGAACATTGACTTCGATACGGGCTGTTCTGCGAACACGACCCGTTCCCTTACAGGTCGGACACGGATTGGGAATTACCGTTCCCCTGCCGTTACATACTGGGCAGGGCTTTTGCTGCTGGATAGTGCCGAAAGGCGTACGCGACTGTGATGTAACTACACCCTTACCGCCGCAGCGTGAGCAGGTCTGAGTGCTTGTGCCGCTTGCTGCGCCCGAGCCTGAGCAGGATGCGCAGACCTCAACACGGGGAATATCGACCGTTTTACGGCAGCCGAGGGCAGCTTCCTCAAAGGTAAGCGTGAGGGTCGCCTGCAAATCACTGCCGCGCTGCGGTGCATTCGGATTGCGAGCCGCGCCGCCGAAGCCGCCGAAGCCTCCCATTCCGCCGAAAATCGACGAAAAGATATCGCCGACATCGAAGCCGCCGTCAAATCCTCCGCCGAAGCCATCGCCTGCGCCGCCGCCGTAATTCGGGTCTACGCCGCGAAAGCCGTAGCTGTCGTAACGGGAGCGCTTTTCAGGGTCGGACAAAACCTCATACGCTTCGTTACACTCCTTGAAGTGCGCCTCTGCTGTCGGATCGTCGGGATGAAGATCGGGGTGGTATTTTTTTGCCATCGTGCGGTAGGCTTTTTTTATTTCCTCCGCCGATGCGCCCTTCTGAACGCCAAGGACCTCATAATAATCTCTTTTGTCTGCCATATAAATTACCCGTTCATATCACACAAGGGGAGCCGGGCGCCGCAAAGGCAAAACCTGCGTTTTGCAGCTCCGGGACGAACCTTAACATCCGTCCCGGGCTGCGGCAGCCCAACTCTCCGAATTTTTATTTATTATCAGTTGTTACCGTTCACATCGGTGAAATCCGCATCGGTAGGACCGTTGCTGCCGCCGAAGCCTGCTGCTGCATTGGGATCGAAGCCTGCGCCGGGAGCGCCGCCTGCCTGACCCTGTGCGGCGTTGGCCTGATACATACGCTCGCTTATCTCGTAGAACTTCTTTTGAAGCTCTTCCTGACGGGACTTGATGAGGTTGATATCGTTGCCTTTAAGGGCTTCTTTAAGACCTTCAACGGCAGCGGATACGGCGGCCTTGTCGTCCTCGGAGAGCTTGTCGCCCTCGGTGCTGAGGAGCTTCTCGCTCTCGTAAACCATCTGGTCTGCGCCGTTTCTGACATCAAGCTCCTCTTTGCGCTTCTTATCTTCTTCTGCGAAACGCTCTGCATCCTGAACAGCCTTATCAATATCCTCTTTGCTCATGTTGGAGGAAGCGGTGATTGAGATAGCCTGCTCCTTGCCCGTGCCGAGATCCTTTGCCGAAACATGGACTATGCCGTTAGCGTCGATATCAAAGGTAACCTCGATCTGCGGAACGCCTCTTCTTGCGGGCATAATACCGTCAAGCATGAATCTGCCGAGGGTCTTGTTGTCCTTTGCGAATTCTCTCTCACCTTGAAGAACATGGACTTCAACGCTTGCCTGGTTATCGGCTGCGGTGGAGAATACCTGGCTCTTTTTGGTGGGGATTGTGGTGTTTCTCTCAATGATCTTGGTGCATACACCGCCGAGAGTTTCAATACCGAGTGAAAGCGGAGTAACATCAAGAAGAAGGAGTCCGTCGACCTCGCCGCCGAGAACACCTGCCTGAATGGCAGCGCCGACAGCAACGCACTCATCGGGGTTAATTCCCTTGAACGGCTCTTTGCCGGTGAACGCTTTTATAGCTTCCTGAACAGCCGGGATTCTCGAAGAACCGCCGACCATGAGAACCTTGTCTATCTCGGAGATTTTAAGACCGGAGTCGGATATAGCCTGACGAACGGGACCCATTGTGGACTCAACGAGATCGGAAGTAAGCTCGTTGAATTTTGCACGGGTAAGAGTCATTTCGAGGTTCTTTGTGCCTGTTGCGTCGCTTGCGATATAGGGAAGGCTTATCGTGCTGGTGGTGATACCGGAAAGCTCGATCTTTGCCTTTTCGGCAGCTTCCTTAATACGCTGCATAGCCATCTTGTCGCCTCTGAGGTCGATGCCGTCCGTTCTCTGGAACTCAGACACGATCCAGTTTATAATTCTCTGGTCGAAGTCGTCGCCGCCCAGACGGTTGTTACCGGCAGTGGCGAGAACCTCCTGAACGCCGTCGCCCATTTCGATGATGGAAACATCGAAGGTGCCGCCGCCGAGGTCGTAAACCATGACCTTCTGATCTTTTTCTTTGTCGATACCGTATGCAAGTGCAGCTGCGGTAGGCTCGTTTATAATTCTCTTGACATCAAGTCCGGCTATCTTACCGGCATCCTTTGTCGCCTGACGCTGAGCGTCCGTGAAGTATGCGGGGACGGTGATAACGGCTTCCGTAACGGGAGAACCGATATAGGCTTCCGCGTCCGCTTTGAGCTTTGAAAGGATCATAGCGGAAATTTCCTGAGGAGTGTAGGACTTGTCGTCGATCTTTACGCGGTAATCCGAACCCATCTGTCTTTTAATGGACGAAACGGTTCTGTCGGGATTAACGACAGCCTGACGCTTTGCGGTCTGACCGACCATTCTCTCACCTGTTTTACCGAACGAAACAACGCTGGGTGTAGTTCTTGCGCCCTCCGCGTTTGCGATGACTACGGGCTTGCCGCCCTCTATAACTGCTACGCATGAATTTGTTGTACCAAGGTCAATACCGATTACTTTTGACATAATAATTTACCTCCGTTTATATCTATTGAATATTTACTGATTTATATTGAAAGGCTTTTCAGTTGACTACCTTTACCGTGGCGCACCTTAAAATGCGGTCACCTATTTTATAGCCCTTTTGAAAAACCTCCGAAACGCTGTTTTCGGGCGCGTCCGCGTCCTCTGCGTGCATTACGGCGTTGTGAATCGTCGCGTCGAAATCGTCGCCCTTTTCTCCGAAGGACTCGACCCCGAGGGACTTCACAATATCCATAAGCTGCTTTACGACCATTTCGACTCCCTTGCGGTAGCCCTCATAGTCGTCGCCGCTTGCGGCTGCACGCTCAAAGTTATCTATCACCGGCAGCAGCTTCGAAAGAACCTCTGCCTTCGTATCGTTGTGAATGCCGTCTTTCTCGCGCTGGGATCTTCTTCTGAAATTATCATACTCGGCAACCACTCTCAAAAACTTGTCGTTCAGAGCATCGATCTTCGCCTGCATATCCTTAACCTCGGCTGCGTGCGCCTCGCGCTCTTTTTCAAGCTCTTTTCTGCATTTGCCGTTTCTCTGTTTTTTATCCGCCGTGCAGCTCTCGCTTTCATTTACGCCAGCGGCAGCTGCACATTCACCGGCTTTTGCTTCGTCTTTTTCGGTAGGAGCAGCTCCGGAAGCGTCTTTTTCATTGACGGGAATGTTTTTTTCGTTTTCCTCCATTACGCTCTTCCTTTCATATCATTAAGTATTTTGCTCACCGCTTCGCCCGTAAAGCTCACGAGCGGAAGCAGATGTGAATAATCTGTTTTCATCGGACAAACAACTCCGATAAGTCCGTTTTCGCCGTTTTCCGCCGAGTAGACGGTGGTGGCAACGGCTGTATTTTCAAGACAAGGGACACGGTTTTCGCGTCCTATCCTGACCGCAAGTCCCTCTTTCGGTCTTGTGCGAAGCACCTCGTAGAGCGACTGCGTATCGTCAAACAACTCCGTAAGCTCAGCTGCTCTCTGACGCATAAGCGGATTTTTCATCAGGTTTTCTCTGCCGCCTATTATCACATCGCTTTTTACGGTTTCCCTCAAAGCGTCGTACATACACACGATAAGCGGCGCGGAAGCAATCGACGCTTCACCGAGCGACACAGCCGCCGACTGAATATCGGCTACCGTGACCGAATCCGCCTTCTTGCCGATGAAGCTCGCGGTGCAGGCGTTGTAAAACAGCTCCGCCGTACGGTAATCCATACTGTCGGACAGCTTTGCTATCCTGCTCTTGAAGGTTCCGGAGGAAGTCATGACAACGACCATTGCGGTACGGTCGGTAAGAGGCAGAAGCCTTATCCCTTCAATAACAGCGTCCGGTGAGGACGGTGTTGTGGCAACCGCCGCATTCCCGGTGACTGCCGCAAGTGCGTCGCAGCCCTGTTTAAGGACTCGCCTGCGATCTCCCTCGTTGAAATCGAGCTTACTTATAATGCGCATAGCCTCCGAATCGGAGGGTCTGATGTGCGGCATAAGGCGTTCGACATAATATTTAAATCCGCTGTCGGAGGGGATACGCCCCGCCGAGGTGTGCGGCTGCTCGAGGAAGCCCATATCCGAAAGCTCCGCCATTTCGTTTCTGACGGTTGCGGAGGAAAAAGAGATAGGAAGCACCGCACAGACAAGCTTGGAGCCGACCGGCTCACCTGTTGTGATATAATACTCGGTAACAGCCGAAAGTATTTTTTCTTTTCTTGACGAAAGCTCCGTATCGATCTCCTCCTTTCGGAGTCATCTTCATTAGCACTCTACCATATCGAGTGCTAACAGTATATAATATATATCCGTTTTTCCCTTTTGTCAATAGTTTTTCAAAAATATTTTTCATTATTCTTTCAATTTTTCCGTTTTTTCGGAATTGTAAGGGACAACGGCGCATTCGAGAGATAAGCACTCGCGCATTCCGAGCGAAAGTCTGTCACTCGCACTCACCCTTTGCAAATCGACAGACGCAAAAAAAACACACCCTTTCCAGGATGTGTTCAAATTCCGGCGACGACCTATTTTCCCGGGCAGCTGCCCGCCAAGTATCTTCGGCACAGCTGAGCTTAACTACCGTGTTCGGGATGGGAACGGGTGGAACCTCAGTGTTATAGACACCGGATATTTACGAGAGGGACTCCCCTCGAACGAATGAGAGTTTACCATATAAAAACCGGTTTGTCAAGCACTTTTTTGTTTCTGCCCGTATTTTTTTGATTTCGCCCTCGGTTCTGTCCGTTTGCAGCATTCGGACGGGAATTATTGTCTTATATCCGCCCGTCCGAACCTGTGCGGCAGTATTGTTTTTTTTCGCAGAATTTTCACTCTGCTTCGTCTGCGATATCCGTGCCGCCCGGGTCGTTCCGGTCGTTCATTTCCTCCGTCACGCCCGGGTCGTCCGTTATGTCCGTCTGCACCGTCCCTCCGGAATACTCCTTCACATCAATCGTAAAGGTCACCGCACCCGTACTGCGAAAGACACGGAGGTTATATTTTCCGAAATCGACCACAGAAAAACCGCCTGCGTCCGCCGCAGTTTCATCATACAGACCGGCTTGCTCGACAAGTCCCGCACTGTCGGTATCCTCGGGCAGCAGCGCTGCCGCTGCGGCAAGACAGACCGTTTCGAACCCGGCTCCGGTTTTTCCGGCAAAGCTCTTTTCCGCCGTAGCGGACACGCGCGTCACTCTGCCGTACTTGTCGCTTTTAACGGTCAAAAGAACATCACGCGGACTTTCAAAGTTCAGAAAAGTATAGAAGGTCTGCTTGTTATAAAACACCTCGCCGTCAAAAAAGGCAAGACGCTCATCATACTGCGCCATTCGTCTTTCAAGCTCGGCGGTATTTATTCTATCGGTGTGCGTGCAGCCGGTCAGCAGCACGGCAAAGCACAAAACGATTGCGGACAAAACCTTTCTTTTACGGTTTTTCATAGTTTTTCCTCTCAATAATACGCTTTTTTTCAAAAATGTTATTCCTATTTTAATAAGTATGTATTATAATATTAAAAAAGAACTCCTATTATATACTACGGAAAGCGGTGAGATAATGGACGACGACAAAAACAAAAACTCTCTGCCCGATATTTCCGGGATATTCGATGTTGACGACAGCCGTATTCCCGAGCACCTTATAAACCGCCCCGACCTCACTTCAAAACGGGAAAGGGACAGCGGCGAAGGCGTACTGCTCGAAAACAGGCAGCCGACAAAAGCGGAGCAGCTCAAAAAGCAGCAGCGGGTCCGCAGGCGCGGCAACGCGGCTAAAAAGCGCAGGCTTCACCGCAAACGCATAAACACGGCGCTTATCGTACTGGCTGCGGTCATTGTACTCGCTCTCGGGATAAAAGCCGCCGTTGCAAATTCAAAGAAACCGACGGTCGAAATATATACGGTCACGGTCGGTGCCGTACAGCAGCTCTACGACTCCCCCGGTTCCGTCGTTACCGCGGCGGCAGCGGGCAGCCCCATTTTGACCTACGCCGTGATACCCGAGAATTCGTACGACCTTATGAATATCGCCGTCGGGAACAAGGCGATGATAACGAGCTCCGCAGGAGTGCAATTTGAAGCGAAGGTCGCTGCGATAGAAAACGAGAGTGCCGACACGGAGCTTACCTCCGAGTTAAAAGAAGTGCTGCCGGAGAAGGAATTTTCCGCATCCGCAAACATTCTCATATATGTAAAGCCGGACGCGCCCATGAATGCTGCCGACGGCGAAAAGGTCAGCGTCAGCATAATAACGGATGAATGCACCGACACCCCGTTCGTCCCGGACGAGTGTATCATAACCGACAAGGACGGAAGCTATGTCTGGGCGGTAAACAGATTTACGAAGGTTCTTTCGAAAAAATACATCACCACGGCGCTTTCAGCCGGAGGCAACACCGCAGTTTTAGGCGGATTGAAGAAAAACGAACGGGTCGTATCAAAAACAGTGTCAGACCCGGCACAATTCCCGCTCACCGAGGGTAAAAAAGTAAAAATAACCACGGCAGCGGACAGCGAAAAGCAAACAACAGAGGAGCAGACAGCATGAAGAAGCAAATCATCGCGGCAGGTGCGGGCCACGGGGCGCTCAGCGCAGCCATAACACTTGCTTCCAACGGATACGAGGTAACGATCTACGAGAAATGCAGCGAAAAAGACATAGGTCACGACTGGGTGGATTCCATCGACATCACCTCTTTTGATTTCGCCGGCATTGCCCGTCCCCCTAAATATATATGCGAGCGTCCGCTGCAAATGAGCTTCACGAACCCGTCAAAAACGGTTCAGGTAGTCATTCCGGAGCGTCCTGCCGACGGTCCCTCGATATACATAGACAGAAAAGGGCTGTTGAAGCACCTTATAAGCGAAGCGAAAAAAGCGGGCGTTAAATTCGTGTTTCGCGCGTCCGTCTGCGGTGCGGTCACGGCAAGCGATGAGGTCGTCGGCATACGAATCGACGACGGCGGCAAGGAAAAAGTGGTATTTGCCGACCTCGTTATCGACTCGGCAGGCGTTAATTCACCCGTCCGCCGTTCACTTCCGCAAAAATTCAACATCGTAAACGAGATATCAACCGATGATATGATAAGCACCTTCCGCGCTTATTACGACAAAAAGGATGACACAATGCTCGATCCGCCCTATGCCGTCCATTTATACCATATGGGACGCCCGGGCATGGACTGGGTAATGACAAAGGACAAATGCGTCGACCTGTTTTTGGGCAAGTTCGCTCCGTTCGAGGAGGGCGAAATAGACGCGGCTCTTGCCGATTTCCGCGAGGAGTATCCGTTTATCGGGGATGAGCTTCTGCGCGGCGGCTCGGTCGAAATGATACCCATCCGCTCGACTCTCCCGAAAATAGTCTGCAACGGCTACGCCGCAATAGGCGACTGCGCCGGAATGACAGTCCCGCTTAAAGGCAGCGGAATAGACCTGTCGCTTAAAGCAGGAAAACTGCTTGCGGGAGCGGTGATGGCAACCGGGGACAAGCGTTTTTCGACGGAAAATCTGTGGAGCTATCAGTACCGCTACTTCACTATGTTCGGCAGCAAGCTGATGCTCATTGATGCAGTAAGGGGATTCTTGACGCATCTCAACCCCGCCACGGTCGACTACTTCCTCGAAAGCAAGCTCATCTCGGACAAAGAGATAGAAATGGCTGACGGAGATGTTTCCGTCACCGTAAAATACATCCTCTCCAAACTGAAAACCGCACTCCCGAAGGCAAACGAATTGCTCCCGTCACTTGTATCCGCGCTCAGAAACGGCGTGCGCAGAGCACACGCGGCGGAGGAGATTCCCGTCGTTTACACGGAAAAAGCATTTTCGGAATGGGCGGAGAAATACGAAAATTGATATCATGGAGGTCTGACATGAAAAAACTGATATCAGCCGCGATCCTGTCGCTTTTCGTTATAATAGCGGCATCGCTCACTGCCCTTGCGGCAGACAGCGCGGCGGAATATGAATTTGCAGAAGATCCCGATTATTGCAGCGTCTGCGCCGACATCGACAAAGACGGGAGCGTCACGGTAGACGACGCGAGAGGAATTCTCCGCGCCGCCGTCAAGCTCAACGCGATACCCGACGGGGACTTCGGGCGCTACGACGCAAACGCCGACGACGAAGTCACCATTGACGACGCACGCTGTGCGCTGAGAATCGCCGTGGAACTCGATGATGCCTGCCATCAGCGCAGCCGTACCGTAACACTCAAAGAAGCGACCTGTGCCGAAAGCGGCAGAGCGGCATTTTTGTGCGCGCACTGCGGCAAGCTGTATTCGTCTGCGGTCGTGCCGAGTCCCGGTCATGTTTCAAACGGCAGAGTTCTCGTGAAGAAATCCACCTGCACCGAACAGGGCTATTACGAATACCGCTGCAAATTCTGCAACAAGCTCATAAGCACCCAGTACATTGATCTTATCGACCACGAGTGGGAGGGCGTTAAAGTCAGCTGCACAAAAAGAGAAAACACCCTTCTCACCTGCAAAAATTGCGGAGCGCAGAAAATGACCACCACCGAAACAAATAACGGTCACACCTACACGCTTGTCACGGTCAAAGAAGCCACCTGCACCGAGGACGGTCTGCAAAAATGGATATGCTCGGTCTGCGGAAAGGAAGCGGACAAGGAACCGGAAATAATCAAATGCCCCGGCTCACACCGTACGGTGACTCGCAGAGTAAGCACCGTTTCGTGCCGTACGGAGGGCAAAACAGTCACCGTATGCACTCGCTGCAACGAGATACTCGACGAGGAGATCATTCCCCGTCTGCCCCACACCGTAAAGGAAGGCACATACACCGTTATAAAAGAACCGACCTGCACCGAAAAAGGCTCGGCTAAATACACCTGCTCGGTTTGTATGCAGCTCATCACCGAGGATGTCGAGCGTATCGAGCACGACACGATAGACGGCACGGCGAAGATAACCCTTCCCGCGACCTGTCTGCATGAAGGAACGATGATAGGCAAATGCACCGTCTGCGGCGACTATACGGAAGTGCTGCCGAAGCTCAACCACCGCCCCTCGGGCTGGACTGAAAGCTCGGCTCCCAACTGCACCGAAAAGGGCGTTGAGGTGCGGCGCTGCATCGAGTGCGGCACGGTTCTCGACACGAGAGAAACCGAAATCGACCCGGCAAATCACGACTACGCCGAAACGGACAGAATCGAAGCCACCTGCAAAAAGGCAGGCGCTGTCCTTCACACCTGCACGCGCTGCGGCAAAACTTACACAACAACGCTTCCCAAAAAGAACCATATCAAGGATCCTGCTCCCGTGCTTGTCGAGGAGCACCCCAAGCTTGGCTTCAATGTTTATGCTTATAAATGCGCGCACTGCGGCGAAGAACTCGAAAGATTCACCAAAGAGCGCATTGACTGAAATACTTTTGCCGCAAAAGAGAGGGACGGCAAAAAGTATCTCTCCGGCAAGTACGGCACGAAAGCCGCAGCCGGGGATAAAACGACAGAGTTAATTCCGGTATTAAAGGGCATACCGAAAAACCGTATGCCTTTTAATATTGTATAAAAACTTTTACATAATAATAGAGAGGAAAATACGAACATGGATTTCAGAGAGGTATCGGCAAACGCAAAGGAAAAAATCTCCGCATATGCCGAAAACACGGTAAAAAACATCACTCACATCTGCAATGAATTTGGTCCTCGCGGCTGCGGCAGCGAAAACGAAAAGAACGCGCAGGAGTACATGGGCGAGCAGCTCAAAGCATACGCCGACTCCGTAACGCGCGAGACCTTCGATGTTCACCCCAAGGCATTTATGTCCTTCGTTCCAATTGCCGGCGGACTGCTTATGGCGTCCACCGCAGCAAATATCGCAGGCGCATTCAAAAAGAATAAGCTCTCGGCTGTTTCCGTTCCGCTCCTCGGTGCGGCGCTCGGCAGCGTTGTGGGCGAATTCGGACTTTACAAACAGCCGCTCGATCCGCTTTTCAAAAAAATGCAGTCCGGCAATGTTATTGCAGTAAGAAAAGCCTCCGGTGAAACAAAGCGCCGTATAATAATCTCCGGTCATACGGACTCCGCTCCCGAGTGGACATACACCTATAAGCTCGGCTCGAAGGGCGTTGTCACCGTTGCGGGCTACGCCGTCGCGGGACTTGTTTACGATATGGTTTCGACCGCCGTTTTGCTCAAATCGAAAAACGACAAGCTCAAAAAAGGACTTGCTCTCGGTCAGCTTGCATTTGCCCCGGCTTTCGGCGCGCTGTTCAAATTCACCGACCAGAAGCACCATGTTCCCGGCGCGAATGACGACCTCACGGGCTGCTATATCGCAAATTCCGTGCTCAAATTCCTTTCGGACAACGACATCCGCTTCGAAAACACAGAGGTCGTTGCACTGCTTGCAGGCGGCGAGGAATGCGGACTCAGAGGTTCAAAGGCTTTCTTTGCTGCTCACCCCGAAATGCTCAACGACGGCGTTGAAACGATATTCGTAGGCTTTGACACCATCCGCGACGAGGAATACATGGAGATATACACAAAGGATCTCAACGGACTTGTTAAAAATGATATCTCCGTATGCAATCTTCTGAAAAATGCCGCAGCAAAGTGCGGTAAAGATATCCCGTTCGGCGCAATTCCGCTCGGCTCGACCGACGCTGCCGCCGCTTCACAGGCATGCTGCAAGGCTGCAAGCTTCGTAGCAATGGATCCGGCACCTGCAAGATATTATCATACCCGTCTTGATTCTCCCGATATCCTTGTTCCCTCAACTATCGAAAAAACCATTGAAATAGCACTTCAAACCGTGTTTGATTTCGATGAAAAAGGACTTGACTGATAATCATGAACACACTTGACAGATTTCTTAAATATGTCGGTTTTTATACCACCTCGGACGAAAACTCCGACGCTTCCCCCTCCACCGACCGTCAGAATGTACTCGGGCAGCACCTCTCGGGCGAACTGAAAACGCTCGGCTTGTACGATGTGCATACCGATAAATGCGGAAATGTTATCGCCACTCTCCCGGCAAAGGGCTTGACGGACGCACCCGTCCTCGGGCTTATTGCACACATGGACACCGCGCCGGACGCACCGGGCGAGAATGTCCGTCCCCGTATCGAGGTATATAAGGGCGGCGAAATGAAGCTGAACGACACCGTTTCGCTCACGCCGGAATTATGCCCCGGAATTGAGGAATATATCGGCGAGGAGCTTGTCGTGACCGACGGAACAACGCTTCTCGGCGCGGACGATAAAGCCGGTATTGCCGAAATTATGTCAGCTGTCGAAAAGCTCATTGTTTCGGGCGATGACCACACGGAGCTGCGCATTGTTTTTACGACGGACGAGGAGATCGGCAGAGGTGCCGAAGGACTTGATGTCAAAACGCTCGGCTGCGACTTTGCCTACACCGTAGACGGCGGCAGAGTCGGTGAAATAGAGTACGAGAACTTCAATGCTGCCTCCGCAGTTATCACAATAAAAGGCGTGGGCGTACACCCCGGCTCGGCAAAGGGCGTTATGAAAAATGCCTGCCTTATCGCAAGCGAGCTTGTGATGTCGCTCCCCGAAAACGAGCGCCCCGAGAACACCGAAAACCGCGAGGGCTTTTACCATGTGTGCGACATAAACGCGTCCATGACGGAAGCACGCGTCCACATTATAATCCGCGACCACGATATGCAGAAGTTCATCGAGAAAAAGGCGTTTATGACTTCCCTTGTCGCGAATCTGAACGAAAAATACGGCGAAGGAACGCTTACGCTCGCACTCTCCGACAGCTACTACAACATGGCGGAAAAGATTGCACCGCATATGCACCTCATAGAACGCGCGGAAAATGCGTTGCGTGAATGCGGAGTCACGCCCGAGTGCGTCCCAATAAGGGGCGGCACGGACGGCGCAGTACTCTCGTGGCAAGGACTTCCCTGCCCGAACCTCCCCACCGGCGGAATGAACTTCCACGGTATACGCGAATATATCCCGGTGAAATCACTTTCAATAATGACGGAAGCACTCGTAAAAATAATAAAGAGCTTCAAATAAACCAAATCTGCAAACAGCTTGACGAGAGCGAAACCCAGTCAAGCCGAAAAACGCTGTCAGGCAAATGCCCGGCAGCGTTTTCGTATTTGTATATTATTACTTTCGATTTTTTATGAGATTCGCAAACAGTATAAGCTTCCGTCCGAAAGCCTGTTTTTATTTCAGCTTTGCGGCAATTCTTTCTTTATAGAGCTTGTACAGACCGAGCTTGTGGCAGATAAGCATTGCGACTATCGCACCGACTGCCGCCTGTAATATCTGATACGGGAGCTTTAAGAGAGCCGTTTCGGGTTTTGCATAGACGAACGCGCGTCCGAGAGAATAGCCGACTACCATTATTATGGCGCCTACGGTCACACCGAGTCCGGATGCTGCCGCCGGGTGCTTTTTCAGCGTATAGTGCGATATTATCGAAATCACAACTGCCTGTAAGCCGTGAGTTGCAAGCGAAACAAACATTGCAACCGGGTAAAACAGCATATCGCCCAAGAACGCGCCGACGCCGCCGACAAGGAATGCCGCGAGAGGGTCGAACAAAATAGCAGCGGTGCATATCACTATATCATTCATATAAAGGTGTCCGCCCGGGACGGGAACTCCGAACGAGCTGAGCGCTATGTTCATTCCCATAAATACCGCCGTTGTGCAGAGCCACACGGTGGTGCGCTTTACATTTTTGCTTGTGTCTTTCATTTCTTATTTCCCCTTGCTTGTTGTTTTGATACAGTGTATAATACTTTTTGGTAATATAAAATAGTCAGATACAAGAAAAGAGTTATAACCAGATGAATTACATTATTGATAAAACAAAACACCCCGTCTATCTTCAACTTTATAAGCTGCTGCGCGACGATATTATCGCCGATGTGTATCCGTTCAACACAAAGCTGCCGTCAAAGCGGCTCATCGCGGAGGAAACGGGCGTAAGCGTAATTACGGTCGAACACGCACTGGATCTGCTGTGCGACGAGGGTTACGCCGCGTCAAGGGAAAGAAGCGGTTATTTCGTCCTGTTCCGGCGGTCGGACGGCTTTGCGCTGCCGGGCGTTGAAGAAAAAACACCCGAACACAGACTGCCCGTACAAAATGACTATCCTTTTTTTTCGGTGGATGTTTTAAGCAGGACAATGCGCCGCGTCCTCTCGGATTACGGCAAGCTGATACTTGAAAAAACACCGAACTCCGGAAGCCTCGAACTGCGGGAAGCAATAAAAAAATATCTCGCACGCAACCGCGGAATAACGGCACAAACGGAACAAATTATAATCGGCTCGGGCGCGGAGTACCTCTATCGGCTCATAACGGAGCTGTTCGGCAGAGATAAAATATACGCGATCGAGTACCCCTCGTACGACAAAATCGAGCAGATATACTCCACCGCCGGTATTACCTGTGAGCGTCTGCCGCTTGCCGAAAACGGTATCGACAGCCGCGCACTGACAAATTCAAAAGCGGATATTCTCCACACAACCCCCTACCGCAGCTTCCCCTCGGGCGTTACCGCGTCCGCGTCAAAACGGCATGAGTATATCAGCTGGGCAAACAAAAAAGAAAGGTTTATCATCGAGTCGGACTACGGTTCGGAGTTCTCCGTTTCCTCCCAGCCCATGGAAACGCTCTATGCGCTGTCGCATAACGACAATGTTATATACCTGAACACATTTTCGCGCACCATTTCCCCGTCCATGCGCGTGGGTTACATGGTGCTGCCGAAAAAACTGACTGCGCTTTTTTACGAAAAGCTCGGCTTCTATTCCTGCACCGTGCCGACCTTCGAGCAGCTTGTCCTCGCGGAGATAATAAACAACGGCAGCTTTGAGCGCCACATCAACCGCATCCGCCGCAACAAAAGACGGAACTGAAAACCGCAACCGTCCCCACAAATTCCACACTTTGCCACTATTTATAATTTGCGACATTTTTTACTCTCCAAGCAACTCGATATACGACAACTCCAACGCCCTTGATAAATATTTGATTTCAATATCCGTTACAAATCTTTTTCCGCATTCTATACGCTGAATTGCATTTTTGTCTATGTCCAGTCCGATAAGCTGCAACTTATCCGCCAGTTCGCGCTGCGACAAACCCATTGCAATCCGTTTTTCGGTAATTCTTTTTCCGCAAATATTGTTGAATCCATCTTCGGTTTTGTTTATAAACATATTTTTTTGCTCCTTTTGACATTTAGTGCTTGTCAATAAGGAAATTATATGCTATTATATGCCTGTGGTTTGACATTCAGTGAATGTCAA
>JAEDGF010000044.1 GCA_016297645.1 Clostridiaceae bacterium
TTATTAAGATTATACCTTTGAATAATTCCCGTGGTATTTGCAAGATTTTGTGTACGGCGCATTCTGAACAGCTCTTCGTTGCCTTCATCTATGGCACTGTATACAGCGTTAAAACCAGACATCATAGAAGAATGCATACTGTTAATTGCATCCGCCGTTTTTTCACCCGCCCTTTTGGTTTCTTCAATCTGACGCTCCGCATTCATTAAATCCGTGGCGCGCGCGATATCATGATCGGATGTACTCATATCCTCGTACATCCACATAAGCCATTCGGCATCTCTGTAACGGCTCGAAATCAATCCGGTGGCTTCATATAACGCAGCCAATGTTTCTTTATTAAACTGAATTTCATCTTCGAGCATTGTGATTTTTGCCTTTTTGCGCCACCGCCAGCTGTTTATATCCGTTTTCCTCTATATATGCCCGTACTTTTTTATAAACTTCCATATATTCGCCTCCGCAAATACAGGATTACTGTACTTTCATTTATAATAACACAGATTGTCTGTGAAGTCAACAGAAAAGTACAGTATTTCTTGATTTTATCCTTGCTTTTTCCTTGTTTTCGTGTATACTATTTATCAGCGAGGTGATTTTTTTGAAATACGAAATCGGCGGAAGAATTCGTTTTTTCCGTAAGAAAAGCGGACTGACACAGGAGCAGCTGGCACAAAAAATAGATGTAACAAAAAACAGAGTTTCAAACTGGGAACAGGGAATAAACCGACCCGACGCGGATATTATCGGCAAAATCTGCCGTGCCCTCAATGTATCACCGAGCAGTCTTTTGGATGTGCATTTAAGCGATGAAGAACTGACGCCCCACGAAAAAGAAGTCATAACGGCCTATCGCGAAAAGACCGATGTACAAAACGCCGTTGATATTTTGCTCGGAATAGCAGACAAATAACAAATGCCCGAAATACGGGCATACGCACAAAAACGGGAAACGCAAAAAAAGACGGTACCGAACACCGGTATCGTCCGAAAATTATACTATCAAAATTTTATTTGAGATACTTGCAAAGCACAAAGTCCCCGGATATTTCCGAGGACTTTGTTTAATATTACCGTGGTGACCCGGACGAGAATCGAACTCGTGTTACCGCCGTGAAAGGGCGGTGTCTTAGCCGCTTGACCACCGGGCCGTGTTAACTTAAAAAATGGTAGCGGGAGTAGGATTTGAACCAACGACACCCCGGGTATGAACCGAGTGCTCTAGCCAACTGAGCTATCCCGCCGTTTCCATTCGTTCGCTGCTCAACAACAGCATAGTAATTATATCGGATAGGACGCCGCTTGTCAACACTTTTTTTATATTTTTTTTATTTTCGCGCCGTGAATCTCTCCGAGCCTGTTTTCCGTTATTTTCGCCGCGCTCCGCTCGTCGCGTACTATCTGCTCTTTGAGTGCGTCTGCGGACGAGAATTTCATCTCTCCGCGAATGAACGACACAAGGCGCACGGTAACGCTGCGCCCGTACAGGTCGCCGCTGAATCCGAGAATGAATGTTTCGCTGCGCATACTCGCGCCGTCAAAGGTCGGACGCTTGCCTATATTGGTAACTCCCGGGAACAGCTTTCCGTCGACCTCCGCAACGGATGCGTACACGCCGAATTTCGGCGTAACAAGCCCCTCCGGCAGGAACTGATTTATTGTCGGCGCACCGAGAAGTCTGCCGCGGTGATCGCCCGAAAACACGGGAGAAGTGAAACCGAAGGAATAGCCGAGCATTTCGTTCGCCCGTTCTATCTCTCCGTTTTCGATATATCTTCTTATCGCGCTTGAACTTATCTGTTCGCCGTTCGACTGCACTTCGCCGCTTACCAAAACATCTATCCCGTAATTTGCACAAAGATCTTTGAGTGTTTCGCTGCTGCCTGCGCCGTTTTTTCCGAAGGAATAGTTAAATCCGCAGCAGACCTCGGCGGCGTTGAACTTTTCGACAAGGACGCTTTCGACAAACTCCGCGGCGGACATATCTCTGATATCGCCGAACGAAACGCGCAGCAGCTCAAAGCCGGAGCCTTCCAGAATGCGGTCGCGCTCGCCGTCGGTCATAAGACGGGGGACCGTGATGCCCGACACGACCTCTGAGGGAGGAGCGTCAAAAAGCATCACAGCCGGAGTAAGTCCGTCCCGGGACGCACCAAGTGCCTTTCCAAGGACATCGGCATGGCCGATATGAAGTCCGTCAAAATAACCGAGCGCAACGGCTCTCTTTGTTTTATCCATAATAACAAAAGTAATAAACAGTCAAGCAACAATATAATAATGCGCAATCGGGCAGCGCTGCGCAACTAAACAATCAAATAACTCTGCGGGCCTTGATAAGCTCTTTTTCCTCGGCGCTCACCTCGCCTAAGCCGAGGAATTCGCCTTCGTTTGAATATACTCTGTAAAGTCCTGTCTGCTCTGCGCCGTTCACCCTCTGCGTGAACAGCTCTCCGCCGTTTTTGAAACGCACAGACTGAGCTTTCGACAGAGAAACGCCGGGGAAATTTCCGAAAGGCGCGTCAACGGGCAGCACGCCGCCGGGGGCAAGCTGCTTTAATTCCTCCTCGGTGTGTGCGTCCGAGAGCGTGAATCCGTTTGATAGAGTCCGTCTGAGCGCGGTCATGCACGCGCCGCACCCGAGCGATTCACCGATATCGGCAATAAGCGACCGGATGTATGTCCCCTTCGAGCAGTGAACGGTGAGCTTGAATTCGCCGTTTTCGGCTTCGGCAGCCGTGATTTCATAAACCGTGACGGGGCGTTTTTCACGCTCTATCTCCTCGCCTTTTCTCGCAAGCTCGTAGAGCCTTTTTCCTCCTACCGACAGCGCCGAAAACATAGGCGGCATCTGCATTATATCGCCCGTAAAAGCCGGAAGAACGCCGTTTATGTCATCAAGCGTAATATCTGCCGGTGCTTCGCTTATGACCTTCCCGGTTATATCGAGGGTATCGGTCGTCAGTCCGAAGCGCATACGGGCTTCGTAGCCCTTATCTGTCTGCGGCAGAAAATCTATAAAACGGGTGGCTCTGCCTATGGCAACGGGCAAAACGCCTGTCGCCATAGGGTCGAGCGTTCCGGTGTGCCCGGTTTTCTTTTCGCCGTATATCCTGCGCAGAAACGAGGACGCCCGAAAGGAGGTCATCCCTTCGCTTTTGTCGAGAATGACAAAGCCGTTCATCAGATCAGCCCCTGCTCTTTAAGAGTTTCTTCCGTGTATTTAAGAATGGTGGAAATAACGGTACGGGGATTTGCCGTCAGCTCACATCCCGCCGCCTGACGGTGTCCGCCGCCTCCGAGAAGCGCGCATATTTCGGCAGCATCGACAGGCTCGCGGGTTCTGACGGAAATACGGTAGTTTCCGCCCTCGCGCTCCTTTATCGTAATGCCGACAAGAACACCGGCTATCTGACGCGGCAAAGCGTTTATGCCCTGTGTTTCGTTTTCCGCGATATTCGCGCGGCGGTACATATCCTTGGTGAGCAGCAAAAGTGCGACCTTGCCGTCACAGTACATTTTCATCGAGTTCATCGCCATGGTTTCAAAAGCGGCGTATTCTCTTGTTTTCGTGTCGAAAATATCCGTGTTCACCGTGGCGGTGTCTATCCCCGTATCCATGAGTGCGGCTGCGGCGCGCATGGTCGCAGAGGTGGTGTTGCCGTAACGGAAGCAGCCCGTGTCGGTCGAAATACCCACATAGAGCGGCATGGCGATTTCGGGAGTGATCTCAATGCCGTTTTGCGTAAACATATCGTACAGCACTTCGCTTGCAGCAGCAGCCGCCGCGTCAAGCAGAGTATTCTCGGCAAAGAGAACATTTGTCGCGTGGTGGTCGATGTTCAAAAGAACTCTGCCGCCGTATTCCTTTTCGAGCGCTTCGCCGAGGAGCTTTTTGTCGCCGACATCAACGGTGACTACGCACTTCGGCTCAAACTCGGGGGAAGTCATCCCCTCGGTGAGAAAGGCAAGCGACTTCGGTACGGTGTCGATAATAAAGCCCACCCGTTTGCCGAGCGAAGTAAGCACCTTGAAAAGTGCGCACAGACTCCCGACCGCGTCGCCGTCGGGCGCGCGGTGAGTGAGAATGAGTATATCGTCCTGTTCGGTAAGAATATGCCATGCTTCTTTGTGTGTTACATTCATTGATTTTCCCTTTTTTCGGCATCGTAGAGCTTTTTGAACATCTCGATGCCCTTTTCTATTGAATCGTCGGCTATAAATTTAAGGTCGGGCGTTTTGCGGAGTCCGAGCCTCCCGCCGAGCTCGCGGCGGATATAGCCTTTTGCGCTGCCGTTGAGCGTTTTGCAGACTGCTTTTGCGGAGTCTATCCCTTCAAGCGAGCTTACATACGCCTTGCAAAACGACAGGTCGTGAGCCACCTCCGCCCTCACAACGGTGAGAACGGCGGCATTGACTCTGGGGTCTTTAAGTTCTCTGACAAGAACCGTAAGCTCCCTTTTTATATCTTCGGCGGTACGGTCCGATTTATATCCCATGGGAACTTATCCTTTCCGGGCTTATCACGCGTCGCGGTATTCCTCAACGAGATACGCTTCGAGGATATCGCCCTCTTTAATATCGTTATATTTTTCAAGTCCTATTCCGCATTCATAGCCGGACATGACTTCCTTCGCGTCGTCCTTTTCGCGTTTGAGCGAGGCTATCGCGTCATCGGCGATTACTATGCCGTCGCGCACTACCCTTATCTTGCAGTTTCTCGCGACCTTGCCCGAGAGAACATACGAGCCTGCGATGGTTCCGGCGCTCGAAAGTCTGAATACGCGTCTGACCTCGGCTTTACCGAGCTCGACATCGCGGAACTTAGGAGCAAGCATACCCTTGATGGCAGCCTGAACATCCTCAATGCAGTCGTAAATGACGGAGTACATACGCATTTCTATCTTGCTGCGCTCTGCATGAGCCTGTGCGGTCGCGTCCGGACGGACATGGAAGCCGACTATAATGGCATTGGATGCCTCCGCAAGCATAACATCGGAATCGGTGATCGCACCTACGCCGCCGTGGATAACGCGGACGCGTACTTCGTCATTGGAGAGCTTTTCGAGGTTCTGCGTGAGAGCTTCGACCGAGCCTTGAACATCCGCCTTGACGACTATGTCAAGCTCTTTAAGCTCGCCCTCTTCAAGGGTTGAGAACAGCGTATCGAGCGTAACGCGGTGGTACGCCTTGAACTGCTCTTCTTTGATCTTCTGCTTTCTCTGCTCGACAAGCTCTCTTGCGAGCTTTTCGTCGCTGACGGCGTCAAACATATCGCCGGCACCGGGAACCTCGCCGAGACCCATGACCTCAACGGGAATCGAGGGGCCTGCCTCCTTGACGCGTCTGCCCTTGTAGTCGGTCATAACTCTTACTCTGCCGACCGCAGTACCCGCAACGACGATATCGCCGCTTCTGAGAGTACCGTTCTGAACGAGAAGTGTAGCTATGGGGCCTTTGCCCTTGTCAAGACGGGCTTCGATTACAACGCCCTTTGCGGCGCGGTTCGGGTTGGCTTTAAGCTCCTTCATCTCCGCTACGAGAAGAATAGATTCGAGCAGCTTATCTATGCCCTCGTGCGTTTTAGCCGAAACGGGTACGCAGATGGTATCTCCGCCCCACTCCTCGGGAACGAGGTTATACTCGGTGAGCTGCTGCAATACTCTGTCGGGCTGCGCACCGGGCTTATCCATTTTATTGATGGCAACGATTATCGAAATATCGGCTGCCTTTGCGTGGTTTATCGCTTCTATCGTCTGCGGCATGATACCGTCGTCGGCTGCAACAACGAGGACGGCGATATCGGTCGCCTTTGCACCTCTTGCACGCATTTCGGTAAACGCTGCGTGACCGGGAGTATCAAGGAAGGTTATCTCCTGTCCGCCGAGATTTACTCTGTATGCGCCTATGTGCTGCGTAATACCGCCCGACTCGGTGGAGGTTACGTTCGTGTGACGGATAGCGTCGAGAAGCGAAGTCTTACCGTGGTCGACATGACCCATAACGCAGACGACGGGGCTGCGCGGAACAAGGTTTTCTTCGTTGTCCTCGGTCGCGTCTATGATTCTGTCCTCTATCGTTACAACGACCTCGCGCTCAACCTTTGCGCCGAGTTCGCTTGCGACTATTGCGGCGGTATCGTAGTCAATGCTCTCGTTGATACCTGCCATTATGCCGTAGGTGAACAGCTTTTTGATGACCTCGGCAGCAGTCATTTTGAGTTGCGCGGCAAGCTCGCCGACGGTTATCGTGTCGCCTATCGTAACAACGATCTTTCTATGCGAACGCTCCATCTGGATTCTTGCGTTGCGCTCTTCTTCCGTTTCCTTGCGGCGCGAGCGGGTACCCTGCTTTTTGTTGTACTGCTGTGATTTCTGTTTGATCTTCTGCTTGCGCGAGCTGTCGTTGACACGGTCGGTCACAGCCGTACCGGAAACATTTTCGTAGCGCTCGTTGTACTTATCAAGCTCAATGTCCTCGTTACGGGTGTTGACGGTCTTTCTCTCGCCTTTTGTTCTCGACTGAACAAAGGTGCTGTCGGTGTTTTTGTTCTCTTTTTTCTTGAAGGGCTTTGCATCCGACGAATTTTTAGCAGCCGGTGCGCCTGCCCCCTGCTGCTTTGCCGGAGTGCTCTCTCTGCCGCCTTCCGATGTGCCCTTGCCGTTCTGCTGCGCCTTTGTGTTCTTTGCGCCGTTTTTATCGGCAGGCTCTTTCGCCTTGTGTCCCTGTGCGCCTTCGGCAGAAGCCTTCGCAGGAGCCTTTGCCGGAGCTTTTTCCGCAGCGTCGGCTGCCTTCTCGGCTTTTTCCTCTTTGGGCGGCTCGGGCTTCTTCATCGCGAAATAAGCGTCAAAGCTCTCAACGCTGTTTTTCTGCGTAAGATAATCGAAAACCATATCAAGCTCGTCTGTCGTAAGGACGGTCTGCGATTTTTTCGCTTCGTCCCCTCTCGACTTGAAGAAATCGAGTATCACATTGCTCTTTATGTTGAAATCCTTAGCAAGCTCATGTATCTTGTATTTTACTACCATTCTGAGTCCTCCTCACAGTTAAACGGTCTTTTCGATCGCCCCGGCAAAACCGGCGTCCTCAACCGAGAAAATACAGCTTCGTTTTCCCACGGCGCACCCGACCTCGTCCATTGTTTCGGACAATGTTATCACGCGCCCGTTAAAACCAGCCGCTTCAAGCTCCCGTAAATGCCGCTGCGACGCGTCACTTGTCAGTATCACCGCCGCCGCCTTGCTGCTGCGTACTGCGGTAAAAACCGCGTCGTGACCTATGCCGAGCTTCCCGGCACGCCTTGCCATCCCCATAAGGGAAAGAGTTTTATTCATCGGCGATCTCCTTACAGAGTCTGTCGTACACCTCGGGGGGAACCTTGCATTCGAAGGCTTTTTCAAGCCTGCTGCCCTTTTTCGCTTTCAAAAGACAGTCGGTGTTCTTACAGATGTACGCCCCTCTGCCGGACTTTTTTCCCGTAAGGTCGACGCTTATGTCGCCCTCGGGACTTTTTACTATACGCACAAGCTCTTTTTTCGGTTTCATCTCATTACAGCCCGTGCATTTTCTCATCGGTGTTTTTTTCTGCTGCATAGCTCTCACCGCCGTCACAGACGAATCATGGGTCTGGTGTCGCCGTAGAAGGGCTTGATGTCTATCTTCCAGCCCGTAAGCCTTGCCGCAAGACGGGCATTCTGCCCCTTGTTGCCTATCGCGAGCGAAAGCTGATTTTCGGGAACGGACACGCGGCAGCTCTTTTCCTCGGGATCGGGAATCTCGACCTCTACTATCTCAGCCGGTGCAAGCGCGCCTGCGATAAACTCGGCAGGATCGTCCGAATACTTTATTATGTCTATCTTTTCGCCGCCGAGCATTTCGACTATCGCGTTGACACGGGCGCCTCTTGCGCCTATGCACGCGCCGACCGCGTCAACATCGGGGTCCTTGCCGCATACGGCTATCTTGGTCCTCGAGCCTGCCTCACGGGCTATCGACTTGATTATGACCGTTCCGTCGTATATCTCGGGAACTTCCTGCTCAAACAGCCTTCTGACAAGTCCGGAGTGCGTTCTCGAAAGCAGCACCTTCGGTCCCTTGGGTGTGGAGATAACATCTACGACATATATCTTCACGAAATCACCCACCGCAAGGACCTCGTTCGGGAGCTGCTCTTTCTTGGGAAGAAGCGCTTCGGTTTTCGCTATCTCAACGGTAGCGTCGCCCGTAACGGGGTTAACGGAAAGAACCTTTGCGGTTATCATCTCGTTATTCTTGCCTTGAAGCTCCTGATACTCTCTGTCGTGCTCGTAGTTTCTTACATTCTGTCTTATTGTGTGCTTAACGCTCTGAGCGGCTATTCTGCCGAGGTTCTCCATTTTAAGGGGAACATCCACCACATCGTCCGCAACTGCGCCGCGCTTATATTTCTGCGCGTCCTCGATGCTTATCTCGGTGTCGGGGTCAAGCACATCGTCGGTTACGGTCTTGCGGTTGAAAATGGAGATATCGTAGGTTTCGGGATCCATCGTGCAGATTATCTCCCCGTCTTTAAGACCGAATTCCTTTTTAGCCGCAGTTGAAACGGCGAGGCATATTTTTTCGCATAACACATCAGCCGATATTCCCTTTTCTTTCTGAAAAAGCATTATCGCATTGTGCAGTTCGTTATTCATTTTTCCAATCTGTCCTTTCAGTTTTTATTCGCTGCAACGGGCTTAAAAGCACCCGTCAAAATCATCAAGCTTAACGCTTGTTATCTCGTTTTTTTCGAAGGTATGCTCGCTTCCGTCCGAGAACACCGCCGTGACGGCGCCGTCCGCATATCCACCCAAAACAGCCTTGTGAAGCTTAACTCCGTTGTAGGCGCTGCGCAGTTTCAGGATTATCTTTGCTCCGATATACTTTTCGAAGTGAAAGTCCCTGATAAGCTCGCGTTCTATTCCGGCGGAGCAGACTTGCAGGTTGTAAGGCTCGCTTATGGGGTCAAGCTCATCAAGAGGTGCATCAAGCGCGTCGTTGACCGCAACGCAGTCGTCAATACCCACGCCGCCGTCCTTGTCAATGATTATCCGGAGATAACGGTTCGCGCCCTCCTTCTGGTACCTGATATCCCAAAGTGTAAGACCGAGCGAAGTAACTATCGGTTCTGCGAGGGACCAGACGGCGTTCACAACGCTGCCGCCTTTTTTCTTTTCAGCCAATTATATCGCCTCCGTTTTTTATGAGCCAGAGACGGCAGACGGACCGCCTCACCGCCCCAATCAAAACAAAAGAGCGGGTTGCCCCACTCAATGTCAATACATTATATGCTGACTATAACACATCTTTTCGTTCAATGCAAGTGTTTTTCTTAAATTTACGGTTTTTTGCGGGATTTTTCGTAAAAACACACGCTTATTATTAAGATCATGTGTTCAATACCGCGTTAAATATGATGTTAAATATTTAGAACATCAATATTTAAGTCTGCTCTGCCGCCCGGAAATACCATGCAGTCTGTTTTACCACTCAAAAAGGCGGCAGCGGAGCGTTTTTGCTCTTTATCGCGACGGCTTTCGCCGTTTTCGTCCGTTTTCGTCCGTTTTCCAAAGCCGTTTTTCCCCGCCGCACTTGAAACCGCGTCAAAACAGGAGTATAATTTCCGGTATGAAGTCCCGGAGCGCCCGTCCGCCCCGGTAAAAACGGAGGAACAGACATGGCTCTAATTCTTGCATCAGGCTCGCCGCGCAGACGCGAGCTGCTCGCATATATAACCGATGCGTTTACCGTACGGGTTTCGGACTGTGAGGAAAAAACCGATTTTTCACAGCCGCCCGAGCTTATCGTCGAATCGCTCGCAAAACAAAAGGGAGAGGCGGTCATTCCGCTCTGTTCGCCGGACGATACTGTGATATCGGCTGACACCGTCGTATTTATAGACGGCAAAATTCTCGGCAAGCCGAAAAACGCGGAGAGCGCAAAGGAAATGCTTTCGACTCTCTCAGGCAGAACGCACACCGTTTTCACCGGTGTTTTTATAAACTCCCCGAACGGCACCGCACTTTTCGCCGACAAAACTGAGGTCGAATTCAATGTTCTCTCCGACAGCGATATTGCAGACTATATCGCTACCGGCGAACCGTTCGACAAAGCCGGTGCGTACGGCATTCAGGGCAAGGGCGCACTGCTCGTCAAGGGTATCGCGGGCGACTTTTACAATGTCATGGGCTTCCCGGTCGCACGCGTGTACAGAGAGCTGAAAAGACTCAAAGCACTATGAGCCGTATCGATAAAGCCGCATCTTTTCTGTTCCCGAACAAGTGCTGCGGCTGCGGAAAAGTGATATCGGCAGACGAGGAGCTTTGCCGCGAATGCGTAAAAGCGCGTGTCCACTTCCGTTACGGCAGGGGCTTTTGCGATGTCTGCGGACAGAAGCGAAACGGCTGTATCTGCACGGGCAGACACTTTTTCATCAAGGCTGTTTTCGCCTTCTTCTACTCGGGCAAGGTGAAAAATTCCGTGCGCAGCTTCAAATTCAGAGGAAGGCTTTTCTACGGCAGACTGCTTGCGAAACAGATGTTCAACGCAGCGGCGGAGAGCGGAATAATCCGGAACGCTTCGGTTATCGTCCCCATCCCGATGCATCCGCTGAAAAAGCTGCGGCGCGGCTACAATCAGGCGGAGGTACTCGCAAAAGAACTGTCAAAGCTCAGCGGAGTCCCGTACGCAAACGCTCTTCAAAAGCTCACCTTCTCCGGCGCTCAGCACGACCTCGGTATGCTCGAACGAACCGGAAATGTCGCAGCGACCTTTGAAGTCAAGCGGAAATATACACCCATGATTGAAAACGCGAATGTTATTCTCGTCGACGATATAATGACAACTCACGCAACACTCAACGAAGCGGCGAAAACCCTTCTCATCTTCGGAGCAGACAGCGTAAACGCCCTTGCTGCCGCCGCCGCGCCGAAGAAAAAGACCGCGCCCGAGAACCGTAAATTGTAAAACCTTAAAAAAATTATTGAAACCGCCCGCCCCGTATGGTATATTTAAAGCGTATAAACAACAACGGAGGAAACAAAATGAAAAATGCAAAAAAGATACTGTCCGTTTTTCTCGCCGTGCTCATGTGCCTGTCGGCAGTCGTCACGGTGTCGGCAGCAGCCCAAAACGGCAGCTACACCATTTCAAATCCGTATAAGAGCGTTGACTGGAACACCGTAAAACAGTACAAGACCGCTCTGCACTCTCATACAAACGCCTCCGACGGTGACCCCACTCTCAAAGAGAGTGTTCAGCGCCATGTTGAAACCGGCTTTGATATCGTAGCCACCACCGACCACGGAACGGTGAACTACACATGGGAAACCGTAAACGAGAACAAGCTCATACACGAAGCCCTCTCCCTTATAGGCAGAAGCGAAGGCGAGCTTGAATACCTCGGCAAGGACGGCTCTTTCGAAAACGGCATTTCGTATTCATACGCAAAAGCAGATAACGGCGACGATTATCTGTCGCTCTCAAACGGCAGGCAGATTCTCCGTCTGCCCTACGGCATTGAGAATAACGCGCTCTCCGCAAACGCTCATGTCAACAGCTGGTTTACCGATTATCACGACAATTCCCTCACCACTTACGAGGACGCGATAAGCTCCATTGATAAAGCCGGCGGTATCTGCGTTATAAACCACCCCGGCGAGTACACCAAGGCGAGATATGAGCTTCGCGCCGAAAATGCGTACAGCGAAAACAGCGCCGTATACCGTTACTACATAAACAAATACGCCGACCTGCTCGACAGATACGACGGCTGCCTCGGCATAGACATGAACTCAAAGGGCGACAACAGAACACGCTTTGACCGCATTCTCTGGGATAAGCTCCTCACGCGTTTTGCCGAAAAAGGCGAAAATGTTCTTGCCATCGCTTCGTCCGACGCACACCAGCTCAATGTTATCGACACAGGCTTTACCATGCTTCTCATGAATTCCCTTACCTCGGCGGAAGCACGCAAATCCCTTGAAAACGGCGCTTTCTTCGCCGCGTCCCACTGCATAGGCAACCCCGAGGAGCTTCGCGAAATTGCGTCCGCTCTCAAAGAATTCTACGGCGAAACCGATGTCTATAAGAAGGTCAGGTCAACGGTTGACGAGCTTGATACCCGTCTTGCCGATATCGAAAGCGGCAAGCTCAGCGCGGATTCAAGCCTTTCCGTTACCTACTCCGTACTCAAAGACGGCTTCACGACCGTGGACACCTTCCCCTCGGTTTCTTCTGTTGAAATCGACGAAAACGAAGATACCATCCGCCTGAACACCAAAGACGCTCTCATCGTGCGCTGGATATCCGACGGCAAGCTCATCGCTGTCACAAAGGCGGACGACGCCGTGATAGACCTCAACGACTACGCCGGCACCCTCGGCAATTATGTCCGCGCAGAGGTGTTCGGCGAGGGCGGAATTCTGTACACGCAGGCGTTCCTGCTCAACGCAGAAGAAAACGCCGCCGCAAACGGTTCGAAAAAGCAGTCCTTCTTCGACTACGGCTTCATCGACTGCCTGTTCGCTATTTTCAAGAACTGGTTCGATATTCTCGCGCGTAAGTTCGGCAAGGTCTGCTGACGCAGCCCGACACTTCAACCGATACCGCCCCGGCTTAACGGCTTGGGGCGGCTTATTATACACGGAGATGAAAATACAAGGAAAACCGCCTTTATTGACATTCCGTTTTTCCCGATATATAATTAAAACTACGAAAGGAAGGGATCATTATGTTCTGTCCGAAATGCGGCACTTCTCTTGAAGACAACGCCGTTTTTTGCTCCGAGTGCGGCGCACGGATAAGAGAAACGGGGGCAACCGTCCCGGGCAATGCTGCCGCAGCCGGCTCAAACGGCAAATCCCCGTCCGTAAAAAAGAAATTTCCGGTCAAGACCGCAGCAATATTATCCGGGCTTCTTGTTCTCATTATCGCCGTTACCGTCATAATCGGCTCTGCCGTTTCCTCGGCGCGCCCCGAAAATATCGCCGCCGACTACCTGAAAAACTATTATAACGGCGAGATAAAAAAAGCGGATAAAGACTGTATCGTCACCATGCGCGACCAGTGGGAGCTGAGCATCGAAAAATATCACAACGGCAACAAAAAAGCGTATTTCATGTTCCTGACATCAAGCTACGAAAGCAATGTCACGAGCTTTTCGAGCGCATATAAGGCGCTTGACAAAATGACTCATAAGAGATTTTCGGATTACTACGGCGAAAGCTACACCGTCGAAGTCCAAAAAAAAGAAAAGCTCGAAGTGAGCGACAGCGACGCCGCTATCGCACTGAACCTACTGTCCGCGTCCGATTATATCTCCGGCACGATAGACGCATCGGAGCTTTCGGGCAATGTGGTAAAATACCGCGTGACCGTTTTCATAGACGGCAACGAGGAGGGCAAAACGACCTCAAACGACATAACCCTTGTAGAGTATAACGGAAAGTGGAAGGTGCTGAACCCCATGGTTTTCGGGTGGTGATTCATATAAACCGCAGCCGACTTCCCTCTTGCACACAACGGCAAACGGAAAATCCTACCCTCCGAAAAATGCAACGGCAAACGGAAAATTCCGAACTCAATTGTTCTCAGGTGGAAACCACACAACAAACCGCAAAAACTTCTCCCCTTTGAAAGGAACGACAATCGGAAGTCCTTCTCTCCTTGGTTTTCGACCGACAATCTCAAAAAAACTGTTTACTCACAGAACATACGGCGGAGCCGCAAAGGGACATCCCCCTTTCGACTCTGCTGTTTATTATTCATTCCAAGCCACCGGTTGGTCGAAATATTCAATCTCCCCTTTTTCCGCATTGAATTTCGTATTTTTCCGCCGTCAAATTCATCATTTTCAAAAAAAATAAAAAAAATCAAAAAAACACTTGCAATCCGGATACAGTTGTTGTATAATATCCAAGCACTCGAAAAGAGAGCATATATCGCGGGATAGAGCAGTTGGTAGCTCGTCGGGCTCATAACCCGGAGGTCGTTGGTTCAAGTCCTTCTCCCGCAACCAAACAAAAAACCCCCGAAAACCGCAGAAATGCGAGGTTTTCGGGGGCTTTTAATGTCCTGTTTTGACCGTTCATTTTCTGTAAAAACAGGTCAAAAACGGGGAGTCAACTTAAAAAATGCAAGTCAGATGCAAGTCAAAATACAGTTAGATTCTCCCATCAGAGCTTCTGCATATTCATGCAAATTTCATTCCACTTGTCCGGGACAGCTGCCATCGTAATAACGACAATCGTTATTATTCTTTATCTGTCGGTTCCGCCGTTTCAGTCTGCTTCTTTTTAAGCACCGATATTGCGTTGGTTATCACCGTAGGAATAGGCACGCCCATAAGCCCTGCGTTTTCGGTGATCGATATAACCTCATTCACGATAAACGCAATGCACACGCCGTCGCGAAGATAGTTTGTCCCGATGAGCATATCGAGCCGCACCGCCACAAAGACGATAAGCAGCGTCACACCTTTTCTGCACAGACCCTTCCAACCGGCACGGCTTTCAAGTCCGCCGTTTTCGCTTTTTTCGGACTTCTTAAACACACCGGCAACGACAAGACCCGTTATGTAATCAATTGCCATAAACACAATAAGCGTTATCATAGACGCGTCCCATCCTCCAAACAACCAAGCTATGCCCGCGCCGACAGCGCCAAGCACCGCACATAATGTCTCTTTCATCCTTTTCACTTCCTTTGGTACAATATTAGCGTAGCCGCAGGTCGGTACCACGACAGGATTTA
>JAEDGF010000045.1 GCA_016297645.1 Clostridiaceae bacterium
ACACAATAATCACCGTACGGCGGAGATGAGCTGTTTCGGCTTCGCAAAATGGGAAATGGGCGAAATGCAATTTTACAGTTTTTTCCGAGAATAATTTGTTTCCGAGCGTACAGACTAAACAGTGTACGGCGGAAATGGCGATATTGTTGAGAACAGACCTGAATGTGTACGAAGTACATCATTTACAGTTTTTTCCGACAATATTACATTTTCATTCGTACACAATAATGGTTGCAAGATAAATTGCAAAACCGCACAGAAATGGAGTGTAACAAAATGGCTAAGAAGGGTAATTCCAACCTTGTCCCCGAAGCAAGAGATGCTCTCGACAAGTTCAAGATGGAAGCTGCCGGTGAGGTTGGCGTAAATCTTAAACAGGGCTACAACGGCGATCTTACTTCCCGTCAGGCTGGTTCTGTCGGCGGTCAGATGGTCAAGAAAATGATCAAGGCTTACGAAGACGGTATGAAATAACATCTTTTCGCAAACGGCTCTGCTTTTTAACGGACGGCTGTAACGGCTTGTGAACCGCACACGGTTCAATAAAAGCCCGCCGTCAAAAACGGCAGGCATAACGGTGCAGGCTTGTTCCGGCACAGCGAAAAAATGATATTTTTGATTTGCTTCTTTTCAAGAGTGAAACGAATTGTTTTTTCTCCTTGATCGGATAGACGGGAGGCGTTCTCCGAATGCTCAGGCAGACGGAAAACGCCTTTCGTTTTTTGTTGTACAAACGGCGCGTGCGGCAAAAACGGCCGCCGAAAAAACGCCTTCGCCACCGCAAACACGGCAGCCTGCTGCTGAAAATCCCGAACATAAAAAAAGACCGCTTTTGCGGTGCGTCAGCTCTGCGGACTGACTGAAAACAATGCTCCGTATGCGGCAAAATTCTCCCGTTTTTCGGTGTACGAACGGCGGGTGTGTTGACACATTGCAAAAAGAGCGATACAATACCCGTAAGAAATTATGGGGATGAAAATAGTGCGCAGGCACGGCGTTTAAGGCTCGGGTGAACTGCCGCGAACATCTTTTTCTATCCCACCACATAAGAGAATGCAAAAACGGTTTTTTGCAGTCGCGTAATAAGAATCGGACGGGGCGGTTATATGGCAAATTGCAGTATTTGTCCGCGCAAATGCGGAGTTGACAGAGATATAAAAAAAGGCTTCTGCGGCGTGGGTTCGACCCTTAAAGCGGCGCGTGCGGGTCTGCATTTTTGGGAGGAGCCGTGCATTTGCTCCTCGGGAGGAGCAGGCGCGGTATTTTTCAGCGGCTGCAACCTTCGCTGCATATATTGCCAAAATGAGAAGATAAGCCGCGGCTGCGCAGGCAAGGAGATAACCGTCAGCCGCCTGCGCGAGATTTTTGACGAGCTGATATGGCAGGGCGCGGATGTCATCGACCTCGTAACACCCACGCACTACACCGACATTATTATCCGGGCGCTGAGTGAGGAAAAGCTGCCGGTGCCGGTGGTTTGGAATTCGAGCGCCTACGAGGAACCGGAAACGCTCAAAAGGCTGGAAGGGCTGGTGGACATCTATCTGCCCGACTACAAGTATTCCGACCCGTCACTCGCCGCGAAGCTCTCGGGCGCGGCGGACTACCCCGAAAAAGCGCGTGAAGCGATAAAAGAGATGTACCGTCAGACGGGTGATTTTACTCTCGACAAAGACGGCATGATGCTCGGCGGCGTTATAATCCGCCACCTTGTGCTGCCCGGTTTTGTTGAAAACACGCTCGGCTGCCTTGACGACATAACGGAGATGTTCTCCGGCGAAAATGTCATGATAAGCCTGATGAGCCAGTACACGCCGCCCGAAAAAGCGCTCCCCGTACCGTCGCTCAACCGCAGACTGACAAACGAAGAATACGAAAAAGCAATCGGGTATTTATACCTTTTGGGCTGGGAAAACGGCTTTGTCCAGGAGCTTTCAAGCGCCGAAAGCGAGTTCACGCCTGACTTTGACTGCTCGGGGGTGTAAAATGCTTACAGTAAACGAATACTGCCGCAGGCAATTCGGCAAAAAGCTCTACAAGCTCTCGCTCGACGGCGGTTTTACCTGTCCGAACCGTGACGGGACGCTCGGCACGGGCGGCTGCATATTCTGTTCGCGCGGCGGCTCGGGCGAATTTGCCGAGGGCGGCGGCAACTTGAACGAGCAAATCGAACGCGCGAAAAAGCGCGTTGAGAAAAAGAACAAAAACGGCGGATACATCGCGTATTTTCAGAGCTTTACGAATACATACGCACCGACCGACGTACTGCGCGAAAGGTTTCTGCCCGTCATAAAGCGTCCGGATATTGATGTCCTTTCGATAGCCACGCGCCCCGACTGCCTTCCGGATGAAACGCTCCGTCTTTTAGAAGAACTGAACCGTATAAAGCCCGTATGGGTGGAGCTTGGTTTTCAGACTGCGAAGCCCGAAAGCGTACGGTTCATACGGCGCGGCTACGAAAACGAGGTGTTCCGCAGTGCCGTGAAAAAGCTGACCTCGCACGGAATATATGTCATATCGCACATGATAATAGGTCTGCCGGGCGAAACGGTCGAGGATATGCGGAAAACGCTCACTTATATGCTCGAAAGCGGCGTAAACGGGGTAAAGCTGCAACTGCTCCATGTTCTGACGGACTCCGACCTGTACGGCGAGTGGGAGCGTGGCTCGTTCGCAACGCTCACAATGCAGGAGTATATTGACATTCTTGCTCTTCTTCTGCCGCTCATTCCGGACAATGTGGCAGTCCACAGACTCACCGGTGACGGCGACAAACGGACTCTTGCCGCACCGCTTTGGAGCGCCGACAAAAAACGCGTGCTGAACGCCGTTAACGCAATGCTGCGGGAAAAGGGCTTTTTGAAAAGCCTGCAATAAACAGCAACAGCAATACAAAACGGAATGCCGATATATCAAAACGGATATAAAAAAACGGCTCCGTATACGGGAACCGTAAAAAACGATCGGGTCAAACATACATTTCAAGCTCCGTTACAAAACGGTGCTTTTTTGTTTCTGCCGAAACGCCGCGGTAAACAAAGCGCCCTTTTCCGCGTACCGAAACAATATCCCCTGTTTTCGGACGGGCGGACGGAGAGAGTATCTGTCTGCCGTTTATAAAAATCCTGCCGCCCTCAAACAGCTCGCCGGACACGGTGCGTGAGAGATTATAGGCGGCTGCGACAATGCAGTCGAGCCGGTCGGACGCGCAGATAACCGTTTTCGGCTCGGTCTTATAGAGCGGTTCGTTTTCGTCAAACTCCGTCACGGCGCATTTTATATCGGTATGCCGTATCCTTTTAAGCTCCGTGCAGATGTATTCCGCCTTGTCGCTGACCGTAAACAAAAACGCACGGTCGCCCGAAACGGCAATATCGCCTATCTGAGAACGGACAAGCCCGAGCGACATCACTGCGCCGAGAATATCACGGTGGGTAAGCTCCTCCGCAAAGCGCTTGTTGAGCGGAGAGAGCTTGATGCAGACGATGGGGAACGGCTCTTCGTACCCGAATTCGTCACTGCTGCCGAAGCGCGCCATGACGCGTTCGCAGCCCGGCGTGCCGCCGAAAAACGAAACGGGGCAAAGCTCTTTTTCCATTGCAATAACGGCGGAACGCTCATCGAGCGTCAGAAACTGCGAAAAGACGAAAACCGAACGCCGTTCGCTCCGCTCGGAAAGATCGCGTATGTGTTCGGGGAAGCAGTCCATGTCTATATCTCCCAACGGTTTATCGAGCCGAAAATATTATCCTCGGTGACTTCAACTGTGCCGCCTATCCTGCGCGAATAACAAAACTGTCCGTTGCGGAAGCACAGCGGAATGAACGGTACGCTTTCGTTGAAGGCGCGGATAAACGAATCAAGGCTCTCGGCACCCGAGGCGTAGTCGAAATACTTCGTACGCACGGCGGCTTCGGGCGAAATACCGAAGGAAACCGCGCCGTTTTCCTCAAAAAAGCAGCTGAGATCCATGTTTTTCGTGAGCTTGACTTCGCCTAAATACAAATCGTATTCACCGGCGGCAAGTGCGGCTTCATACTCTTTTTTTTCGAGCTTTGAAGCGGTAAGCTCGATATTGGCAGCCTTGAATTTTTCGACAAGAAGCTGTGCAGTGTTCCTCGTGAACGAGTTCGTGTCCGTGTAAATAAGGCGAAGCGACAGCTTGTTGCCGTCCTTGCCGTAGCCGAGCGTTTTCATTAGAGCATTGGCGGCTGTATCCCCGCTGCCCGCCGCAGAATAAATCTGCTCCTTTGAGTTAACTATCTCCGTCCACGCGGTGTTGAGCGGCAGCTCGGTTATACGCGCGTGGCTCATAAAGGCGTTTTCGACTATCTGCTGTCTGTCGCAGAGCAGCGAAAGCGCTTTTCGCATATCGGCTGTGTTGAGCGGGAACTCCGCGGAATTTACACCTATGAAAACAAGGTCGTTCAGGTACACCTCGTTGACGCTCGAATAAGTCCTTTTGGCAGAGCCCTCCGACAAATCCGTGTAAAAACAGTCGATCGAGCCGATGTCCAAAAGGTGCATAAGCGACTCGGACGCGGTGACATCGTAAAGGCGGACAGTCCCTATTTCCGGTATCTCGCCGCCGTAACGCAGGTTGCAGACAAGATTCGTGCGCAGCTCGCCCTTCTGGAAGGAATACATTCCCGCGCCCACCGGCAGAGAATCGTTTGAATCTGCCGTTCCGCGTTTTGCAACCGGGAAAGTGAGAATATTAAGTACATTTACATCCGCGCGAACGAGCGTAAACGAAACGGTGCGGCGGTCGGTGACACTGCACGACTCTGTGTTTTTCAGCGACTCCGTGTACGCAAACGACTTTTTCGCAAGCTCAAACGAATACGCGACATCATCGGAGGTAAGCTCGGTGCCGTCCGAAAAATATATACCGTCCGACAGTGTGACCGTGACGGTCTTGTCCTGTACCGACTGCGTTTTTGCAAGATCGGGCACAGCCGTGAAGCCTGCGTCCGTCACATAAAGGCTGCGGAAAACAAGCGAAGTAAGGGCGGAGTTGAGCAGCGATTTCGTCGTGAACGGGTTGAGCGAGTCGAGGGATGTATAAGGCACGGTGAGAACGCCTGCCGGAACGGTGCGTTCGGTAGGCTGAACTTCCTTTACCTGTGTTGTCGGCTGTTCGCCCGTGGGTACGGAACACGCCGACAGGAATGTGAACACCAAAAAGAGCAGAACGGAAACGGCTCTTTTTACTTTTTTAACTGATTTCATAGCTTTCGATTGAAATTGCCTTTCCGGTTTTTTCGTCTATCTCAATCACGACGCAGCCCATCGAGCAAGCGCCGCCGGGGTTCGTAAACCTCACCGGAAGTCCGGTGTGCATCTTTTTTATAATTGCCTGCGGCTCTACCCCGAGGACGGATTGAACGGGTCCCGTCATGCCTGCATCAGTGAGATACGCCGTCCCGTTCGGGAGTATCTGCGCATCCGCCGTGCGTACATGGGTGTGAGTGCCTATAACTGCACTGACTCTGCCGTCCGCAAAAAAGCCGAGCGCGCGTTTTTCTCCCGTTGCCTCCGCGTGGAAGTCAACAAGAATGCACTTTATCCCGTCATCTTCCATCTCTTTGATTTTTTCGTCAAGGCAATCGAAGGGGTTTACCGCCGTGTAATCCATAAACGCCGCGCCCATGAGATTGATAATTCCGAGCTTTTTGCTGCCGCGCGTTAAAACGGCTGTACCCTTGCCCGGGGCGGTGCGGTGAAGATTAGCGGGACGGATCGCCGCAAAAGAGTTGTTGTCGAGAAACTCGTGAAACTCCTGCCGACGGAGCGTATGGTTGCCGCCCGTCACGAGATCCGCTCCTGCCGTGAGAATATCATTGCAGGAAAGCGGCGTTATGCCGTTGCCGACCGCGGAATTCTCGCCGTTGACGACACAGAAATCTATCGCATTTATTTTTTTGAAATTGGGCAAGAGCTGCATAAGACATTTACAGCCCGAGTCGGAAACGACATCGCCCACAAAAAGAACTCTCACGGGACACCTCCGTTTTATGTATATCAACACGGCAAAAAGCCGATTTCGGTTTAATGTATCAAAAAGCACGGGTCGGCAAAAATCAATCGTCGCAGGCTCTGAGGAAGGCGGCGATCTCCGAGTACGAGTAGCCCATCGACAAAAGCCTGCGGTACACTCGCGCTTTCTCTTTTTCGTCCGAAATATCTTTTATTCTTATTTTTGCGGCGGCGGCTTCAATGCCCGTTTCGTCCGTTTCTTCAAGGAGCGAAACGGCGTTTTCGATAAGCTCGGACGAAATCCCGCGCAGCCGCAGCTCGTTTTTTATCCGCGCCGGTGCATAGTGCTTCCGCTCGTGCAGCTCGCGCGAGAACTCACGGGCAAAGGCTTCATCGTTTATAAATCCGTATTTTTCGCACTTTTGAACGGCGGCAAGAGTTTCCTCCTCGCCGTACTTCACCCTGAGCTTTTGCGTAAGCTCTTTTTTTGAATGGGCGCGAAGCCCGAGCATTCGCATTGCCGACTCATACGCAAAGAAAAAGCCGCTTGCCTTTTTCAATGCGAGCAGCTCGTTTTCGGTTACCTCGTCCCCCTCGTGAAACGGGGACGAGAACCATATATCGGACGGAACGGTGAAACGGTATTCACCGTCCGCAAAGATGTTTATTCTTCCGCTTTTTGCGGCGGTAACAGTGACGGTCATATCAGTCCGCTGCTATATCTATTTTGATTTTAGGCATTCTTCCGTTGTTCGGAGCGAGGACTTCATCGTCACCGTCACTGCCGGAGAAAGCAGGCTTCGCTGCCGCTGCCGGTGCAGCCGAGCTGCCCATAAGCTCCGCAAACTTGTCGGAGGAGCGGATCTGCTGCTCGATCATCGCTGCAAAATCGGGGTTTTCGAGCAGATACTGCTTCACCTTATCTCTGCCCTGACCGAGACGCTGCTCACCGTAGGAGAACCATGCGCCGCTCTTGTGGATGATATCGAGCTGTACAGCCATGTCGATGATTTCGCCTTCTTTTGAAATGCCGTGGCCGTACATTATATCGAACTCAGCCTCTCTGAAAGGCGGAGCGAGCTTGTTTTTGACAATCTTTGCTCTCGTTCTCGAACCGATAAACTCGTTTCCGGGGGCTTTAAGCTGCTCGATTCTGCGGACATCTATACGCATTGAGGCGTAGAATTTCAGCGCGATGCCGCCTGTGGTGACCTCGGGGTTGCCGTACATAACGCCTATTTTCTGACGGAGCTGGTTTATGAAAATGACAATACAGTTCGAACGGGAGATAGCACCTGCGAGCTTGCGCAGCGCCTGCGACATGAGCCTTGCGTGTGCGCCGACATGAGAATCGCCCATTTCGCCTTCGATCTCGGCACGGGGAACGAGCGCCGCGACCGAGTCGATAACAATAACATCGAGAGCACCGGAACGGGTAAGATATTCGGCAATTTCAAGCGCCTGTTCGCCGTTGTCGGGCTGTGAAACAAGGAGCGAATCAACATCAACGCCGAGCGCCGCCGCATATTTCGGGTCGAGCGCGTGTTCAGCGTCAATGAACGCAGCCTCGCCGCCCTTTTTCTGAGCTTCGGCAACGACATGGAGCGCAAGCGTTGTTTTACCCGAGGACTCGGGACCGTATATTTCTATTATTCTGCCCTTGGGGAGTCCGCCGATACCTGTTGCGGCGTCAAGCCCTATCGAGCCGGTTGAGATAGAATCGACATTGAGCGACTGCGTCTGACCGAGGCGCATGACCGAACCTTTACCGTATTGCTTTTCTATTTGCTGAATAGCCGTTTCAAGCGCCGTCTTTTTATCGGTCTGCTTATCGGCGTTTTTAGACGAAAGCCTTTCTGCCATTAAATTCAATCCTTTCAAAACAAAACATTTGTTCGTTTTTCTGTGACGATTATATCCTATTTCGCCCCGAAATGCAATAGGCGAAACTCATTTTTTTCTTCACATCACCGCAGAGGGACATTTTTCGGACTTTGCTTTCTGTTTTTTTCCCTCTTAATAATGTATGATACAACATTTTACGGAGAAAATCAAGGGAAAGAGAACGGCACATTTGCCCGATTTCTCCGTGGTCAATCCTTTCTGCGGCGGGAGGTGCCGAAGGAGGCGAGCTTGCTGCGCAGCAGGTGCGAAAGGCTGAACCGGCATATTTTGCCGTTCACGAACTGCGCCGTTATCACATCGCCGTTTCTTGCCGTGACAGTGCCGTCGCCGAACGATTTGTGCGAGATTGCCGAGCCTGTGAAAACGCTGTCGCAGTCGGCATTTCCGCCCGAACGGGCATCGACGGTGAAGCCCTTTTTCATGTTTCTGACGGCTGCGGAAGCGCTCTTTTTTGTCACCGCCGGGACAAAGACCTCCTTTGCGCCGTCATCCGTTTTCGGGATGCGGTTCGCAACCGGAATTATCTCGGGCGGAACGCGTCTGCCGAAAAGCTCGTCCGCGAACGAGGAATCGTATTTATCGGAGGAGAAGCTGAAAATATTCAGCTCGTTTTTCGCACGGGTCGCCGCGACATAAAACAGTCGCCTTTCCTCCTCGTAGGCGGCTATCTCCTCTTTTGTCATGTGCCGCTGCGGGGCATTTGCCGGGAGGACTCCGTCTGCCGCGTTTATTATAAAGACGCGGTCGAATTCAAGTCCCTTTGCAGAGTGAATGGTTGAAAGAGTGAGCATTCCGCTGCCCTTTGCACCGCTGCCGACGGCAGCTTTCAGCTCGTCAAGACGCGCGAGAAGCGTGGTTATATTCTTTTCTCTGCTTGCAAGCGACATGAGTATCTCCGTTTTGAACGGATCCGTTTTGCGCTCGCCGTCGCCGAGTCCGGTCAGGTGCGCCGCGAGAAAAACGGCGGTGGGGAGCGGCGAGGTCTTTATCCGTTGAAGCGTTGAAATTATCCGTTCGCACTTCTTTTCTGCCTGAACGGTAAGCCCGCCGTGCGTCAGCAGACGGATGAAAATACTTTCGCCGGTTTCGTACGCCTCGGCGCATATGCGTACGGCTGCCGTTTTCGGAAGAAAAAGCCCCAGTCGATAGTAAATCTTCATAAAAGAATCGGTGTCCGCGCCGTTTTCCGCCAGCGACAGAATCGAAGTGACATCCGTAAAAGTCCGGCTCGTGAAAAAAGCGCAGTCCGTGTCGCGGCACGAGAAGTCCGTACCCGAGCGCAGCAAAAGGTCTATAAGCGGCAGTGCGCACTCGTTATTGCGGAACAGAACAGCCGTTTGCACGGTGTTTTTTTCGAGAATTTTTGCAAGGTATTTGTACTGCGCCGGGATATCGAAGCATTTTATTTCGTTCAGCCTGCCCCGTTCGCCGCGGGCGGCTGTCATGTGCTTTTTAATACGCAGCGTATTGCGGTTTATAAAGCTGTCGGCAGGCGACACTATCTCGGACACGCTCCTGAAATTTTCTTCGCTTTTGAGGATAAACGCCCCGGGGTAGGACTCCTTAAAATCGAGAAGAAACTGCGGTGCTGCGCCGCGAAAGCCGTAAATGCTCTGATCCTCGTCGCCTACCATAAAAATGTTGCCGTTATTTTCGGTAAGCAGCTTTATGATACAGTGCTGGATTTCGGAGGTATCCTGCGCTTCGTCTACGCAGATGTATTTGTATCTTTCGGTATATGCGCGGCGTATCTCGGGATATTTTTTCAGTATCGTGAGCGCATAGACGAGCTGGTCGTCGTAATCCATAAGTCGGTTTTCTTTCAGCCACGCCTGATATTTTTCGAATATCTCGGCAAACGGAAGCTCAGCACTGCCGAGTGCGAGCAGCTGTTCCCTGCCGAGCATACTGTTTTTCACGCGGGTGATAAGACTCCGTACCTCCGACACCGCCGATTCCGTCGGAAAATCGCCGGTGACATCCTTGACAACGGACGCAATGAGTGAAGAAGTCCGGTTCTCGTTTGCGAGGAGATTGAAGGGCACTCTGCCCGTACGGCGCGAAAAATCGTTTATTATCTTCTGCGCGACTCCGTTTATGGTGCGAAACTCCGGTATCTCGCCGTCCGATTCGGCGTATAGCTCGATAAAGCGCCGCTTCATCTCGTTGGCGGCGGCTACCGTGTAGGTCAGAACGAGAATGCTGCCCGGAGATATGTTCAGCCGGTTTATCATGTAGCCGAGCCGGGCTGTGAGTACCGTAGTCTTTCCGCTGCCCGGAACGGCAAGCAACAAAACGGCGCCGTCTGTTTTCAAGACGGCGTCCTGCTGCTGTTTATTCAGTTTCAGCCTTGAAAGCTTTTCGCGGCGCTCCCCATCGTTCGGGAGAGTCCGAAAGTCTGTCTGTCCGTTTTGCATTCGTGTATCAGAGCGTCATCTGCTCGTTTATCTCACGCATAAAATCAATATCGACTTTTGTTATCTCGCGGTCGAAGGTCAGAAGTCCGTTGGTTTCGTCCTCTACATCGCTGACCTCGGTATACACGAGAGCCGAAAGCCCTTTTGCATAAATAAGCGGCTTAATGCGGTCGATATACAGATGATGAAGCGCCTTTTGGAGCTTATCCTTGTCCTTGAAAATTTTATAGCCGAAGGTTTTTTCGGTGTTGAAGCGGTGTCCGTCTATGCTCATCGAGTAGCCGCCGAACTCCGTAAGAGCAATTACGCGCTTATCCTTTTCGGAATATTTCGGGAAAACAAACGGCGTGAAATAGATGTGAAAGCTGTTTATGTCGCCCACACCCTGATCGTGCCAGCCGCTTGCGTGGTCTATAATTCTCGTAGGGTCGTTTTCGCGGAAGAACTTTTCGGCTTTGACCGCGTCAAACTGTCCCCAGCCCTCGTTAAAGGGAACCCACAGACAGATGGAAACGCTGTTGTAAAGAGTATCAATCATGCGCTTTGCGTCCGTGTAATACTCCTGTCTGCCCTTGGGGTCGGTGCGTGAAAAAATCTTGTAGTTCTTTTCGCCGTCGTTCAGCACGCCCACTTTTTTGGAGCAGGTGCCGAGTTGGAACGCCGGGAACACGGCAGAGGAAAGCGTGTTTACTTCGTTTCCGCCGTTTATCATATCCTGCCACACGAGCATTCCGAGGCGGTCGCAGTGGTAATACCATCTGAGCGGCTCGATTTTAATATGCTTGCGGAGCATATTGAAGCCCATCTCCTTCATGGTTTCGATGTCGTATACCATGGCTTCGTCCGAGGGGGCGGTGTAGAGTCCGTCGCTCCAATAGCCCTGGTCGAGAAGTCCGTTCTGGAAATATGCTTCGTTGTTGAGCATAAGACGCGGCGTTCCGTAGATGTCCTTTCCCACGGAGAACTTGCGCATTCCGAAGTAGCATTTTACTTCGTCCTCGCCGCACTTTATGTAAAGGTCGTAGAGCTTCGGGTTTTCGGGAGTCCAAAGGGTGTAATCGCCGAGTGCGATGCTGGCGCTCTTGCCCGTGACGCAGAGGGTCGTTTTAACCTTGCCGCCGTCCTTGACCGTATAGGTTATTCCGCAGGCACTGCTCGCCGCCGTGACCTCTACACGCAGCACGCCCGTGTCGATATCGGGAGTGAGCTTTACATTTTCTATATAGTTTTCGGGGACCTCTTCAAGCCACACCGTCTGCCATATGCCGGACTGGGGTGTGTACCAGATGTTTCCGCGCTTGGAGGTCTGCTTGCCGCTTGCCTGCGAACCCGTTTCGGAGGGGTCGGTGACGGTGAGCGTCAATTCGTTTTCGCCGTCGTTTATCTCCTCGCTGACTTCAAAGGTAAACGGAAAATAGCCGCCCTCGTGGCTGCCGAGATACTTTCCGTTGAGAGTGACCTCGCACGCGTAGTCCACCGCGCCGAAATGCAGGAGAACACGGTCGCCCGTGCGCTTGAATTCAAATTTCTTTCTGTAATACAGAGTGTCGGTCGGAGTGACGGTTCTGTTCACGCCGCTGAGAATCGTTTCGGGACTGAAAGGAACCGTTATCTCTCCCTGATATCCGCCGAAATCGTCTTTTGTCGGATAAATTGCATAATCCCACGCACCGTTAAGACAGATAAATGAGTTTCTCTCCATCTGAGGACGGGGATAGTCGTTCAAAGGGCAGTTTTTGTCAAGTGTTTTTCCCCATCTTGTTAAAAGCTGTTCCATAGTCTTGTTCCTTTCGTGTCTGCTTATTTATGATAAAATGTACTTACCGTGTTTGTTATGCGTTTTATTCGGCAATTCACTTTTTTATTTACACGCATTTTCCGGCAGATCGGGCTGCCCCGCTTCAATCTTCGCTTTAAGCGCCGTGAGCGCCTGCGGCACCTCGCCGACGGTGGCTATTTCCGCGTCGGCAACGGGAGCTTTCGGATTTTTGTAAACCGTTTTTATATGAAAAGTATACATTCCGGCTCTTTTCGCGCCGCCTATGTCGTTAAACGGATTGTCGCCGACATAAACACACTCGCCCGGCTTTACTCCGAGCTTTTCACACATCATCATAAATATCTCGCGATCGGGCTTTTCAACGCCCACGTCGCCGCTCACGATTATCTCATCAAAGATATATCTCATGCCGGTAAGAACCAGCTTTTTATATTGCAGCTCGTGCCGTCCGTTTGTAATAAGCGCGACCTTATAACCGTCCTTTTTAAGCCCTTTGAGCATGGGAAGGGTAAAATCGAACCGGACAGCCGTTTTCGAAAAGGTGTTGAACACAAACGAACGGTAGTCGTCATATTTCGGAGGAGTGACGAACACTCCGTTCTCTTTGAGATAGGCGAAAATGTACTCCCAGCCGTCATAGACATATCGGTCGTCGGCGTATATCCACATATCGGCTATTTCGTCGTCCGTTATGCCCTCGCTGACATGAAAGAACTTACGAAACTGCGGCGCTATGGCGCGCAGAGTTGCGTGTCTGTCAAAAAGCGTGTGGTCAAGGTCGAAAATTATCGCCTTTATCATTTTTATTTCCCCCAAACGGTGTCCGAAAAATCAACGGAGGCGGTGTCGCTCAGCGGCAGCTTTACCGGCACGCCCTCGTAGGACGATTTATATACGGCAAGCACCAATTCGAGCGCGCGCCTGCCCGCGTGCACATCAACATAGGGCGCTCTGCCCTCTTTTACTGCGGCGGCGACATCTCCGAAAAGGCTCGTGTGCCCGTTACCGTAGACATTTGCCACTTTTTCGTGGAACCCGTCCTTGTTGTCGTCGGGGTCGTCGTCAAACGACCAGTGTTCAATGGCGTTGGCACAGGTTCCGCCGAGCTTAACGCTGCCGTGCTCGCCTATAAGAGTGAGGTGTTCCTCCATGTCGGTGCCGTTAACATTTACCGTACCTTCAAGCGTTGCGACCGCGCCGTTTTTGAATCTGACTACGGCAGTGCCTATATCCTCCGCTTCGATATACGGGTGGAAGGCGTTGTTCGTCATTCCGAAAACGCTGTCAATCTCGTCGCCGCACATCCAGCGCAGAAGATCAAAGCCGTGAATGCACTGATTCATGAGAGTACCGCCGTCAGACGCCCATTTTCCGCGCCAGTTGTCCTGCAAGTAGTACTCTTTTCCGCGGTGCCAGCGTACAGTGACCGCACCGTTTGATATCTTACCGAACCTCCCGGCTTCGAGTGCCGCGCGCATCTCCTGAACGGCGGTGTTGAAGCGGTTCTGGTGGCATACCCCGACGGTCACGCCGGTCTTTTCGGTAAGGCGGATTATCTCATCCGCGTCTTTAAGGCTCATAGCCATCGGTTTTTCTATTATGCAGTTTATGCCGCGCGAAATAACATCGACGGCTGCCGCTGCGTGAAGTCCGCTCGGGAGGGCAATGCTCACAAGCTCCGGCTTTTCGGCGTCGAGCATCTCCTTCCAGTCGGAATATCTGTGGACACGGCTTATTTCGTCCGCGTCAAAAATTCCGGTGTCAAACAGAATATCTATATGTTCGGCATCGCAGTCGCACACCGCGACGGTGTCGAAACCGTTATTTTTTGCTGCCGTAAGGTGGTGCGGCGCAATGCGTCCGCAGCCTATAAGAGCATACTTCATTATATTTCTCCTCCGTGATCAAATAGCTGTTTCATGTTACCATACATTACCCGTTTTTACAACACAAAAGCGTAGCTGTGACCGTCATTTTATAAAAAACATCGTCGCGTTTTATGTGCTGCACCCTTCCGGTGCGCCGCAAAACCGCACACGGCGCGGCACGGTAAAGACAGACCGAATAAACGGCTCAACATCCTCCCGTCCGCCTGACATCGACTCCTTTTTTCGCCTCAAACGGTATCTCTCCCTCGCCGCAGCGGTTCATTCCGGGCGTAGCTTGCGCGGCTTTTACCATTTGTCCGGCACAAAAGCACCCTCAATATAATTTATCGAAGCCGTGCAGACATCCCTCTGAGTCACCTCGGAAATATCGAACCGGACCTTCTTCGGCGACCTGCCGGTAGTGGCAAGGTAGTGGTAGGCGGTGCGGACAAGCCTTTTTCTTTTTTCTCTGTCCACCGCGTCGGCAGGAGGGAACATTCCGCCCTCCGTGCGCGTTTTGACCTCGACAAAGCACACGGTTTCGTCCGGCGCGCAGGCGACAATATCGATTTCGCCCGTGACGGCGGCAAAATTGACGGTGAGAATATCGTAACCCTGTTTTCTGAGAAAACGAACCGTAAACTGCTCGCCTCTGTAACCGAGCCGGAGATTCATCGGCATTGCCATTTCGGTTTCCTCCAATAACTAGGCTGACGGGA
>JAEDGF010000129.1 GCA_016297645.1 Clostridiaceae bacterium
ATAGGCCCGTTCAGGTTTATCAGCACCTCGTCCGTGTCGCAGCTGCGAAGCGCGTCAAGGAAGAACTTGTTATTGAAGCCTATTTCTATCCGCTTGCCGGAAACCGACGCGTCTATCTTGTCGCTTGCGCTGCTTATCGCAGTGATTACGGATATCTTTATCCTCTCGTCGTCGACTATGAATCTTATCGGGCTGCGCGTTCTTTCCGTTATTATAATGGAAACGCGTTCGATAACATCTATCATTTCCTTCGTATTCGCCCTTAAAACGGTCGAAACGGAATTCGGAATAGCCGTTGTGTAATCGAGGAATTCGCCCTCCAAAAGCCGCGACACAAGCACATATCCGCCTATGTCAAACATTATATGACGGCGCGCAATGGACATCTTTACAAAGCCGTTGTCGTCGTCTATGAACTTTATTACCTCTGCCATCGTCTTTGCCGGAACGACAAACGACACCTTATCGCCGTTATAGTCCGCAAATTCCGTCCTTATTGCAAGACGGAAGCCGTCAAGCGCGATGAGCTTTATTTCGCCGGGAGTAATTTCAAACTTTATTCCCCTGTGAGCCGCCTTTGTATCGTCGGTCGAAACCGCGAAAATGGTCTGCTTTACCATATCTCTGAGTACCGACTGCGATATTGCAAACGGAATTGTATCCTTTAATTCCGGCATATCCGGATATTCGTCCGGGTTAAGGCTGCCGAGGGTGAATTCCGTTTCTCCGCTTTTTACCGAGCAGATGTTGTTTTCGCCGCAGTCTATCTCAACCGTGTCGTACGGAATGTGTCTTAAAATGTCGCACAGCATTTTCGCGTTAAGTACGGCACTTCCGCCTCTTTCCACCCGTACTCCGAGAGTGGTGGTTATGCCGAGTTCAAGGTCGAAGCCTGTCATCTCTATTTTCGAATCCGAAATTGTCTTTATAAGTATACCTTCAAGATGAGGCAGGACAGCCTTTGAAGGAATACATCTTTGAACATTAAGGCACGCATCGGTGAGAGTGCTGGTGTTACATATCAATCTCATAAAACTTCCTCCCGAAAAGGTAAAAGTAACTGTTTAAATATAGTAGAAGCAGTAGAGGGTGTTGAAATGTTGAAAGAGCCTGACTTTGCAGGAAAATAAAGGGAAAACGGGCAAAATCCGGTTTTGAAAACTTTTTCAAAACTCACCCTGTTTTAACAGCCGAAAAAATGCGGTGTTCATTTGTTGAAAAGCCCAATGTTTAAAACTAAAAACTTGTTGAAAAAACGGGGCTGAAAAACCGGCTGTTTATTACGGATAAATTATTCAATCTGTCAGTATTGCTGACTGTTTCCGAACTCGTTTATTGCGCTGAATATAACTGCCTTTACCGACGGCACATCGTCCATCTTTTTTCTCGCCGTATCTATCGCGTGGATTACCGTTGCGTGCGATTTGTTGCCGAAGTAGCTGCCTATTTCGGCAAGGGTGAGCGTCGTCACTTCTTTAATTACATACATTGCGGACTGGCGCGCCGTATTTATCTTGGACGCGCGCTTTTCCGACTTAATGTCGGCAACGGGCAGGTCGAACGCCCTCGCTATGTATTCGATGACCTTTTCCACCGTCACGCTTATGGGCTGGCTCTCGGTGGTCACATCGCGGATTATCATGTTGAGCTGGTCGTTCGTGAGGGGCGAACCGTACGCGACCGACATTGCATATATCTTTTTTACTATGCCTTCGAGCTGACGGATGTTGTTCTTAACCTTCGATGCGATATATTCGACCGTGCTCTCCGGCAGGTTGAGTCCTATCTGTTCGCTCTTTCTTTTTATAATTCCCTTTCTTGTGTCGAGGTCGGGGGGCTGGATATCCGCCGTAACGCCCATTTCGAAACGGGTGCGCAGTCTGTCCTCTAAAACCTCCATGTTTCTCGGGGGTACATCGGAAGTCAGTATTATCTGCTTATTGCTGTTATAGAGGGCATTGAAGGTGTTGAAGAACTCTTCCTGAACGCTCTCGGTGCGCTGAATGAACTGGATATCGTCCATCAGAAGTACATCAACATTTCTGTACTTGTTTCTGAATGCAGCCATCGTCTTTTTAGAAATGGATTCGACCATCTCGTTCATGAAGTTTTCGCCGGTCGTATAGATTATCACGAAATCCGGATGATCCTTTTGCAGCTGATTGAGTATTGCGAACATCAGGTGCGTTTTGCCCAGTCCGCTGCGTCCGTAAATGAGAAACGGGTTTGTGATACTGCCCGGGTTGTGAGCAACGCCGAACGCCGTGTTGTAGGCGAGTGCGTTCGATTTGCCTACCACGAAGTTTTCAAAGGTGTAGCTTCTGTTGCCGTTGAAGGAGCTGCCTTCCTGCGCCTTTTCGCCGTCGGCTTTTTCGGACTTGGCTTTTTCTTTCTTTTCACCGGCAGCCGGCAGATTGGTGGCAATAATGTCGATGTCGACGGGAAAACCCATTACATCTTCAAAGCCCGCAATCAGAATTTCCTTGAACTTGGTGGAAATTATGCTGCGCTGAAATTCGGACGAAACCGAAAAAACGACCGTGTCATTTTCGAACTTGACCACTTCGAGCGGTTCAAGCCACATATTGTACATTACCTCGGAAACCTTTGTTTTGCAATAGGCGAGTACGGCTCGCCAGACTTCCATTATACTGTCCATGTTTTTCTCCCACATTAAATATACTTTTACCCATAAATTCTACCATAAACGCAACGCTATTGCAACCATTTATTTATATTAAAAATATATAATCTATATATAGGGCGATAAAAGCGATAAAAAAAGGGGATGTAAAAAAAGCCCAGACCGCAAAAAGAAGTAGATGTGAAAAAAGTCCGGACCGCAAAAAGAAGGGGATGTAAAAAAAGTCCGGACCGCAAAAAAGGGGAATTTCGAATAGCCGGGCGTAAAAACCGGAGGAGAAAAC
>JAEDGF010000046.1 GCA_016297645.1 Clostridiaceae bacterium
AGTCAAGACGAAAAGGGCGAAAAGGGGCACTGACGGGCGACATGGGTTTGAATCCCGTCAGCCTAAATGCCGCATCTTTTTCGCAGTTGAGGATTCACAACAAAAAACGCTGCTGTTTACAAACGGCGGCTGCCTTCCCGCATACGGGAATACACCGGCGAAAAAACAGTTTTTTTACAGTCCCGAAATTTTCCGAAAGTCAATTATCACAAAAAAACGGGATCGATTGCCGTCCCGTATGCACCGAAAACAGGGCTTTTTGTCCGTCATTTCGGACATTTTTTCGCGCCGCCGACTTTTTTTTGAGAAAAATAAAAAAACTCTTGACTTGACCGCAAAAGTATGGTATATTTCTTCTTGCGTTCACGCGATGGACAAAATCGCTGGTGTAGCTCAGTTGGTAGAGCAGCTGATTTGTAATCAGCAGGTCGGGGGTTCGAGTCCGTCCACCAGCTCCACAATTTAATATGGAAGAGTTCCCGAGCGGCCAAAGGGGGCAGACTGTAAATCTGTTGTCGACGACTTCGGTGGTTCGAATCCACCCTCTTCCACCAGAAAAAGCACTTAGCGTTAAGATAAGTGCTTTTTTTCATGTAATTCGCCTTTCGGCAAATGAAATAGCTTCGCCGAAAGTCTATTATTTCCCGAAAATGATATGTGCGGCAACATTCAACCGAGCTGACGAACGGGAAGCGGTGTCCCGCACCGAAAATTCATTCTTCGGCAATGTGTTCAGGCGAAAAATTTCAAATATTCCTCCTCATTGAGGTACTTAATGCCGTCGACCTCACAAGGTTCACCTCGGTAAATAACATACTTCCCCTTTATTTTTCCGAAACGGTGTTCCGTTTGCCCGCACTTCTTCTCGTCAACAAGATGAAAATATTGCTCGGGATACACATTCTCGTTATGCTTAATTTCAAAAATTTCGCATAAATCCTCCATCAGGATTATTTCGTCAATGAACACATATCGATAGCCTTGACTTTCAAAATATTGCAGATCGGAATTGATATCCGAAAGGGTATCCGTTGATTTTATCTGAATAAATGCGGCTTTTTCGGACTGTTCGGGGGACATATCAAGCAGCGCCTGATGAATCATTGTTGTTTTTCCCGTTCGCCTGAGTCCGTACAATATGAATACCTTGTCTTGGCGTTCTCCGAACACTAATCGGCAAGCTGCTTGCAGCACTCGCGTTTTTTATACTGCTTGACCTGTACGGCGTAAGCTTTAAGCTGCGCTCCAATGCGTACATAGGTGTTAAATTTATGATTATCGGACTCATTACAAGCCTTTTTGGGCTTAGAAGGTTGATTCTTCAATTCTTTGAGTTCAACTTCAAGCGCCTTTCGTTTTTCAATCTTTGCACGCAGCGGCCCTGCCTCACCAAAGTCGAGATAGACTTCGTTTCTTTTGTGATTCTGAGTGAAACGGTGGTAATAATACTCTTTGCCGCGCACTTTTTTTATTGCAATTCCGCCTTGCGGCAAGGCTGCGATTTGCTGTTTAAGCCGCAGAATCAAAAACCGTAGTAGTTTTTGAGTTTCCAGACATCGCCGTCGGTCAGGGCGTCGTTGAAAATAATAAGGTCGTCCATGTTGAAGGTGTTCGGGAATATCTCTGTATTTGCGCAGCCGGAAACATCGTTGCCGACGACAAAACGGTGTGCGTTGAAATTCCATTTCAGGTCATCGGGGATATCGAACGAACGGACGAACCTGAAATTCATATAGACCTTTATCTGTCGGCTTTCCTTGTCGATCACATGAATAATATTGAGCCAGCCCTCCCCGAAGTCCTCGGGATAGGGCGTTACAAGCGTGAATCCTCTTTCGGGCGTGGAGAGTGTAAAAGCCGTATCGTAGTTTTTAACAATAAACGCAAAGCCGTTTTTTCTGCCGTGCTTTCCGGATCTGTCAAGATTTCCGCAGACGCAGCAATCCTCCGTAAGGGTCTTTTTGTCGAGCCTGACCCACGCCGACACGGAAAAGCTGCCCTTACCGATTTTGAGGTCCTTCGTTTCGGCATAGCCTGTCATGCCGAACTCCCCTCTCGAGCCCATTACACCGTCGGAGTAATACTTCACGGTGTTTTTCATTTTAAAAGAACTGTTGCCGGTTTCGTCAATAAGGCTGCTATCGAAAAACATGGCAAGCTGTATTCTGTCGCCAAAGATATTTTTCAGCCCGTTTTCACCGTTAAAATCGGGCGTTGCGGCGCTTTCTACCCTGTATTCCTTTATTTCGGGACGGGTATAGCCCTGTTCGCCTTCGAAAATACCTCCCGGGACGCGTGAGGAAAATCCGAGCTTATCGTATTCGGGGACTTCGATTCCGAGGGCATAGAGCACCACGGCGCTTACATCACGGGTATTCGCTTCGCCCATTTTGCCTTTGAGAACGCCCTCACCGGAAACGGCAAAGGTAACATATTTTTCGCTGTCCGAGTAGCCGCCGTGTCCCTTGCGGATACCGCCGTGGTCGGCAATTACTATAAACAGGGTATCCTCGTAAATTCCGGCTTTTTTGTAGGCTTCCGTAATTCTGCCGACATAGGTGTCGGTCGTTTCTATCTGCCCGATGTATTCGGGAGAGCCGTAGGTATTGCGATGTCCCGAGCCGTCGACCTCATCGAACTGCACGAACAGCAGCTTCGGCTTGTCGGCAACTCTTTTTACTATTTCGTCGATCAATTCCCCGTCGCTTTTTTTCGAAACCAAATCCGCGTCTATATCATGCTCGATAATGCCGTGATTTATCGGATTCCAGTTTACGGCGCTTACGAGGTACGCGTCCGGGAAAGCCGTTCTGACGCGCGAAAGAAGCGAGGGCAAATTTTTATCCGTGTGCTCAAACGCGGATATGTAACTATTTGTTTTACCGTGTACCTGCGGCGAAGTACCGAAAAGCATCGCCGCCCAGTTTTCGGCGCTTATGGTCGGATCCTCCGAAAGCGCGAAATGGTTGCAGCTTCCGTTTGCGATAAGTGCGTCAATGTTGGGTGTGTTTGCTTTTGTATCGAAATTACCCATGCCGTCTATACCGATAACGGCGGCGTAAGTATATATTTTTCGTCCCATTTTTATCATCTCCCTGATTTATTATTTTAGCAGATACCCGCCGAAAGTAAACACAAAAAAGCATCTTTTTTGAACCGACTCCCTGTTTTTTTCGTAAATAAATGTAAACTGTTTATAAAAAACAAAATAGTTATTGAAAACCTCTACTAAATACGATACTATGATATCGGGCAATTCAAAAAGCAACCCGATTCGAGAGGAGAAAAAACATGAAAAAAATTGTTTCAGCACTTGTTGCCGCGCTTATGCTTGCGGTAACTCTACTGCCGACGGTTATGGCGCAGCCGTTACAGACTAACGCGGTAATCGTTATCCCCGAAAATGCGTCGATAACCGAAAAGTATGCCGCCGAAGCACTGCAAAAGGGTATCGGCGAAGTCACGAAGCAGACCGTCAGCATCGTTGCAGACAACGAAAAAACGGATGCTTTCAAATTCCTTGTCGGTGCTACCGCGATGACAGTCAACAAGCCGGTCAACGAAACGGACGGCAGCTACATCATAAAAAGCGGTAACAACTGCATTGAGATAAACGGCAACGGTAATAAAGGCACGATATACGGCGTTTACCGTTTTCTTGAAGAATATGCCGGATTCAAAATGTACTCCGAAAAGACAGGCTACAAAAGCTACACGGGAAAACTCGAAATGCCCGACAACGCAGACATTTCGTACACCCCCTACTTTGAGTACACGGAAACCGACTGGCTCTCTCCGCGCAACGATATCTATTCTCTTGCAAACGGCTTAAACGGCGGAGTTTACAGAAGACTCACCCCCGAACAGGGCGGTACGGTAAAGTATCTCGGTACTTTTTGCCACACCTTTACAACACTTTTCTGTTCACGGGATAAGTATTATGACGAACACCCCGAGTATTTTGCGTTGCGCGACGGCAAAAGAAACCCGAAGCAGCTCTGCCTTACAAACGAAGATGTTTACAATGTCGTTCTCGGCGAGGTCATGGAGCTTCTCAAAAAGGAACACGATGAAAACGCAAGCCTTCAAATAATCTCACTGACCCAAAACGACAGCAATGCAGCCGGCGATTACTGCCTTTGCGACAACTGCAAAGCGCTGGACGCAGCAAACGGATCTCCGTCCGGCACAATGATCACTTTTGTTAACAGAATCGCAAAAGCGGTCAAGGAAGCAGGCTACGACAATGTCGCGCTTGACACTTTTGCATACCGCTACACGAGAAAAGCCCCCACAAATGTAGTTCCCGAAAAGAATGTAATAGTCCGCCTGTGCAGCATCGAGTGCTGCTTTACACACGCTCTTGATGACAGCACTTGCGAGCGCAATGTTGAGTTTATGCAGGACCTCGCGGACTGGAACAACATCTGCGACCATATTTATATATGGGACTACACCACAAATTACGCGTATACCGTCGGTATATTCCCGGACTTCGGAACAATACAGAAAAATGCGCAGATTTTCGCGGAGCACGGCGTTAAGGGCGTTTATGAAGAAGGCAACTACTACATGACCCGGTGCGACACGGAGTTCGGAGAGCTGAGAGCATATCTCCTGTCTCGCCTTATGCAGAACCCCTACTGCGACCTCGAAAAGGAAACGGAAGGATTCCTCAACGCATTTTACGGAGAGGGCGGAGATGAGATAGGTGAGTTTCTCCGTCTTGTCACGGCAAACGCCGAGAAAAAACACGCCGAGATATACGATGAAATGCACCTTACCTTCTCGTTTACGGAAAAAGAAGCGGAAAATATCGACGCGCTGTGGGCAAAAGCGAAAGCGGACACGGCAGATGACGAATTTGCTCTTGCAAACATCACGCGAAGCGAAATCTCATGGAGATATGTAAAATCGTCGCTCGGGCTTCGCGAATTCTCGGGACTTTTCCAAAGAGGCAAGGAAAACAAAAAGCTTTATGCGGATATTCTCGCACTCGGCACAAAAACACTCTCCGAAAATATGAGCGGCGAGGACAACACCGCCGTGCTGCCCCTTTATGAATATCTGCGCCCCAAAAACTGGCAGAATATAAACGGATTGAGTGTGTATACATACTCGGTTGACATCGCAGTAATGACAGCCGCGCTTGTGCTTGCCCTCATCGTTCTCTTTGCGGCGATAAAGCGCAAGGAATACGCAGGCTGCGCGCTTCTGCCGCTCTTCGGTATGATGGTAGGAAATGCGATATTGAGCCGCAACACCTTCCTCGCTTGGGACAGCCTTGCAAAATACACCATTTCGGCAGTATGTCTTATCGCGCTTGCCGCCGCAGTCGCTCTCGTCTACGCGAAGCTCTCCGGAATGAAGGTCAAAAAATGCATAATATCAGTACTTGTTAATACTCTTATATTTGCAGTTTTCTACGAAGCATCGCTTCTCGGCATAAACAACGCGCTTTACCACGGCAAAGCAAATGATTTTGCTATGTCAATTGCGTATTTCTTTGCGTCACTGTACGCAGTAATATTCACCATCCGCGCCCTTGCAAAACTGCACAAAAACAAAAGGAGCGAGAAGAAAGAAAAGGCCGTAAGCACCGGCAAATAAACAAAAACGCATATTTAACGCTAACGAAAAATCTTTTATTGCAGGACGCACCGAAACCGGGAGCAAAAAAGCCGCAGCCCGGGAGCGTCCGAGAAAAAGCTCCGGTACAAATCGGAAGAAAGAGGAGAAAAGTGAATTACGACATAGTAATTATCGGTGCTGCCACCTCCGGCGCGTATTTCGCCAAAAAGATGGCATCGAAGGGATACGGCGTTATCATGCTCGAAGCCCTCACGAAAGAAAAGCTCGGCACGCGAATGGACATCTTCCATATGACAAAAACCGATATGCGGACCTTCGACATTCCGAAGGTAAAAGAAGGCGACGAAGCGTGGGCTTTCGAATTTACGGAAAACCATTTTTCTTCCCCCTCGAATCAGTATATCGTCCCTACAACGAGCGACATTATAGGCTTGCATATGCATACATATATCGCGCTCATGGTCGATGACGCGATAAAAGCCGGTGCAAAAATAGAATACGGCGCCGCTTTCAAGGAGTATGTTTTTTCAAAGGGCAGAATTTCCGGCGTGAGATACAAAACCGCAGACGGCGTAAAAGAGATATCCTGTAAAGTGGTCGTCGACTGCTCCGGAAGCCGTGCGGTAGGCAGATGTGCTCTCCCCAACGGCTACGGAGTAGAAAATTTCGAGCTGCAAAAAGAGGATATGTTCTATGTCATACTGCGCTATGCCAAATTCGACAAGCCGCAGATAAATACATTCTGGTTCAACACAAAATCGTGGTACGCACCGTTTTCGACGGACAACACAGAAAAGATAATCGGGACGGGCGCGACCGGCAGCTTCGAAAAAGCCGAAAAGGACAGCGAAAAACTCGACGCGAACACATCGAAAGGCAATTTTACGCTCATGCGCACCGAAAAAGGCACGACACCCTATCGCCGTCCGCCGTACTCGCTTGTCGCGGATAACTTTATAGTCACGGGCGATGCCGCCTGCCTTACAAAACCCGACTGCGGCGAGGGAGTAACGAGCAGCATGGTTATGATGGACATAGCCGCACGAGTCCTCGACTCGGCACTGCAAAAGGGCGATACCTCGAAAGAGGCGCTGTGGGAGATAAACCGCGAATATAACCGTATTCAGGGCGCGGAATTCTCTTTCGCGAGGGCATTTCTCACCAAAGCCGTCACGGCGACGGACTACGAGATTGAGTACTGCTTTGCAAACGGGATCGTTTTCAACAAAACCTTCCTCGACGGCGGAAAAATCGGCGCGAAAGAGATTAAAGAAGTCCTCTCGGGTATAACCTCGGCTGTCGCAAAAAAACACATTTCCGCCAAAACGATAGCCGCAGTCCTTTCCGGAGCGGCGCTCGGAACTGCGATAAAAACGCTTTACATGAACTACCCCGACAGCCCCGACAAGCTCGCCGCATGGACGAAAAAAGCCGACCTCCTTTGGAAAAAGGTCGGAAGAATACAGTAAAAAATCAGCAAAATATATCAAAGAAAAAAAGAGCACAGACTATTCCGTGCAGCCGCATATTTATCGGCGGCAAATCGGGAGCGGTCGGTGCTCTTTTTTCAGGTGTAAAAAAGCTGAATTATTCTTTTGTCAATACTCACAAAACAAATGAACCGCTGTCGCTGCCGTCGACGGCGAACGAGAAAAGCGTACCCTTATCGACCGCCGCGAAATAACCGGTTTTGTTGTATTCGTCGGTGTACTTGCTGTCGATCGTATCGAGAATTTCTTTCAATTGGAGCATTGCGGCGACCTCATGCTTGCAGTTGCAGCTGCAATAGCACGAGCATACAAGCCCGCTTATCTCGCCGTTTTTGTACGAAAACTCGACCTCGTAATTCTCGCCGCCCGTGACGATGGCGTAGCCCTTAGTGCCGTCAAGGCAGATATACCTGACCTTGTTTTCGAGATAGTATCTGTTGCCGCGCTCCGCAATGGCTGCGTTGACATTGATACCGCTGAGATCATTCAGACCGAACGAGGTATCGTCCGTGCCGCAGACATACTCATCGTCGTTTCGAGGAGGCGAAATGAACCATGATGCCGCCTTTGCCGCCGGCAAAGCCGCACGGTCAAAGGTCACGAAGTGGCTGCCCGCCGCGAAGAAACGACCGTGTACCGTTCTGTCGACCACGGCAATGACGCGCTTATAATCGGATAATCTTATTTTAAAATTGTAGTTTACATCGGTGACAGTGCCGGGCTGACCTTCCAGCTTTCCGTCCACATAGACCATATCGCCGCGCTTCAAATCAAACATATCGTTGTAGTAAGCAAGCGACATTCCGCGTCCGGCAAAGCTGACCTGAACGACGGAGCGGCGCGCCTCCGGCTGCACCTGCGGTTCGACATATGTATCTTCTCTGGTTTTCCATGAGGAGTGTTCCGTCCCGAAGCCTATCTTAAATGACATATTACTCACCCTTTTTATATTATTTCGGCATTTTCTTTTTTGTTACGGTGTTATGATAACATCTTCAATGTCCGATTTTTCGTACTTTGCTCCGCGAGTTTGCTTATTTTTTCGACTGTTTTTTCTTTATTCGGGCATTCGAGTGTATGCTGTTTGATTTTCCCGCTGTTTTTTCTGTCCGAGCAAATACTATTTGGTTTTTAGGCTGTCTTTTGTTTGTTCGAGAATTCGAACACAACTGTTTGATTTTTCGGCGAGAAACCGTGTGTGTCCTCCGAGAAAGCTATTTTTTTCTTAGCACTCTCCCGTGTCGAGTGCTAATATTTACAATTTGTTCATACAATTGCAATGCGATTGCAACAACACGGTAGTATCTTTATACTTGCAAACAGAAAAGAAGGTTTGCGAAAGAAGTTTTCAAAACTTGCGTCGCCGTGTGAATAACGAGCACGGCAACGGACAAAAATTAAAATATATCAAAAACGGAGGTAATCGTTATGTTTGAAATTTTACCCATGAACCACAACAAGAATCACTACAACTCTTATAACCCCTTCTCGTCCGAGGACGATTTCGACAAGAGCCTGTTCGGCGCACTCAGCCCGTTCTTCGGCTCTTCCGCAACGGAGCTTTTCAGCACCGATATCCGTAAGGACGGCGACAACTTCATAATGGAAACCGACCTTCCCGGATTCAGCAAGGACGATATTTCGATCGACATCGACGGCGACTATCTTACCGTCAAGGCTGTCCGTCATTCGCTCCACGAGGACAAGGAACAGAAGAAGAACTTCGTCCGCTGCGAGCGTTCCTACGGTGCATACCAGCGTTCGTTCGACATCTCGGGAATCGATTCCGAGAATATTTCAGCAAAGTTTGACAACGGCGTTCTTACCCTGACGCTGCCGTCAAAGAAACCGCTCGCTCCGTCAACGAGAAAGTTGACGATCGAATAAACCGGTAAGGAGTGCGGCGAAGCCCGATTCGCCGAGCCGCATTTCATCTCCGGATGTGTTGCCCGCGACTGCCGAGATTATCAAAGCGTAGCCACGGGCATTTTTTCGGAAGTAGGTGAACATATTTATGAATACTCAAAACTACACACAAAAGAGCATAGATGCGATTAACTCCGCACAGAATATTGCAAGAAACAATAACAACCAGCAGCTCACTCAGGAGCATATGGCGCTGGCTTTACTTGAACAGGATTCCGGTCTTATTTCGACCGTTATAAATAAAACGGGCGCGAAAGCCGTAACTCTTACGGGGATGTTCAGAAACGCCGTAAATTCTCTGCCCGCCGTTCAGGGCGACGCGGAAAGCCTTTATATGTCGGAGGAGCTTGCCAACGCAATGGCTTACGCCGAGAAGGCAGCCGCCGACATGAAGGACCAGTATATTTCCGTTGAGCATATCATGCTCGGCATAATCAAAAAACCGTCGAAAACCGTAAAGCAGATCCTTTCGGCAGCGGGCGTGGACGAAAAGAGCTTCCGCGAGGCGCTTAAAAGCATAAGGGGCGCTTCGACCGTCAATTCCGACGACCCCGAAGCCACTTATGATGTACTGAAAAAATACGGCAGAGATCTTACCGAAATGGCGCGTATGCGTAAGCTCGACCCCGTAATAGGCAGGGACGACGAGATAAGAAGCGTCATTCAGATACTGTCGCGTAAAACGAAGAACAACCCCTGTCTTATCGGCGAACCCGGCGTAGGCAAGACCGCCGTTGCGGAGGGACTCGCGCTGAGAATCGTCAAGGGCGATGTACCCGACAATCTGAAAGACAAGACCGTTTTCTCGCTCGATATGGGTTCGCTTGTTGCGGGCGCAAAATACAGGGGCGAATTCGAGGAGCGTCTTAAAGCCGTCTTGGGCGAGGTTCAGAAGTCCGAGGGCGAGATAATTCTGTTCATAGATGAACTCCATCTTATAGTCGGCGCAGGCAAAACGGACGGCGCAATGGACGCAGGCAACATTCTTAAACCCATGCTTGCAAGGGGTGAGCTGCACTGTATAGGTGCAACGACCCTCAACGAGTACCGTCAGTACATTGAAAAAGACGCAGCGCTTGCAAGGCGTTTTCAGTCCGTCATGATAGACGAGCCGAGCGTCGCGGACACCATAACCATTCTGAGAGGCTTGAAGGAGCGTTACGAGGTATACCACGGCGTAAAGATTCAGGACAGCGCTTTTATCGCGGCTGCCACACTTTCGCACAGATATATAACCGACCGTTTTCTCCCCGATAAGGCAATAGACCTCGTCGATGAAGCGTGCGCGCTTATTAAGACCGAGATGAACTCCCAGCCCACCGAGCTTGATGAAAAGGCGCATAAAATCATGCAGCTTGAAATCGAGGAGCAGGCGCTCAGCAAGGAAACCGACCGCCTGAGCCTTGAACACCTCGACGAGATAAGAGCCGAGCTTACAAAGCTCAGAAGCGAATACGCCGAGATGAAAGCCGTATGGGAAAAGGAAAAAGAGAGCATAGGAAAAACCGGCAAGCTCAGAGAGGAGCTTGACCGCCTCACCGCAGAAATGGAAAAGGCCGAAAGCGTCTACGACCTGCAAAGGGCTGCCGAACTCAAATACGGCAAGATTCCCGAGGTAAGGCGTCAGCTTGCCGAAGCCGAAGCAAACGAAAACGGCGGCGGCAACAGATTTTTGAGAAGCTGCGTGACCGAGGAGGAAATCGCCCGTATCGTATCGAGAAGGACGGGTATCCCCGTGTCGAAGCTCGCCGAGAGCGAGAGAAGCAAGCTGCTCGGCTTGGGTGATATTCTTCATAAGCGTGTTATCGGTCAGGACGAAGCCGTCAAAAAAGTATGCGACGCTATCCTGCGTTCGCGTGCCGGTATAGCCGACCCCGACCGTCCGATAGGCTCGTTCCTTTTCATGGGTCCCACCGGCGTCGGCAAGACGGAGCTTGCAAAGGCACTTGCCGAAGCGCTGTTTGACAACGAACGCGCAATGGTGAGAATTGATATGAGCGAGTATATGGAAAAGTATTCGGTTTCCCGTCTTATCGGCGCACCGCCCGGATATGTCGGTTATGACGAGGGCGGACAGCTTACCGAAGCGGTACGCAGAAAACCCTACTCGGTCGTGCTGTTCGACGAGATAGAAAAGGCTCACCCCGATGTCTTTAACATTCTGCTGCAAGTTCTTGACGACGGCAGAATCACCGACTCTCAGGGCAGAACGGTAGATTTTAAAAATACCATTATAATTTTAACCTCCAATTTAGGTAGCGACTATATACTTGAAGGCATAAAGGACGACGGCTCGATAAGCGAGGACGCTCTCGAAAAGGTCAAAGAGGTTCTCCGCCGTTCTTTCAGACCCGAGTTTCTCAACAGGCTCGACGAAACAGTCATCTTCAAGCCGCTCACTCGCGAAAATGTCAACGGCATAACAAAGCTCGTAATTGCGGACATCAACAGACGCCTGAACGAACATCGTCTTGCTCTTACGGTAAGCGACGACGCGATAGCATACTTCGCGGACAGAGGCTTCGACCCGATGTACGGCGCAAGACCGCTTAAAAGGTTCATCCAGAATACGCTTGAAACCGCTGCGGCAAAGCTCATCATCGCAAGAAACCCCGTACCGGGTTCAACGGTGGAGGTCACCGTGGACAACGGCGAGCTGCATTACGACATAGTCGAACCTGCGGAATAAAAAAACAGAGCGCGGACGGCGCACGACGAAAACGCACGGCGCTGTTCACACTCGGCAAAACTTAAAAAAGAGAACAGGGAAAACGATTTCAGCTGCGGACAGGGAGTGACAGGATCTTCCGCAGCTGATTTTTTTATTTATACAGTTATAATCATCGTCATGCAACGGTTTTCATAAATAATTCTGTTCCCATACGGGAACACTTTTGGAATTTTTTATTCCCGTGCACGGCTTAACGCAGCAGCTCGATGTCAGTTTTTCTCACCGTCTGCTTTTTGAAGCACCGCTTCAACCTCGCCTATATACATTCTGTGGTAGTCCTTCGCCGGATAATTCGCCGTGTCGAAGCCGTGTTCGATGAACCACTCGGGCGTGATATCCGCCGAAGCTATCTTACGGCAGATGAACACCTTCTGCGCTTCACCCGTGTACGGCACGCCGTCACAAAACTCTGCCGTAAAACCTGAACGGGCGTATTTGTCGGTATCGCGTCCGCTCGTCGAACCGAACACTGCCATTTTCTTATGGAAGCCCTCGGGCATAAGGCTGAGGGAAAAGCGGTCGTTTTTCTCCGTAAATTCAAAGGTATATCTCTGCGGACGGACAAAAACGAACACACACGGAACGCTCCAAAGAACGCCCGCCGCGCCCCAGCTTACGGTCATGGAATTGAATTTTTCCGCCGTCCCGGCGCTGAGAATTCCCCAGTTTTCGCCTATATCCCTGAAAGGCGCGAGGGATGCTTCGAGAATATCTTTTTTTATAAAAGGCATAAAATGCACTCCTTTCATTTTTCGGAATCTCTACTATTATATTAACTCACGGCGCAAAAAATATCAATTTCAATTTGTGTAAACAGTAAAAAACTGCCTGAGCCGCCCTGAGTTTCCGCAAACGGCTTCGGCAGTTTTCTCTTTTTTATGTTGGTCGGTGTACCGTCCTTTTTCGGGCAAAGACAGCAGCGGCGGACAGCTTTTCGGGACTTTTTCCGTTTTCCGTCCGCCGTACTCTACGCCGCCGCGCCACACAGCTTAACGATTCAGTGCAGCCCGAGATAACCGGCTATCGCCGTCATGATAAGAGTACAAACCGCTTGAAGCGCCATTGTGACCGCAGTGGTGTTAAAGCGGCTCTTTTTATCGAGTGACGATTTTATGTACTCCAAATCCTGCTTTATCAGCGCAAAGCTGACATCGCTCTCGTTTATCTGCTTCTCGTGACGCTCCACCTGTTTTTTCAGCTCGCGAAGTGCATCGCACATCGGTTCTTTTTGACACTCTCCGTTCATTTATACCTCCTGAGCCGTTACAGCTTTTTCTTTTCCGTGGGGTTGTTCACTATGCCGAAGGCGGTGAGAACGCCGCCGATGATCGTAATGATCATATCCCATGTTTCACTGTCAAGACCGAGCTTTGCAAAAACGCCCGTGTGCTGCAAGATGATACCGAGAAGTCCCAGCACGGACACCCACATCGCCCACGATTTCATTCTGCACTGACGGCAGGTGCAGGCGGCTGCCGCCTCATCGGAATGCTCCGTGCCGCCGGAATGCTCCGCATTGTCGGAAACAGTGCCGACGGTTTCTGTCGGCTCTTCCGTTGTTACGGTTTTTTCGGCGATTTCATCCTTTTCGGTGTTTTCAAGTTTGTTTTCTGACATTATTCCGCCTCCAAGCCCGTTGCTTCGCGCATGATAGCGCGCGCGTCGTCAACGGTTATTTTTCCGTCGCCGTTGATATCGGCGGCTTTTTTCTGCTGCTCGTCAAGCTTTTCAAGCCCCACGGCGGCCCTGAGAACCGCGCGTGCGTCGTTAATATCGACTTTGCCGTCGCCGTTCACATCGCCGGGCACGGTCTGCGCCTGCTCCTTATATTCGACTCCCACCGCGCGGCAGAGCGATTTTGCAAGTGCCAGTGCCATCGCGTCAAGGCGGCTGTCGAAAACAGCGTTGTCGGCGGAGTTGTCAACAAAGCCGACCTCCAACAGGCACGAGTGCATTTTCGTAAGCCTGTTTACGCCGAAATCGGTGTATGACGGCGCGCCGAGCTGCACTCCTCTGTTTGCAAAACCGGACGCTTCACAGAGTGAACGGAGAATGTCCTCCGCCTTCTTGTATGTTTCGCCGCCCTTTTCGATTTTTGAGTAGCACCACACCTCGGCGCCCCTTCCCTTTTCGGGCAAAAACGCGTTGCGGTGAATGCTTATAAAGTAGTCGGCTCCCCATGCGTTGGCTTCCTTTGTTCGCGCGTCAAGCTCCGGGTCGGTGTCTGCCGTACGCGACAGCTTGACCGCAATGTCCGGAACGGCGGAAAGCCTGTCCGCCACAGTCTGAGCAAGTGCGAAAACATCCTCGCTCTCTTTTCTTTTGCCGTAGGTCGCGCCGGGGTTTGCTCCGCCGTGGCCCGCGTCAATAAAAATCTTTTTCATAGGTTCTTTTTACCCCCTTTTCCGTGTGTAAAAAATCGGACAGTCTGTTCGGCAGTTTCGGCAGAAAACCGCCGGCAGGTTTTTGTTATTCCTCGGGTA
>JAEDGF010000047.1 GCA_016297645.1 Clostridiaceae bacterium
GTTGAGGGCGAGGATCTGCTCCTTTGTAAACAGTCCGCCTGCCATCATACAAACGCGTTTTAGCGTAAAACCTTTTCCCATTTCGATAAGGCTTTTGTTTATCTTCATGCCCTTTGCCATGTCGCCCATTCCGCCGGTGGAGCCGCCGCCTTTTTTCATCTTCTTCACAACGGAAAGTGCCGTCTGAATAAGGACGATTTTGCCGCGCACGGTTTTTAATATGTCGCCTATGGTGTTGTTGACGCTCAGCTTTCCGGGAGGGGTGATTATTTCGAACCAGTTTATTACCGCGCCCTCCTCCTTCATGCGGTAGCTCTCGTTGAAGGCGGACACCTTGCGGATAACGCTTTCGTCCGTGCATGAGCCGGCCTTTGCCGTGATAACGGTTTCGCCGCTGTTCGGCACTTTAAAGGTATAAAACGGGAACTCGCCCTTGGTCTGCTTGCCGATGCTCACGCCGTTTGCGAAAAGCTCAACCTCGTCCTGATTCGTGTAAACACGGACGGCGGCGTTATCCTCGACCCTGTCAACATATCTTTTTGAGCAGATGTGTACGAACGGCTCGTCCGAGAGCCACGCTTTGTATGCGTAAAACGCGTCCTTTTTGTATTTTCTGTCGAACGAAACGAGTCCCTTGTGGTTCATTCCGTTTTCACCGCCCTCGCTTCGTGCGTCTGCGGCAAAGTCGAACATATTCCACACATGGGTCGCCCAGATGTACGGACGGACGGCTATCTGTTTTATCATTTCCTCGTGGTAATATGCCTGATATTCCTCGGTGTAGTCGCCCTGTTCCGGCGTTGAGGTGTGCCAGTTGAGCGCTTCCGCGCCGTATTCGCTCAGCCCCACCGCTCTGTCCGGGAATTTGTCGTGGAAGCGGTCGAACCAGTTGCCGTTTATCTCCACGCTTCCGCCGTACCAGCCGAAGTAATGGTTGTATGATAAGACATCGGGTATTTTAACATACTCGCACTCGGGCGGACACATGGACAGGATTGCCGCCGTCGTGGGGCGGGACGGGTCGAGCGAATGAGCGAGGTCGTTGAGCATTTTGTGGTTTGCGACCATGGACGGGTCGCTTTCGCCGTTCATCGTGATTTCGTTCGAAAGCCCCCACACCGCTATACACGGGTGATTGTAATTCTGATATATAAGCTCCGTCATCTGTGTTTTTGTGTTTTCCGTGCCGTTAGCCATATGCCTTGAAATGTACGGAATTTCAGCCCACACTATAAGCCCCTTTTCGTCGCACAGGTCGTAAAAGACGCGGCTGTGCTGATAGTGCGCAAGCCGGACGGTATTCGCGCCCATTTCGCAGATAAGCCCGATATCCTCGCGGTGGTGTTCGGGTGTGAGGGCGTTGCCTATGTGCGGTCTGTCCTGATGGCGCGCGACACCTCTGAGGGGGTAGCTTCTGCCGTTTAAGATAAAGCCCTTTTGCGGATCTATAATATAGCTTCTGCAACCGAAGCGAACCTTCACTTCGTCAAGCGCTTCGCCGCTGCGGGTGAGAGTTGCCGTGAGGGTGTACAAAAACGGGTCTTTTACGCCGTCCCAAAGGTGGGCGTTTTTAATTGTCAGGACGGTCTTTTGTCCCTTTTCGGCTGCGGCAGAAAGCACCGCTTCGCCGTTTGCGGTTATGTTATATGCTATCTCGTAATCGTCGGACGGGGCGGTGACAAAGCTCTCAACGGTCACTTCGGCGTCCTTTCCGTTTACTTTCGGGGTGACTTTAATGCCGTCCGAGCCGAAGCTGTCGAGGTCGAAGCGGTATTCTCCGGCGCTTATTATGCTGACATCGCGGTAAATGCCGCCGTAAAAGGTAAAGTCAGCCACCTGAGGATAGACAAAATCGTTCGGGGTGTTGTCGGCGGTGACTACGAGCAGATTCTCGTCCCGAATCAAAGCGCGGTCGATTTTCACGCGGAAGGTTGAATATCCGCCGTGGTGGACGCAGAGCTTTTTGCCGTTGAAAAAGACCTCTGCGGAGGAATTGACGCCGTCAAGCTGAATGTAGCAGACTTCGTTTTCCGTCAGCTCTTCTCTTCCGAGCTTTTTCGCAAAAAAGCCCTTAGTTCGGAGATAGTCGTTGCCGCCGTCCTGTCCGTCGTCGCCGTTCCATGTATACGGAAGGTCGATTTTGTCCCATTCCTCCGGAAAAGACGAGGGAACGGACGGGGAGGTGAGCGAAAAACGCCAGTCCGGATTTATTATTTTAACATTTCTCATTTGCAAAACACTCCATTCTGTGCGGAACAGGCGTCTTTTGCCTGCCGCTTCTCCTTCGCCGGATCGTCGGTCAAAACGCTGTGCGCTTCCCGTTATTCCGCAAAAGAATTCTCCTGCGGCTCCCGTTTGTCGGACAGGGTGAACAGGAAATACATACTCAAAAAGCAAATTACTGAGCCGATAAAGGGGATTATTCCCGTCATGAAATATATTTTGTCGGGTACGCCTGCCGCCTGCGCGGTCGCGCCGAGCTTTGAATTGTAGCCGGTAAGACCCACGGCGAATGAAATAAGTCCCGTACCCAGACCCTGAGCGATTTTTCTGAAAAGCGAATATGTTGCGTAAATGGAGCCTTCCTCCCGTCTGCCGGTCGTCTTTTCCTGATACTCGATGCAGTCCGCAACAAGCGCCCACATGAGCGTCAGGTAAAACGCCGAGCCGAACATGGTAAGCGCTATAAGACCTATCCATATATACGGATTGTGTATCTTCGTAAAGGCGGCGATTCCGCTTGCTGCTGCCGACAGAACAAAGGGATATGTGCAAAGCTGCTTTTTGCTGAATTTTTTAAGCGCAGGCTTCGCAAGAAGAATGCCGAGTGCGATGGGACAGCTTGCAACGATGGACGCTATCGTGATGAGGTCGGTATTTTTGAAGTAGCACATAAACACATATTGCAGTGAATTTGTGACACTCATCATAAGCGCGATATACGAAACGGAGGAAATCGTAACTCCGAGCATGGGTTTGTTCCTGAAAAACGCCGCAAGGGTTTTGCCGTAGTTGAACTTTTTGCGCACATAAACCGTCGGTTCAATGCGCTCGACCGTCAGCTTACGCATGAAGAAGAACGAAACGAAGCCGATAAGTCCCATGATTGCAACTATGTAGATAAAGATATTTCCCCGCGGGTTGTCGTCTTTATCGAAAACTATCAGCGGCAGAACCACCATAACGGGTATCTGCGCGAGCATTGCGCCGATGCTGCGCCAAGTCGAAAGCTCGCTGCGCTGGCTCGGTACATCGGTTATTACCGACTGCATCGAGCCGTAGGGGACATTCACGCTCGTGTAGGCAATGCTCCACAGGCAGTAAAGCCCGAGGCACATGACGGCCTTCACCGTCTGCGATGTGTCCGGGATATATATGAACATCACGATGCTTGCTGCGAGAAGCGGAAGGCTTGCCCATTTTATCCACGGCTTGAATTTACTGCCGCTCTTTCCGATTTTTGCAGAATCGCATATTCCGCCGATTATCGGGTCGTTTATCGCGTCGAATATCTTTGCGGCGATAATTATTACGCCGAATATCTGCGGATCGAGCTTCATGCAGGTCACATAAAAAAGCAGCAGATAGTTGTTGATGAAAGCGAAGCTCATGTTACATCCGAAGTCCCCGAGGGCATATCCTATCTTGTCCCTGAGTCCGAACTCCGGAAGCTTTTTACCGGTATCCACGGCAGTTCCTCCTTTGATTGCAGAATGTTTTTTATACCGTCCGCTCCGCGCGGTGCGCCCGGGCGCTTTACGATTTACGGCAGACGAATTTTTTCCCGTCTGCTTTTGGAGGCACGCCCCTCCCACGCTCTTCGATTCGCGGCGAACGGCATATTTTCTTTTTTTTTGAAAAAATCTGTCAGAAAAAAGCGTCAGTGTTCGCCGTATATGCGGAACACGGCGGCGTACTGATCCTTCATTTTCTGCGGTGCGGACATATATGCGGCTGCATTCATGGCAGCGCAGGCACCGAAGCACAGCACGGGCAGCGCCCTTACGGAGTGCTTTTTGCCGCTCGGCAGTGCGAATACCGCAGCCGAAACGGTGCTTATGAGAAGGGGAGTCGCTCCCTTCATAAGCTCGCCCTTTTCTTTAACGCAGGCGGCAAGCGACACCGCCGCCGACGCTGCGCACAGCGCGCCGGACGCGTCAATAAGCTGTTTTTTGCCCGTTATTCTTCCGGCTGCATTGAGTATTCCTCCGGCTGCCGCCGCCGCACGGGTGATGTGCTTTGCCGCGCCGAACAGCGTGAGCCTTTCTTTTTCCGGCTTTTTTGGCAGGACGCCCGTGGGGTACGGGATATCGGAAAGGTCATGGAGTACGGGAGGATCGTCAAAAACCCTCTCGCCGCAAAGCGGACAAAAAACCGTGTTTTCCGATACATCAACGCTGCATTTTCTGCATCTCATGTCTGTTTACCTCCTTTTCATATGCTGCTGTCTATCCGCACGGGAATGCCGTGGGAGGCAAGCAGACGGAAAAAGTATTTTTCCCTCTCGGTGTTCCTGTTTGCGCTTGTGAAGCTCAGGTTCATCACGCCGTTAAAAGAAACAGCCGCGCAGCCGAAATGGAGAAACGGCGTTTTGCACAAACAGCAGTCGGCTTCAAGCACATGGGACTGTATTTCCGGCGGGAATTTTATCTCGCCGAGGTTCGACAGAATGGTGGTGTAGGAATACTGCATCGCCTCGTAGCTTTTTCTCATTACGAGCTGCTTTATCGGGTACGGTACGGCGGAGGTGACAATATTTTTCTCAGCTGCAACATTTATGCTCAGCGCCTTTTGCAGCGCTTCATGCGAAGTGCCCAGCGCCGCTCTGCCGCGAATTGCGTCGGCGACATCGTCGAACGATATATCTTTTTTGCCGTGAGGGTCAAATACCACTTCGGTCATAAACACGAAGTTCCTGACGGTATCGGACGGGAAGCGCCGCCTGAGATCGACCGGTATGGAAATTTTTATCGGCAGGTCTATCGGCTCGTCGGAGCAGTGTATGTACATCATTATCAGCGCCGCGGCAAGATATTCGGTTATCGTAAGGCGGTACTGCTTCGCTACCGTCTTTACATTGCTTACTGGGAATCTGCCGTAGACGAAGCGGACAAAATCCTCTATCTGGTCGTTTTCGCCGATATATACAGGCGGCTGTTTCGGCTTTACCGCTTTCTTTACTCGGATGGCGTATCCGGGGCTGCTGTCCTCGACCTCGGCAGGCGACGGCTCGTCGGCCGTATTCGCAACGCCGCAGTACGACACGGGATGAATGCCTTTAAGCTCGTAGTATGTCACGACGAGCGTTTTCAGAAACGCGAGAGCGCCCGCGCCGTCCGCAAGCCCGTGGAACATATCTATCGAAAGCCGGTTTTTATAGACATTCACTCGGTAGCAGAGCGAATCTTCGCCGTTGTGGAGAATGTAGCGCGCCGGAATGCACAGCTCTTCTTCTATTTTCGGAACTCTGTCGGTGTGTTCGAGATAGCTCCAAAATGCTCCCGTGCGCAACACCGTATTCATTGTCGGAAAACGCTTTGCTGTCTTTTCGAGCGCCCTCTGCATGGTTTCAATGTCGATATTCTCGCTTAAAACCACGGAGTTTCTGTATGTACGGGAAAAATTTTTGCTGCGCGCTATGCTGTACATATTTGCGGCGTTATCCACCTTGTACCACGAGCGGACAGCAGGAAGTGTTTTTTTCTCTTTTTTTATCATGCCTTTAAAAGCCTCCTTGGCTTAGTTAAGAATATTCTACCATATGTCGGGTAAATTATCACCGAAAAAAACAAAAAAAACATTTTTTTGTGCAAACTGCAAAAGAATCGGCTGCTCAATTCGTCATTTCGACCGATAAAAGATATTGATTTGCCTTTCGATTTTTAGTATAATTAACTTGAAATTTACTCTTTGGAGGAAATAGTATGACTTTTCGCAAATCAAAGCTCATGGCGCTTATCATGTGCCTGACGCTGCTCTTTACTGCGCTCACCCCTGCGGCAAGCGCGTTGTCGTGCGGCGGAGATACCACCGTTCCCACCGTCGAAAACGGCGAGTCGATTTTCAGCGGTCTTAAAGATGTCAATTCGGCAGAAGATTTCAAGGACAACGCCGCAAAGGTGTTCTACAATTCTCTCAACAAGGTAGTCGAGGGACTTGTGAAGATGATCTCTGCCATCATTCCCGCCCCCAAATCATGGATAAACAAGACGGATTACGACGATTCCGATGTGTTGAAGGGCAGATCCGTTTATGCCACCGAAGCAAAGGAGGGCAACGAGTGGAGCCTCGGCTATGCAAGCCGTTCGCTTATTCCCGCCGACATTGACGAGGGCAAATACTACCTCGGACGCGACCTTACCAACAGAATGGCAAAGGGCGTATACGATGATATGCGCATCCGCGTCGCCGCTATCGACGACGGCTCGGGCGAAGGACTCACCGTTATAGGCGCTATCGACGCGCTCGGCGTTAACTCCACCGATATCCGCGCGATAAGAGAGGGCGTTCTCAAAGCGTTTGAAAACACCGGCTTGAAGATTTCGGGTATCAACATTATGTCCACCCACTGCCACAGTGCGCTCGATACTCAGGGCGTAAGCACGGAGTTCTTCTACAAGCTCTTTACCGCTTCCTATGTCAATCTTTTCAATATCAAAAATCAGGACAGGCTTAAAAACGCCGACTATTTCAAGAACTACTTTATAGAGCAGTCCGTAATAGCCGTTAAAGAGGCTATAAACGCTATGGAGCCGGGCAAGCTCTATTTCAGCGAAGTGGATGTTTCGCAGTATGTAAGGGATAAGAGAGGTCTTATCGCCAAAGAGGATATCCCCAAGGTCGCGAGCATGAAATTCGTTCCCGCTTCCGGCGAAGCCTCAACTTACCTCACCGATTTTTCGTGTCATCCCACTTCATTCTCGGCAAGCAACGGTCTTGTTTCGTCCGACTATATCTACTTCCTCGATAAATATATCGCCGCTCACGACAACGGCGCTCACCTCGTTTTCTTCCAGGGTGCGCTCGGTCAGCTCTCGCGTGACGGACTTGAAGTAGACACCTCCTCCATGAGTGAGTGGGACGCAAAGGGCGCTTCCACTAAGGCGTACGGCGAAAAGTTCGGCGAGCTTGTTCTTGCTGCCGATTACTCCGAGGAGCTGGCTCCCGTCCTCAACGAGAAGCACGCCACCATTTGGCTCTATCCCACAAACAGCATTCTCCTTCTCGCGTGCAAGATAAACCTTGTCAATCAGCAGGTTTGCTGCGACGGACTTAAAAAATGCATCGCCAGCGAAACCGGCTACATCGAGTTCGGTCACAGAGTCGGCTTTGCCCTGTTCCCCGGTGAATTCTATCCCGAGACCTTCTGGGGTCACGAGATAATCGGCGATACGACATGGGACGGCACACAGTGGCCCTATGAAACTCCCCACAACGCTATCCCCGGCGTGGATATCTACTGCGTGAGCCTTGCAAACGACGCTACCGGATATGTTCTCACAGACGACAACTTCGCCTTCATGGGTCATATCATCGGCGACGGCATTGCGGACGAAACGCTCTCGGCAGGCAAGCATCAAGGCTCGTATCAGATAGGCGAATTCTATAAGCTTATCGAGTCGCTCGGCAAATAATAAACCGCAGCTGTACTGCCGGAATACCGTATTTTAAAAGACCGCAATCTCACCAAAACGGGAATGCGGTCTTTGTATATTGTATATAAATAGCGCACAGGGCGGCGCATTTTCAAGTTTTTTTCTTGCAAACGCGTCATGCTTCTGTTATACTGTTTTTGTATGTAAACTCAAAAGGAGAAACCGACAAATGAAAAAAACACTCAAATCAGTTGTCGCCGTTTTGCTTACTGCGGCTATACTTTATGCTTTTTGCTCATGCTCGCTTTTTTCATCTATCCGTAAGCGTGTCGAGGAAGCGAACAACACAACGCTTGCTGCGACTCCCGAGGAAAAAGAGGTCGTTGACCACTTCAACGGGCTTCTCTCCAACTCTGTTGACAGAGCCGAAAAAATAAACGAAAAGATCGAATATAAATTCAGCGGACTGAATATAAAGGAAGCGGACGGCTCCGACGCAGGCGCGCTCGGAAAGTCCGCCGGAATGCTCAAAAAACTCGTTGCCGAGAAAAAGCCCGGCAAGGCGGAGAGAACGATCGAGGATAAAAATATCTCCGACACGCTTCTTAGCGAAGTCGAGGCGGATAAGCTCCTTGATTTTGATTTCTCGAGAAATACCCGTGTCGTAAATGTAACGGACGAAGCCGGCAAGGAGGTTGCCAACGACAACGGCGAAAATGTTACCGAAATCCGCATTACGGACAACATTCTCAAAACCGTATTCAAGTATTTCAAGGATGTAGCCGATAAAGACGCGACTACCTCCGAGCCTGCCGAGGGCGAAACCGCAGCCGAGCCTACAACGCGCGTGCTTGCCGACGACGGCGTAATAAACGAGGTTTTCGGCGACGCAGCCGACAAAGCCGAGGTTCTCGCAAACTTCGACTGCATTAAAGAGTATGTCAGCGTTGTCGACTACACTATAACAAACGGTTCTTGCGAGATCCGCTCGGATATCGACCTTGTCGCTTCCGATCTCTCGGATATCGTTTTCTTTCGTCCCATGACCGTCACGGCGACCGTAAAGGGCGTCGGCGCACTTGAAAAATACGGCGAGCTTACCGTTACGGTAGAGCTTGAAAAAACCGTTTCGTATTCCTTCGTGTATCCTGCGGAGGCAACGACTGCGGAATAATATCAGATAAGCTGATTTCAGTGGAGGCGTTTTGAATGAAAACAGCAAAGATCATCTGTGCGGTACTGTGCCTGTCGCTTGCCGTTACGGCGTTCGGCTGCGGCAAGGGCGGCAGCGAAAACCCGACCGACAGCGCCGCGCCGTCCGTTTCTCAGCCGAGCGGAAAAAATGACGAGCTTAACATCAAAAAGGGCATTGAGGAAATGACCCGGCTCGACAACGCCAAAAAGACGCAGATACTCGCGTCTGACGGCGAGGAGCTTCAATCGGCGCTTTCCGACAAAATGTCCTCAGGGGCGCTTTTCCGCACCTCGGAGCGCACTTCCGTCACGCTGAGCGGCGAATACGGCAAAAAGACAGTCACGGTCAACGCGCCGTCAGGCAGCCTTATTTCCGAATCGGCGGGAATTGATTTCGTTTTGGAAAATACCGGAACGGGCGGACTTATTACCGACGCGGCGGCAGGAAGCATATATGTCAAGGGCGAGAATATTCCCCTGACGCTCAAAGCCGGCGCGGATGCCGTGTATGTCTACGGCAAGAACTGTACCGTTACGCTTAAAGGCGGAGCTTACCCCTCGATAACGGTACTCAATACCACTGCGGTGATCGAAAACAAGACCGAAAACGATATAACGGTCACACTTGCAAACGGCACGGGACTGACGGTGAAGGCAGGCGAAACCTGCAATTTTGCCGACAGCGTCGGATGATTCCGTGGATATATACATTATATACGATGTTGCAGCTTACAAATATCGGTTTGCGCGTACATACATTATGTACAGATACGGCTGCGCAATGATAAAAAACGGAGATAAAAAATGACGACAGGTTATTCTGTTTCGCTCAAAAAGTTAATAAAGGATAACGGGTTCGAAATTTTGTCAACACCGAAGGATCCCTCGCAGATATACATAACGAGCCGCGATGTAAACCGTCCCGGGCTTATTCTTGCCGGGTATGACGATTTCTTTGACCCCAAGCGTATTCAGTTCCTGGGGCTGAGCGAGTTCGGATATCTCAATTCGCTCCCGGGAGCGGAGCGCGAGAGGTGCCTTAACCACTTCATGTCAAAAAATCCGTGCTGCGTGATAGTAACGCGCGGACTCGAACCCATGGAGGAGCTTATCCCCACGGCGATAAAGCACAAGGTGCCTGTTCTGAGGGCAAACGATTCCACCTCGGGCTGTATGTCCACGCTTATAGCGTACCTCGGGGTCGAGCTTGCCGAGCGTATAACCCGCCACGGCGTACTGGTCGAGGTCTACGGCGAGGGTATTCTCATCGTGGGCGACTCGGGTGTCGGAAAAAGCGAGACCGCAGTCGAGCTTATAAACAGAGGTCACCGTCTTATCGCGGACGACGCGGTCGAAATACGGCGCGTTTCATCGAAAAGTCTTGTCGGCACAGCGCCCGACAACATCAGGCATTTTATTGAGCTGAGGGGCGTCGGAATAATAAACGCCGGTAAAATTTTCGGTGTAGGCGCGGTAAAGATAACCGAAAAAATAGATATGGTGGTAAAGCTCGAAATTTGGAACGACAAAAAGGTCTATGACCGGCTCGGGCTTGAAGACGAGTACACCGATATTCTCGGTATACGGGTGCCGGTTACGACCGTTCCCGTTAAACCCGGGCGGAACCTCGCAATTATCATAGAAACGGCGGCTATGAATAACCGTCAGAAAAGAATGGGCTACAATGCCGCAAAGGAGCTTATGCAGAGTCTGGGTATGGCTGACGACGATGACGACCCGGACGACGGCGCTCCGCTTGAAGTGTGGCACTGAAACACATAAATAAAGCATAATAATTTACGGAGGAAGACATAAAATGTACAGAATAGGCGTCGATCTCGGCGGAACGAATATCGTTGTCGGGGTAATCAACGAGGAGAACAAAATAATAGCGAAGGCTTCGCGCAAAACGAATTGCCCCCGTCCGGCGGAGGGAATTTTCGACGATATGGCGGACGCGATAAAAGAGGCAATGGATCAGGCTCACATCACCGTAAAGGATGTTGTGTCGGTCGGTGTCGGCACTCCCGGCTCGGTCAACAAAGAAGAGGAGCTTATCGAATTCGCAAACAACCTCGCGTTCAATAATGTCCCGGCATACGCTCTTCTCAGAGAGCGCATCGGTATAGAAAAGGTCTATTTTGATAATGACGCAAACTGCGCCGCACTCGGCGAAGCCGTTGCAGGCTGCGGAAAAGGCGTTCGTGACTTCGTTATGATAACGCTCGGAACGGGTGTCGGCAGCGGCATTATCGTAAACGGCAAGCTCGTCACCGGTGTAAACTACGCCGCAGGCGAAATGGGGCACATGGTAATAGAGTACAACGGCATTCCCTGCAACTGCGGCAGAAAGGGCTGCTGGGAGAGCTATTCCTCCGCAACCGCTCTTATCGTTCAGACAAAGGACGCAATGAAGCTCAATCCCGATTCTCTCATGTGGGAAATTGCAGACGGAGATTTTAATAATGTTAACGGCAGAACCGCATTTGAAGCCGCACGCAAGGGCGACGGCGCTGCAAAACAGGTCGTAAACAGCTACATTTCCCACCTTTCGATAGGAATCGGAAATGTTGTAAACATATTCCAGCCCGATGTTGTCTGTGTCGGCGGCGGCATCGGAAACGAAAAGGAAAATCTGCTCGCACCCGTGCGCAAGCTCGTGGTCTCCGAGAGATATTCCATCCATGCGAAAAAACAGACGCAGATCCTCAGCGCCGTACTCGGTAACGACGCCGGTATAATCGGCGCGGCATTACTTGATGAATGAGTGATAAAATGACGCTATATGATGAACTGAGAACAGCTCTCCACGGGCTTGATGCCGATCTCATCGAAAACGAGCCGCTTAAAGAACACTGTACCTTCAAAATAGGCGGCTCGGCCGAGGTGTTCTTGTGCCCGAAGAGCGAAAAAGCGCTTATAAAGGCGCTCGAAGTTGTTTCGCGCAGAGGGGATAAGCTTACAGTCCTCGGCAGCGGCAGCAATGTCCTTATTTCGGATAAAGGGATTTCGGGGCTTACCGTCAAGCTGACGGGCGGACTTACGGATATCATTTATCTCGGAGACGGCGTGATAGGCTGTTCGGCAGGCGTGCCGCTTTCGCGCCTTTGCACCTTCGCGCTCGACAAGGAGCTTGCCGGGCTTGAATTTGCCTACGGAATTCCCGGCAGCGTCGGCGGCGCGGTGTATATGAACGCGGGCGCATACGGCGGAGAGATGAAGGATGTTCTCCTGTCTGTCCGCAGCGTTTCGAAGGACGGCACGGGACTTTCGGAAACTCCGGCTTCCGAAATGGATATATCGTATCGAAAGACTCCCTTTATGACAAACGGCAGGATAGTGACAGCCGCGTATTTTCAGCTGAAACCCGGTAAGCGCGAGGATATCCTCGGCAGAATGACCGAGCTTATGAACAAGCGCAAAGCTTCACAGCCGCTCGATTATCCGTCGGCAGGCTCGACCTTTAAGCGCCCCGAAAACGGGTACGCAGCCGCACACATCGACGAGTGCGGCTTGAAAGGGCTTTCGCACGGCGGCGCTCGGGTGAGCGAAAAACACGCCGGATTTATAATAAACACGGGCAACGCCGCAAGCGACGATGTTTTGAGCCTTATAAACGAGGTGAAAGCCGTTGTGCTTGAAAAGCACGGCGTTGAACTGACCCCCGAGGTCGAATATCTCTCAGATTAAACGAAAAAATGTCTTATTCAAGCGATGTAAAAAAAGAACTTTCAACTATTGAAAACAACCCCTGCTGCGATATTGCACAAAGCTACGGCCTTTTGCTTTTCGGCAGGGCGTTTTCGAGGTCCGAGATATCCATTCTCACCGAGAACAGCGATGTCGCGGCAGCTTACGCAAAAGCGGTGAGTATCCTCTCGGGTACTTCACCCGATATAAGCATAAGCGACGCGGGCAATTTCAGCGTCAATGTCACCGACAGAGATGTGATATCGCGCATACTGACTTCTCTCGGCTCGGCAGAGGGAACATTGAAGCGGCGCATAAATTTTACCGTCCTCAATAACGACAGGTGTTCGTCGGCTTTTATCCGCGGTGCGTTTCTCGCCTGCGGCACGGTCACCGACCCGGAAAAGGAATATCATCTTGAATTTTCCTCGTCCTCGCGCGCACTGTGCGACGACCTGATAAAGCTCTTTGACGAAACCGATATAGAGCCGAAATGCACTCAGCGCGGCGGCTCGTATGTCGTCTATATCAAAAAAAGCTCCGAAATCGAGGACGCTCTGTCGTTTATGGGCGCTACCGAGTGCAGTATGTCCCTTATGGGTGCCAAGATGTATAAGGATATCCGCAACACCGTCAACCGCCGTATAAATTTTGAGAGCGCCAACATGATGCGCTGCGCGGACGCCGCCGCTAAGCAGTACGAAGCGATATGCTATATCCGCGACAACGCCGGGCTTGATGTCCTTTCGGAGGATCTTCTCATGACGGCGAAAATGCGGCTCGAATACCCCGAAGCCTCCTCTGCGGAGATCGCGCGCAGGCTGCCCGTAAAAATTTCGGTTTCGGGCGTGAACCACCGCTTCAAGCGCCTTATTGATACGGCGCAGAAGCTCCGCGACAGAAAAAAGAAAACGGAGGACTGACAAAATGTATATTTCGGATGATTTCTTCACTTCGGCTCCGCCGAAGGAAAACCGTTCAGATAAAGAAAACGCCGTTTACGCGCTTCTCGAAGAAATCGGTATCCCGTTTACGGGGCTTGACCACGACCGTGCGGACACAATGGAAATATGCGAGGTTATTGAAAAGAAGCTCGGTGCGGAGATATGCAAAAACCTGTTTTTGTGCAACCGTCAGCAGACCGATTTTTATCTGCTGCTCATGCCGGGCAAAAAGGTGTTTAAGACGAAATTTCTCTCGGAGCAGATAAATTCCTCGCGGCTCTCGTTCGGCAGCGGAGAACAGATGGAGGAGCTTTTGGGCGTTACTCCCGGCTCGGCTACCGTTTTCGGACTGATGAACGACAAAGATCACCGCGTCCGGCTGCTTATCGACCGCGACCTTTTGAAGGACGAGTATCTCGGCTGCCACCCGTGTGTCAACACCGCGGTAGTAAAGATTCGCACGCAGGATATTCTCGATATTCTTCTTCCGCATTTCGGCGTTACGCCCACTTTTGTAGATTTACCCGACCCCGCTGAACAAAATTGAAAACAAAACCGAAAAATAACAGCCTCTCCGCTAAAAGTTTTGCAAAGAGGCTGTTTTCTTTATTGTTCCTTTTTCTGAAATGTTCTTATCTTAGGCTGACGGGATTCAAACCCATGTCGCCCGTCAGTGCCCCTTTTCGGCAC
>JAEDGF010000130.1 GCA_016297645.1 Clostridiaceae bacterium
AGTGCCGAAAAGGGGCACTGACGGGCGACATGGGTTTGAATCCCGTCAGCCTAGCAGCAGACTATGACAACGAAACGATTATCATAGGCAGATACGAGTACAGGAAAAATGCTGCCGCATACACAAGAACGCCCACAAGCGTAAGTCCTGCCGAGGTGCCTCCGCGGCGGTGCAATTCATTCATGTATGTGTTCATATCGGAGCATTCGCCCCTTATCTGCATTATCTTTTTGCGGATATCCGCTCTGTACAGGCTCATTCCGCCCATAAAACCGACAAGCGGAACCGCATAGATCGCAAGCGAATAAAGAATACCTGCCGCCTTTTCCCTTGCTTGTTCGGAGGGTGTTCGTCCCGCTTCGGCATACTCCGCCTGAATATCGGCGATAGCGTCGCGCATATCAGACACGCTTATCTGTCCGCTTGCACTCTGCGCAATAAGCTGATTTGCGGAATGCACCATATTTCTGTACGCGTCCGTTATCTGCAACAGACCGGCTGACAGGAACAGGGCGATAACAACGGCTGACAGAGCCGCGCCTATCTTATACATTTTTCTGCGCAAAAACCATATGGGGCCGAGCAGACCGCCCATTGAAGGGACAATTGTCCGTCCGAAACGGATAAGCGCCGAAATCTTTCTTATTATTTTACCGGGCGCATTTCCGCCTACATACACGGCGTATTCCTTTACCGGAATACCGTCAATAAGCGAATCGGGGTCAAGCACGCCGTACAGGTTAAAGCTGTTCATCATTGCTTCCGTATTACGGGCGTATTCTTCACTGCCTTCGGATTCATCGCCGCTATAAAAGCCGCCGTTCGAATTGCGGTCGGGGTCACTGCCGTACGTCCTGTCCCCGTCTTTATTGCCGCCTTTGAGAGGCGCGTGGCAGTTGCGGCAGTACATATCGTTTTCATAGTTCGGAGTTTCGCAGTGCGGACAAATAACAACGCCCTCTCCGTTTTTGAATACTCCGTCCATAACGCGTTCGGGGTCGCGGGGCTTTTCAGGCTCACTTTCCGTCTGCGGCTTTACGGGAGATATCCAGCGGTATCCGTCGGCGTGTTCCTTCTCGTGAATGCAGCAGCCGTGTTCAAGCCAGCAGGCGCGGTGATACGGTGCGCCGCACACGGGGCAGACAACGACATCGGAATTATCGTCAAACTTTTTTGAGCAGATCGAACATTCAATATCTTTGTATTTCATTTTCTTTCCTTTCAACTCACATGATAAATCTATTTACAAGTGACCTATTCTTTTTTATTTTATACAATACAACTTAAAAATGCAATAAAATCATTGACATTATTTTCATAAAACACAGTAAAATCATTTGACATAAGTGCCTTGTGACTATATAATATAGAAGTATAATGATTTTTTATGCGTTTTTATCGTGTTTTTTTGTGGCTCACGGCATATCGAGAAAGAAATCACCCGATACTGTTTTTGTAAAACGCACACGAAACTTCAAAATTTATTACGAAAGGTTATAAAAGATATGCTTCAATACGAAGAACTCCGTCTTAAACTTCTCGAAAGCGAAAAACCGCTCAACGAACTTGCAGACGCAATAGGACTTGATGAGCTGAAAAGAGAAGCTGCCGAGCTTGAAGAAAGAACTGCGGCGGACGGCTTTTGGAACGATGTTGCCGAAGCGAACAAGGTTTCGCAGAAGCTCGCGGGGCTGAAAGCTAAAATCAAAAAATACGAAGATTTGAAAGTGCTTTACGGCGACACACTCACCCTCATTGAAATGTGCAACGAGGAAGAAGATGAATCAATGCTTGACGAATGCACTGCAAGCGTCAAGGAGATTGAGGAAACCATTGAGAAACAGACGCTTGACACGCTCCTTTCGGGAGAATACGACAGCAAGAATGCAATTCTTACATTCCACGCCGGTGCAGGCGGAACCGAAGCTCAGGACTGGGCTTTGATGCTTTTCAGAATGTACCACCGCTGGGGCGAACGCCACGGCTTCAAGACCACTACGGTCGACTACCTCGACGGAGAAGAAGCCGGGCTGAAATCCGCCGTCATACTCATTGAGGGCGAGAACGCTTTCGGCTACCTCAAAAGCGAAATGGGAATTCACAGACTTGTCCGTGTTTCTCCGTTTGACGCTTCCGGCAGACGCCACACATCGTTCGCATCCCTCGAAGTAATGCCCGAAATTGACGACACCATCGAAGTCGACATTCGCCCCGAGGATATCAAAATGGATGTTTACCGTGCTTCCGGCGCGGGCGGACAGAAGGTAAACAAGACTTCGTCTGCCGTTCGTCTTACTCATATCCCCACAGGAATAGTAGTTTCCTGCCAGGTGGAGAGAAGCCAGTATCAGAACAGAGATGTCGCCATGACGATGCTCAAATCGAAGCTCATTGAAATAAAAGAGCGCGAACACCTCGACACCATTCACGATATCAAGGGCGACCAGAAGGAGATCGGCTGGGGCAGCCAGATCCGTTCGTATGTTTTCATGCCTTACACGCTTGTTAAGGACCACCGCACCGGATACGAAAACGGAAACATAAACGCTGTTATGGACGGCGACATTGACGGATTTATCAACGCCTACCTTAAAATGCAGTCCCTTGCAAAGCTCGACGAAAACAAATAATCGGACAGCCTACACTGTAATCAAATCGTTTTCACCGTACAACAGAATGATTTTCAGAATATTTCCGTGATTTCAAGAAAACCGTTCCATTTTGATTTCATCGACAAACAATAAGACCGCCGTCTTTCGGAATTAAAACCGTAAGACGGCGTTTTTTTGTCGGCACACGAGTTTTGTCGGC
>JAEDGF010000048.1 GCA_016297645.1 Clostridiaceae bacterium
AAAGTGCCGAAAAGGGGCACTGACGGGCGACATGGGTTTGAATCCCGTCAGCCTGAACAAAAAGCCGGCATTCTTTTTTATGAGAATGTCGGCTTATTATATGTTATTAAATTACGCTTTGTATCAGAATATAATGCATATCAAGCCGCTGCATCCCTCATTTATAACGCGTTCAAGCGTCTGTTGCAGCTTCATGCGCGCTTCATCCGGCATATGCGTAAGCTTTGCACGCAGTCCTTCGTTTACAAGCTCGTCAAGTGACTTGCCGAAGATGTTTGACTGCCAAATCTTGGAGGGGTCCTCCTCAAAGCCGTCAAGCAGATATTTGACAAGGTCCTCGCTTTGCCGTTCACTCCCGACAATGGGCGCGACCTCTGTTTTTATATCGGCACGCATCATGTGGATGGACGGTGCGCTGGCTTTCAGCTTTACACCGTAGCGTGAACCCTGCTTTACGATTTCCGGCTCTTGAAGCGTGAGTTCGTCTACCGAAGGCATAACGATACCGTAGCCGGTGGAGTTGACTTGTTCGAGCGCTGCGGCTATTCTGTCATATTTATGCTTTGTATCCACCAACTCACGCAAGGTTGCGATAAGAGCGGAATCATCCGTTATTTTTTCACCCGAAACCGTACTGAGCATTTCGTAGAAAATGGTGCTGTCCATATCCGCTTTCAGATATACCGTACCGGTGCCGCGCTCGACCGACTGCGTCACCGTATATGTCACGGCTTCGCAATGCTCGATAGAACCCGTGAGGAAATTTACTTCGCGCATTTTCTTTATGTTGTTTCCGCCCGTGCGAAGCGCTTCAAACAGGTCCTTTTTTACTTTGTCGTCATTCGGGATATCACCGAACCATCCGGGGAGCGACAGGACGACCTTGCGAAGCGGAAATTCGTCCAGTACCGTTTCAAGCAAACCTGAAATCTCCTCCTCCGTGATATTCATGCAGTTGAGAGGTATTACGGGGACTCCGTATTTCGCCGTCAATTCCTCCGCAAGCGCGACAGATGCCGTGCTTTGAGGATAAACACAGTTCAGAATGACCGTAAACGGCTTATTTATTTCTTTAAGTTCGTTTATGACACGCTCTTCCGCTTCTTCGTATTCTTCGCGCGGGATTTCGCTTATGCTGCCGTCACTCGTAACGACAAGACCGATCGTTGCGTGTTCGCGAATTACTTTTTTCGTTCCGATCTCGGCTGCCATATTGAACGGTATTTCCTCGTCATACCACGGTGTTTTTACCATTCTCGGGTTGTCGTTTTCAATATATCCGAGCGCCGACGGAACGATGTAGCCTACGCAGTCGACAAGACGAACGGAAATATCGGAAGTTTTGTCGAGTTTAAGATGAACCGCTTTTTCGGGGACAAATTTCGGTTCGGTCGTCATTATGGTTCTGCCTGCCGAGGACTGCGGAAGCTCGTCTATCATTCTTTCGCGTGCGAAATCCGCAGGCATATCGGGGATTATCATTGTTTCGAAGAATCTCTTGATGAATGTCGATTTTCCGGTTCGAACGGGTCCTACGACTCCGATATAGATATCTCCGCCTGTCCGAGCTGCGATGTCCTTATAGATACTGATGTCTGTCATAATAATTCCTCCGCGTTTTCTGTTTGGTAAAGCATATGCCGTTCTGAAAACGATTATTACGCAGCCGTGTTGACTAAACTGTTTTTTTTCACTATAATATAAAAAAACTGTGAAGGAGAACAAAAAATGAACGGTTATTATGTTTCCGGCACCTTTAAGCAGTATGAGAGCAAAAAATATACACCGGATAATTCAGTGCTTCCCGAAAAAATAAACGCTGCCGCACTGTATAACGGAGTTTTATATATAGCAACAGTCACGGGAATGTTTATCATTTCGGGCGATACTATTTCACGAGTTTTTCCCGAATTCGAAAACGAAAACATTACATCTCTTCTGCCGTGCGGCAAAAAACAAATGTATATTTCCTTCGGGAAAACCGTATGCCTGATTTCGGACGGAAAATGCATAAAAACACGCGAATTCGGCGACAAAGTCGTTTCCGTCAAACGCAGTGCGGACGACCTGTGGATACTGACCGAGAGCATGATAATAAAAACAGACCCGCTGTTTGAAAATGACCTGCTTGCCCGTCCTGTCGAAGGCGGCACTGCGACAGCTTTCGAGATATTCGGCAGCGGTGCATATGCCGCAACGCAGACGAACCTCAGCGTCCTGCACGGGAAAAGACTCGAATGGCAAAATATCTTCCCCGACCGCTCCGGTTTGCCTCAGACGGCGATAAACGATCTTAAATTTGACAGCGCAGGCTTTTTGTGGTTTGCGACCGACCTCGGCGCTTACATTTACGATACTCATTCATTCTGGCTCTCACCCGAAAAAATCGCACAGCTTCCCGAAAACAGCGTTCGTAAAATATGCTTTGACGGTTGCGGCGGTACATATTTCGCAACCGATGCCGGTGTTGCCGTACTCAAAAACGGTGAAACGAAATATTATTCTGCAGACAGATGGGTAACCTCGAACAAAATCATCGACATCGCCGTGTCCGATGACGGAAAACTTTTATACGCAGTCGCCGCAAACGGTCTTTCCGTCATTTCCGTTCACGACACTACCCTTGCAAAAAAAGCCGCATATTACGAGGAACAAACCGAAAAGAACAACATAAGACGGGGCTTTGTCGCCGCACGGCTGCCCGACGGCAGCGTAAACATAACCGATAACGACGGGTTGTGGACTGCGTGGTATGTTGCGGGAGAATGTTTCAGATATGCGGTGACAGGGGACGCGGACGCGCTGAAAAAAGCAAGACGCGGAATGGAGGCAATACTTTTCCTCGAAAACATCAGCGGAATTGAAGGTTTTCCTGCAAGGGCGGTTCGATATAAAGGTGAACACGGCTTCGGCGACGGACACAAGGAATGGTCGTTTTCCCCGGACAAGAGCTGCGAATGGCGCGGTGACACATCGAGCGATGAAATTACCGGGCACTTTTTCGGTTCGTTCATCTACTACGATTTCTGTGCAAACGACGAAGAAAAGGCGAAGATCCGTACCTCGATCTGCAAAATCGCGGATCACATAATCGATAATTCTTTCAGACTTGTCGATCGTGACGGGAAGCCGACCACATGGGCGAACTGGAACGCAGATCTTCTCAACCACGACGACAGATGGTTTGCCGAACGGGGGACGAACTCCCTTGAACTGCTGATGTACCTTAAAGTCTGCGAGCATATGACCGGCAACAAAAAATATACCGATATGTACAATTATTATGCTGTAGAAAAGCATATGCTGATGAACATTGTAAAATACAAAATAAGAGATGCCCATGTCTGCCATATTGACGAAGTGCTGACATTTATCAGCAGCATCGTTCTGCTTATGCTCGAAAAAGACCAAACTCTTAGAAAATACATTCTCTGCGGACTCGACGACATCATTCAGTATGAAAAAACGGAGCGGCAGCCGTTGTTTTCATTTGTTCAGGCTGCATTCTCCGACAATGACGACGAGATAGCAAAGGGAGTCCGTTCTCTCCGCGAAATGCCGCTTGATATGAGAACATACTCCTCACATAATTCTGACAGAAAGGGGCTTATTTACGACACCGAGCAGACTGCCGTTTTTGAAGAACCGCAGCTTAAAGAGCCCCTTCCCTATCACGAATTCAATCTTACAAGACCGAACAAGAATGTTTTCCGCCCCGACACCTTCGGACACGGGGCAATATCCGACGGAACGGCTTTCCTCCTACCCTACTGGTTCGGCAGATACATGGGAATACTGAAAGAAGCCTCGGAAGAAAAGTAAGCGTTTTATTAGCTGAAACTAAACGACCGGATATCGGTGAGCGTCTGCCGATTTATCCGGTCTTTTTTAATTTGTGTATATAAAAAACCGAATCGCCGTGCAATAAATACATGACGATTCGGATTGCTTATTTTTGCTGATTGAGTTTATTCAGCCGAAGCCAAACGGATGTAGCGTTTGAAGAATTTAACGCCGTCCGCCATTACCGCAACGGGAATGCGCTCGTTAGTACCGTGAGTGGTAAGAAGAAGCGATGTGCTGACAAGGAACGGAGAATATCTGTAAATGTTCTCACAGATAGGCTGATAGTGGCAAGCGTCCGTGCCGCCCATTACGAGGTAAGGCGCAACAACGACATCGTCGTTCATGCTGCGGCAAATCGTTTCGATAATCTTAAAGGATCTCGAATCGGACGGAGAAACCGCGGAGGGATTTTTCCAGCCGGGAAGAAGATTTATCTCAACATTCTTGTTTCTTATCACCTTATGGAGATGTTCGAGAACATCGTCGACCGTCTGTCCGGGGAACATTCTGAAATTGACCGTTACAGACGCTTTCTGCGGAAGAACATTCGCCTGAGGAGAACCGCTTGCCATGGTTATTCCGAAGGTAGTACGAAGCATGCTTGCCGCAGGCGGAATAAACGAGCCGACCTTTGCCACAACGGGTTCAAGCAGCTTCATGTTGCAGGTGACAAGACGAACGGGGTAAGAGCAGCTTCTGCCGACCTTGTCAAGAAGCTCACGGATCATGGGTGAAACCTTTGCTTTGAACTGGTGGCCTTCGATATCCTTTATAACATCGGCAAGGTGTCCTATTGCCGTGTGGTTCGGAGCCTGTGAAGAATGTCCGCCCTTTGCGGTAACTGAAACTTCAACATCGGCATAACCTTTTTCCGCAACGCCTATACCTGCAAGGTGTCTGTTGATAACGCCCTTAACATTTACGGGGAGAATAGCGCCGCCCTCGTCTATTATAGCGTCGAGGTGAACGCCTTTTTCTTTGAGATACTCACAGATACAGGTAGCGCCGTTCTCGTTGGAAGCGCACATTATCTCCTCGTTGTGACCGAGAAGGATATAGACATCTCTTTCGGGAACAAAGTCCTCGGAAAGAAGTGTTTCCACGCTTTCAAGCACACCTATAAGGTGGTTTTTCATATCGAGCGCGCCGCGTCCCCAAATAAATTCACCGTCGTCAAAGCCCTCGAAGGGGTCATGTGTCCAGTCGTCCCATGTACCCTCCGAAATCGGAACAACATCCTGATGCGCAAGGAGCGCAATGGGATCAAGGTCGCTGCGGCTGCCTTTCCAACGGAAAACAAGACTGCCGCGTGCAACAACGGTAAGATCAAGCTTGCTGTGAATAAGCGGATATCTCTCTTTCAGGAAATCATGGAAAGCGTCAAAAACCGTCCAATCAGTATTTACGGCTTCTTTTGCCGCAATGGTCTTGAATTTGATGGCATCGGAGAGATTTTTTCTGAATCTTTCAAGGTCGACCGCTTCGTCTGCCATCGGCGGAACCTCTATCTTTTCGGGCGTATAAAGCGCCGCCTTGATCGGGACGGAAGCCGCAGCAGCACCGAGTGCGGCAAGAAGTGTGTATTTTACTTTTTTATCCATACGGTTTTTTCCACCTTTTTATAATAGTTTCGCAAAAATTATATCGCCGGGGTATGACATTGTCAAGGAATATTCAAATACTGGATGTTAAGAAATTGTTAAGCGGAAATATTTTTTATTTGTTTCGTTTGTCGTCGTCGTTCATTTTTACTATGCGGACAGTGTTTTTCTTTTTCCTTTTCTTTTTAGGCAGAACAACAAAAACATAAATGCACAGAGGCAGCAAAACGACAATGCACAGCAAAAATACTATCTTGAAAACAGATGACGAAACAAGGCTTTTAAGCAGATATCCGGCGTATTTTACCGGGCTGCGTTCAACATCAAATGCAGCGACAAGATCTATTTCGGCTATAACATTGTCGGCATATTTGATGGTAGCCTTTCCGAGAACATCACCCTTCTTCACGGGCGCGTTCACGGAAGATTCGGCAAGATTTCCGACGGGCTCGATAAGAACGCTGCCGGTTTTGTCCGAGCCGTCGGAGCTTTGCAGATTAGACGGAATCAAAGCCGAAACGGATTTTGCGGGTACAAGACTGACATAATCGTATTTTGAAGAAAGTGCGACAGGCATCTCCCCGACATAAGTAGACGGGTTAGCTACTTCGCACAGCCGCATGTACTTGAAGGTCCACTCGTAGAGCGCCTTTGCCGTGACGAATGCCATGTTTTCTTCGACACCGTCGTTGTCGCAATCGTACATCGGTGCATTAAGTATGACGCAGATGTAGTTATAACCGTCACCCGATGCAGATGTTATAACGCAATGTCCGGCGTTATCCGTTGTTCCCGTTTTGCCGGTTTTGACATACTTGCAGTAGTAATCGGAAATGCCGGAGCTGAACATCTTGTTTGTGTTGTTGAGATACCGTGTTTCTTTGTACATATTTGTCGGCGGAATCTCATAACGGGCAGTACCGGCTATCTCGGTGAAAATACTGTTTTCAAGGCACATCTTGTAGATTTTCCCGAGGTCGCGTGCCGTTGTATAATGGTCGTCGGCGTCCAAGCCGTGCGCGTTTGAAAAATGCGTTGCGGTGCAGCCGGCAGAAGCGGCGAACTCATTCATTTTTGCTACGAACGCCTCTATACTGCCGCCGCCGATGTAATCGGCAAGTACATTGGCTGCGTCATTCGCACTGTAAACAAGCAAACAGTACAGCAGTTCGCGTACGGACATCTGCTCGCCGACAAGAATACCGGCTGTCGAGCTGTTTGTCCCGTCCAAAAGTCTTATCGTATATGACGGTACTGTAATCACCTTTTCGAGATCTTCGCAGTTTTGTATTGTGACAAGCGCGGTAACAACCTTTGTTATCGAAGCCGGGGCGGCTTTTTTGTCGATATTTTTTTCGCAGATAACGGAGCCGTCGTCAGCCGAAAACAGGTAGTAAATATCCGCATCGACTTTTTTTTGATAGCTCTCGTTTGACTGATTTTCGGGGTCGTAAAATGCACAATACGCCGTTTGGCTGAATGCCGCACAAAAAACGGTCAGACACAAAAGCACAGATAGTAATTTTTTCATAGACAACTCCTTAATTTTGTTGTATTATTGTAGTGAAGATTTTTTCGGAGGAAATGACATGATATATGTAACGGGAGATACGCACGGGGATCGCTCGCGCCTTTCAAAGAAAAGACTCAAAGCACTAAACCCCGGCGATACACTGATAATATGCGGAGATTTCGGTTTTTTGTGGAATGACGACCGCGCCGAGCAAAAGTTTTTATACAACCTTTCAAAGCGTCCGTACAATATCTGTTTTGCGGACGGCACGCACGAGAATTTCGACTTACTCTACCGCTTTCCGGTGAAAGAGAAATTCGGCGGCAGAGTCCACGCCGTTGCAGACAACATTTTCCACCTCATAAGAGGCGAAATATATGCGATAGAGGACAAAAAGATTTTCGTAATGGGCGGCGGACAGAATCCCGACCGCGATCCGGACGAGGAGCTTTACGAGGAACTCCCGCACTTTGAAATTCCGGACAAGGCCGATCTCCTTTCTGCGGTCGAAAACCTTGAAAAGGTGAACTACAAGGTCGATTATATCATAACGCACGAACCGCCGGCGAAAATAATGGACTTTCTGCTGCTTTCGGAAAACGGAGTATCCGGTACGACCGCACTTCGCGCCTACTTCGACGAGCTTTCTACTCAGGCAACATATAACAAGTGGTTCTTCGGCAGTATGCACATCGATAAATACATCTCCCCGTCTGTTATCGCTGTTTTTAACTCGATAATCAATGCCGAAACGGGCGAAAGAATTTAAGTATATTATAACTTAATATCAAGGCTGTGTAAATTACTTTTTTATTTATTTTCTTGACAATACGCCGGGGTTGGTTTACAATTTACGGTAAATAAATATATATTAAAGAAAGGCGAAGAAAAAATGCTTAAATACATTCTTTCTCTTGACCAGGGAACGACAAGTTCGCGTACCATCGTTTTTAACCGTCAGGGCGAGATCGTTTCAAAGGCTCAGTATGAGTATGAACAGATTTATCCCAAGGCGGGTTGGGTGGAGCACAACCCGGAGGCAATTCTGAAAAGTCAGTTCCGCTCTCTCGCAGACGCACTTATCGACGGCGGTATCGAAGCGAAGGAAATTGCCGCTATCGGTATAACCAATCAGCGCGAAACCACCGTTCTTTGGGACAAACGCACCGGCAAGCCCGTCTATAACGCGATCGTTTGGCAGTGCCGCAGAACCGCGCAGATGTGTGAGGAGCTGAAAGCTCAGGGACTGGGCGACTACATAAAGGAACACACCGGGCTTATTATCGATGCATATTTCTCCGCTACGAAAATAAAATGGATACTCGATAATGTCGAGGGTGCAAGAGAGCTTGCCGAAGAGGGCAATCTTCTTTTCGGCACTATCGACACATGGCTTATTTGGAATCTCACCAACGGCAGAGTCCATGTGACGGACTATTCCAACGCTTCGCGCACAATGCTCTTTGATGTAGATAACCTTTGCTGGGATAAGTACCTCTGCGAAAAGCTTGATATCCCTATGTCGATACTTCCTCAGGTCGCGCCTTCAAGTAATGTTTACGGTGCGGTGGCTCAGGGCATCCCCGGCATTGAAGCACTTGCCGGAATTCCCATCTGCTCCGCAATAGGCGACCAGCAGGCTGCCCTTTTCGGTCAGGCTTGCTTTAACCCCGGTCAGGCAAAAAACACTTACGGCACCGGCTGCTTCCTTCTTATGAACACCGGCGAAAAACGCGTCCACTCCGAAAATAACCTCGTTACGGGTATTGCCTGGGGGCTCAACGATAAGGTTGAATACTGCATTGAAGGCTCGGCATTTAACGCAGGCTCGGTCATTCAGTGGCTCAGAGATGAGCTTAATATAATCAAAAATGCTCCCGAGTGTGACAAGTTCGCCGAGAGCGTTCCCGATTCAAACGGAATTTATCTTGTTCCTGCCTTCACCGGACTCGGCGCGCCGTATTGGGATATGTATGCAAGAGCCTGCATTGTCGGCATGACGCGCGGAACAAACAAAAAGCACATCTGCCGCGCCGTGCTTGAATCCATCACCTTCCAGATGACGGATCTCCTTGAAGCCATGAAAGCCGACTCGGGCATTGATCTTACCGAGCTGCGCGTAGACGGCGGCGCAAGCATAAGCAATATAATGATGCAGATCCAGGCAAACATGATAAACACACCCGTGAATCGTCCGAAATGCGTTGAAACGACCGCACTCGGCGCTGCATATCTTGCAGGACTTGCAATCGGCTTCTGGTCGGGAATCGACGAAATTGAAAAGATACGCGAAGTATCAAAGGTCTTTCTTCCCGAAATGCCGAAGGAAGAGCGCGACAAGCAATACGCAGGCTGGAAACGCGCTGTCGAAAGAGCCCGCGGTTGGGCACAGGACTGATAGTGTATATTTTTGAAAGGAATTGATATATATGAGCAGAGTTTACAATTTTTCGGCAGGTCCTTCAATGCTTCCTCTTGAAGTTCTTGAAAAGGCTCAGGCAGAGCTTCTCGACTATAAAGGAAGCGGTCAATCCGTTATGGAGATGTCGCATCGTTCAAAGGTCTTTGACGATATTATAAAAGAAGCTGAGTCGCTTTTCAGAGAACTGATGAACATTCCCGACAACTATAAGGTTCTTTTCCTTCAAGGCGGTGCTTCAACGCAGTTCGCAGCCATCCCGCTCAACTTCATGCAGAAGAACAAGAAAGCCGACTATATCATAACCGGCGTATGGGCGAAAAAGGCATTCCAGGAGGCTCAGAAATACGGCACTCCCCGTGCGGTCGCTTCTTCGGCAGACAAAACATTCTCTTATATTCCCAAGGTTTCAAAAGAGGACATTGACCCCGAAGCCGATTATGTTTACTACTGCATGAACAATACTATCTACGGAACAAAATTCCCGTACATTCCCGAAACCGGTAATGTTCCGCTTATCGCCGATATCTCCTCCTGCTTCCTTTCGGAGCCGCTTGATGTAACGAAGTTCGCAATGGTATACGGCGGAGCACAGAAGAATGTCGCTCCGGCTGGTCTTGTAGTTGCCATCATTCGTGAAGATATGCTCGGAAACGCTGCCGACATCACTCCCACAATGCTCAACTACAAAATTCAGGCAGATGCAGATTCTCTTTACAACACTCCCCCTTGCTTCACTATTTATATGTGTAAGCTCGTTCTTGAATGGATAAAGGAACAGGGCGGACTTGAAGCAATCAAAGCAAACAATGTCAAGAAAGCAGGTATTCTTTACGATTTCCTTGATAATTCGAAGCTTTTCAAATCCGTTATCCCCGTTGAAGACCGTTCACTCATGAACATTCCGTTTATCACAGGAAACGAGGAGCTTGACGCGAAGTTTGTCAAAGAAGCGACTGCCGCAGGCTTCATTAACATTAAAGGTCACCGCACCACTGGCGGTATGCGTGCATCCTGCTACAATGCCATGCCTATCGAAGGCGTTGAAAAGCTCGTTGAATTTATGAAAGAATTCGAAAAAGCCAATTCCTGACGGAGGACAGATATGTACAGTATTCTCACTCTCAACAAAATTTCTCAAAAAGGACTTTCTCGTCTTCCCAAGGAAAAATTTGTATGTTCCGATAACGCTGAAAATCCCGATGCTGTAATGGTTCGTTCCGCTTCCATGCACGATACCGAGTTTTCCTCAAATCTCCTTGCTATTGCGAGAGCAGGTGCGGGTGTCAACAATATTCCCGTTGATAAATGCAGTGAAAACGGTATCTGCGTATTTAACACTCCCGGAGCAAACGCAAATGCCGTTAAAGAGCTTGTTATCTGCGGCTTGTTCCTTGCCTCCCGTAAGATTTCGGCGGGCGCACAGTGGTGTCTTTCCCTCAAAGGCAGCGGTGCAGAGGTTTCAAAAAAGGTCGAAAAAGGAAAAAGCGCTTTTGCCGGTCCCGAAATCCTCGGTAAAACTCTCGGAATAATCGGACTCGGCGCAATAGGCATTCTTGTTGCAAATGCGGCAAAGGCTCTCGGTATGGAAGTTATCGGATACGATCCTTTCCTTTCCGATAACACAAAGGCACGCCTTTCTTCCGAGGGAATCAAAACAACAACGGAACTGGATGATATTTTTACCGGGTCCGATTATATCACTCTCCATGCTCCTCTTAACGATTCCACGCGTGGTGTTGTTAACTCGGAAAATCTTGCGAAGGCCAAGGACGGCGTAAGAATTCTCAACTTTGCACGCGGTGAGCTTGTCGCGGAAAACGATATTATAGAGGCCATTTCCTCCGGTAAAGCCGCCGCATATGTCACCGACTTTCCCACCGACTCACAGCTCGGAGTTGACGGCGTGACTGCAATTCCCCACCTCGGTGCTTCGACCCCGGAAGCAGAAGAGAACTGTGCCGTTATGGCAGCGGAACAGCTTGCCGATTATCTTTCAAACGGTAATGTTACAAATTCCGTTAACTTCCCCGCCGTAAAGGCTGAGAGAAAAGGCAAAGTAAGACTTACCGCCGTTTCAAAAAATGATATCGTTTCGAGCGTTTCTGACGAACTTGAAAAAGCCGGCGTTAGAATTAACGCAAGCGTTTCAGGCGATAAAAAAAGCGTATTCTACTCAATTTTTGATACCGATTGCGAAATTAACGATGAGATGATCGATTCGTTAAAGGAAATTCCCGGTGTCGTTTCGCTCAGAATAATATAAACGCCCATATCTGATTAAAAGAGCATTTTGCGTTTCGGTTTTATTGCCGTCCGCAGAATGCTTTTTTTATAAATCAAAAATAAGCTGTAAAGAAACGGATGTCGTTTGCTTTACAGCTTATCGTTTTATATCTTGATAGAATCAGTTTTCGCTCTTTATCTCGATATTGTAGCCGTGGTCTTGAAGGAACGGCTTAATCTTCTGTGCATGGTTAAGAAGAGTGCTTATCGAAATATCGTGGTTAAGAGCGTCGATGAGAAGCGAGATGTACTTTGAGATGTCGACCTCGCAATACCACGGTCTGTTTTTAAGCTCGGGCGTACGGTAAATAAGATTTGTAGTAAATACCTTTGTGATAAAGCCGGAATTGTATGCTTCGTCGAAAGAATCAAGTCCGTTGCAAAATAAGCCGAATGCGCAGCAGATGAATATTCTGTTTGCGCCCATGGCTTTGAGTTTCTTGCTGACTTCGATCATTGAATCGCCGGAGGATATCATATCGTCAACAACGATAACATCCTTGCCGTTGAGGTTCGTTCCGAGGAATTCATGTGCAATTATCGGATTTCTGCCCTTAACGACCCTTGAATAGTCGCGTCTTTTGTAGAACATACCGAGTTCAAGTCCGAGAACAGATGAGTAATAAACAGCTCTGTTGACACCGCCCTCGTCGGGGGAAACGATCATAAGGTGTTCTTTGTCGATTTTAAGATCGTCGATATTGAACACAAACGCTTTGATCATCTGATATGTAGTGTAAACATTTTCGAAACCTTTAAGGGGAATTGCATTCATAACGCGGGGGTCGTGTGCGTCAAAGGTTATGATATTTTCAACACCCATTTTTTCGCAAAGCTCCTGAAGTGCAAGAGCACAGTCGAGCGATTCGCGCGCAGCACGCTTATGCTGGCGTCCCTCGTAAAGCATGGGCATAATGACATTTATGCGGCGAGCCTTACCGGCAGTAGCTGCGATGGCGCGTTTAAGGTTTGCATAGTGTTCGTCGGGCGTATAAGGGACATCGTGACCGTACATACTGTGGGTTATACCGTAGTTGTAGCAATCGCATAAAATAAAAACATCATACCCTCTGACGGATTCTTTCAGCATACATTTGCCTTCTCCCGTACCGAAGCGGGGGAAAATGGCTTTGAGAATGTATGAGTTACGCTCATATCCGTCAAAAGCTATGGTGCTTTTGTGTTCGCTGTCCCTCTTGATACGCCAATTTACAAGGTAACTGTCGATTTTCGAGGCGATCTCTTCCGTGCCGGGGAGGGCAATAATACCCAGCTTTCCGCAAGGAAGGCTTGTGATGTTGTCGGTGTATGCAGGCATCAAATCACTCCTGTTTTCTTATTGTAGATCCTGCCGGGAATCGGCCGGCTTCACCTACACATACTATTTTACAACATATTTTGCGCTTTTCAAGTGTGTTTTCTGAAATTAACTTAAAAAAAACAAAAACATTCAGGGGGGGATTTTGTATAAAATACCAAGAAAAGTTCTTAGACGGATTTTATGTTCTTTTAAAGCAAAATAGACAAACGCATAAGGTCATTTTTCGTTGAAATGCACATTTACTCTTTACCTTTTACTTATTTTGCGGTACAATATATTCCACCGTAAAAAAAGGAAAACAGTTATGCTTGAAAAAATAAATATAAAGAAAAACATTCGTACCGAAAGATTCGGGGAAATAATAAACGGACAGGGACTTGGATATGTTGCACAGATGCGCTACGGACTCTTTCCCATGTCATACAACGGCTGCGAAATGATCGCAATCTACAATCTCCTTTTGCTTGAAGGCAGAAAGAACAATACGCTTACCGGTATCTGCCGCGAGATGTATAAAACAGCCTGCGTGTTCAGCGGCCTCTTGGGGTCGAATGTCTATGTACTCGACAAATATTTTTCACGCCACGGTATGCCTGTCCTGAAAACACTTTCGCGCGACAGCTTTTTTGAAACGCTCTCGCATTGCAAATACGGGATTCTCTCCTTCTGGAACAGTAACTCCCCTTTCGACGGCGTACATACTGTCTGCATTGAGAAAAAAGAAAACAGCTGGATAATTTATAACCGCAGCAACCGCCGCGCTACACCGGTTGAATATTTCTCGATAGACGAAATCGTATCAAAGCACCGCTTCATGGTAGGATACTGTCTTGATCAGCCCGTACGAACCATGCGAACAAAAGAAAACTGAACACGGAATTTAGCACGCTCAAACGAAAAATCGGGTTATACCGGCGTAATGCTGTTTTTGCTATTGATTATTCGGCTTTGAGCGTGTATAATACAGATAAAATGCGGATGTGGTGGAATTGGCAGACACGCAAGATTTAGGTTCTTGTGCTTCGGCGTGCAGGTTCAAGTCCTGTTATCCGCACC
>JAEDGF010000131.1 GCA_016297645.1 Clostridiaceae bacterium
TTTTTTTGAAACGGCGGCGGTATTGACTTAATGTCATCTGCGGAGTAAAATTTATTTCAAAATGGTGTTTTTGCTTTTTTGCAAATAACACTTTATTTTGAGTCAACATACACGGTATATGCTGTTCCTTTGAAATAAAAAACCGCCGTAAAAAAATACCGGAGAGATAAATCATGACAGATGACAAAACATTTCTCGGCACTCAGCCCGTCGGCAGGCTGCTTGTAAAGCTCGCCGTTCCCACGGTCATTGCGCAGCTTGTAAATATGCTCTATAACATTGTCGACCGCATATATATAGGTCATATGCCCGAGGTCGGCGCGACGGCGCTCACGGGCGTCGGCGTTTGTATGCCGATAATACTCATAATTTCGGCGTTTTCGTGCTTTACCGCGTCCGGCGGCGCACCGAGAGCGTCCATCAGCATGGGCAGAGGGGACATAAAAACGGCGGAAAAGCTGCTCGGCGGCTGTTTTTCGATGCAGATAATCATTTCGCTTATCCTCACCGCCGTATTCTCCGTTTTCGGGCGCGATATCCTGTCGGCGTTCGGCGCGAGTGAAAACACGCTCGGCTACGCTGCCGACTACATGGGCATTTACGCGCTCGGCACCGTATTTGTCGAGCTTACACTCGGACTTAACGCGTTTATCACGGCGGAGGGGAACGCAAAAACGGCTATGCTCACCGTAATTATCGGTGCGGCGGCAAATATAGTTCTCGACCCCGTATTTATCTTCGGACTGAACATGGGAGTTAAGGGTGCTGCCCTCGCCACCGTCGTTTCGCAGGCTGTATCATGCGTGTGGGTAATCTCGTTTCTGTGCGGCAAAAAGAGCGTGCTGCGTCTTAAAAAAGAGAACCTCTTTCCGGGGGCAAAGCTCATTCTGCCGTGCGTTGCGCTCGGCGCCTCCACCTTTGTCATGCAGGCAAGCGAAAGCGTTATTGCCGTCTGCTTCAACTCGTCGCTTCTCAATTACGGCGGCGATATCGCCGTGGGCGCGATGACCATTCTCACAAGCGTAATGCAGTTTGCAATGCTGCCCATGCAGGGAGTTGCGCAGGGTGCGCAGCCCATACTGAGCTTCAACTTCGGCGCAGGCAACGCCGGACGGGTGAAAAAGGCATTCCGGCTTCTGCTTATAGTCTGCCTTTCGTATTCGTTTTTGCTGTGGGGCTTCATTATGCTGTTCCCGTCCGCCTTCGCTTCGATTTTTGCAAACGACTCCTCCCTCGTTTCCTACACAGCCGATGCGCTTCGCATCTATTGCGCGGTGCTGTGCCTGTTCGGAATACAGATCGCGTGCCAGATGACCTTCGTTTCCATCGGCAGCGCGGTTTGCTCCATAGTCGTTGCCGTCATGCGCAAATTCGTCCTGCTTATCCCGCTCATCTATATTATGCCGCACATTTTGTCGAATAAAGTAAACGCCGTATACGCCGCCGAGCCGGTCGCGGATGTACTCGCGATAACCTTCACGGTCATCCTGTTCTCCGTTATGTTCACACGCGCGACGGAAAAGCTTGTCAACGCGCCGTCATCGCCGACAGAACCCGGAGAAACCGCGAAAAATAACGGCAAATAACAAAAAACACTTGACACACAGCCATTTAAATGGTACTATTACGGTTGCCGCATACCAAGGGCGCGTCATGCATAAAAAGAGGGACTTGCCCTCTGCCCCGTGTAGCGAGATCTGTAAAGGAGAAGGATCAAATGTACGCAATTATCGAAACAGGCGGAAAACAATATAAGGTTGAAGCAAACGATGTTGTTTTTATCGAAAAGCTTGATGTAGAAAGCGACAGCGAAGTTGTTTTCGACAAGGTTATTGCAGTTGCAGGTGACGACGGAATCAAGGTCGGCGCTCCCTATGTTGAGGGTGCAACCGTTACTGCCAAGGCAGTTAAGAACGGCAAGGCCAAGAAGGTTACCGTTATGACCTACAAGGCTAAGAAGAACGAGAAGAGAAAACTCGGTCACAGACAGCCTTACACAAAGGTCGAGATCGTATCTGTTAACGCGTAATCCATGATCAACGCAAAATTCACTATCCGCGGTGCGGACGCGAGCTTTGTTGTTTCCGGGCACTCCAAGAGCGCTCGCAGCGGTAAAGATATCGTGTGCGCGGCAGCCTCCTCGGCAACGATTATGGCGGCTAACACAATAACCGAAATTCTCGGCGTCAAGGCAGAGGTCAAGGATTCCGACGGATATGTACAGTTGAGCTTCGTTAATTCCGAAGCTGCGGCGGATATAGTAAAGGGCTTAAAAATGCATTTTGAGCTTCTTGCACGGCAATATCCGCATTTCGTAAAAGTAACAACGGAGGTGTAAGCAATGCTTAAATTAAACATTCAGCTTTTCGCTCATAAAAAAGGTATGGGTTCAACCCGTAACGGCCGTGATTCCGAATCGAAAAGACTCGGCACGAAAAGAAGCGACGGTCAGTTTGTTAATGCAGGCACCATCATCGTTCGTCAGCGTGGAACACACATTCACCCCGGCGTAAATGTTGGTAAGGGCAGCGACGATACTCTCTTTGCTCTCACAAGCGGCAAAGTTAAGTTTGAGCGTTTGGGCAAGGACCGCAAAAAGGTCAGCGTATACGAAAACTGATTTTTCCCATTCAAAAAAATTTCCCGTGTTCCGGCACGGGATTTTTTCTTTTAAATCCCCAAAAAAGCGTGGGGTTTCGCCGCCGGGCGTGTATAATTAAACGAAAGGGCAAGAAAAGGAGGCGAAGCTAGGCTGACGGGATTCAAACCCATGTCGCCCGTCAGTGCCCCTTTTCGGCACT
>JAEDGF010000049.1 GCA_016297645.1 Clostridiaceae bacterium
AAAAAAGTAATAGACACTTATCAGCATTTGTTTAAGTTTCCCAGTTACCAAAAAACATTGCTATCACAAACCAATACTTCTCAATAAAATTATTCACCTACCCGTTTAGGCAAAAAATCGGAAAAAGTCGACCCGTACCGCAAAAAAGCACTGAAAAGCAAGGAACATGAAAAATGAGCAAACAGAAAAGCGTACGCAAAAATACCGGGAGCAGTCGTTCATGCTGCACATTTGAATATAACTCGCCGCTCGGAATGATAACTGTTGCTTCCGACGGGGATTATATCACCGGACTTTGGTTCAACGGACAGAGGCACTTCGGAAATGTTCTGCCGGAAAATACGGAAGAAAAGACACTGCCGATTTTTGAGGACGCATCACGGTGGCTTGATATCTATTTTTCGGGGGAAGAACCCGATTTTCTGCCGCCGCTTCGCTACGATTCAACGCCGTTCAGAAAATCCGTGTGCGATATCATGCTGAAAATCCCCTACGGCAAAACAACAACTTACGGCGCGATAGCAGAGGAGATAGCAAAAGAGAACGGTATCGAAAAAATGTCGGCACAGGCAGTCGGCGGTGCGGTCGGTCACAACCCGATATCCCTTATGATACCATGTCACCGCGTTGTCGGAACAAGCGGCAGTCTTACCGGCTATGGCGGAGGGATACAAAGAAAAGTTAAGCTGTTGCAGCTTGAAAAAACCGATATGAGCGGATTTTTTATTCCTAAAAAAGGGACAACGCTGTAAACAGCAACTAATACAGCAGTACATTATATTTGCACGGCTAAAAACGATTTCAGCGACAGTTTTTGAGCTGATTATCGCAAGATAAGACATGAAAGAATCCGGACACTTTTCCGTAAAGGAAAAATGTTCGGATTCTTTTGATTCGGTGCCGGTGACCGGGCTTGAACCGGTACGATATTGCTATCACGGGATTTTAAGTCCCGGGCGTCTGCCAATTCCGCCACACCGGCACGGCAACGCAAGTAATTATATACTAAACACAGCGAAATGTCAATATAAAGACAGTGACAAAAGCATGGACGGAAAACAAATATCTTTGCTCCGCCCGTGTTCATGCCGTAAACACGACCTGCCTTTTTATAAAATCACTCGTCTGTTTTGGGCTTAAAATACTGTTCATAAACGCCTTCGAGAAATTCCTTTAACGCCGGGTCGGTGTCGACTTTTATCTCAACGATAAGAATCTTTATTATTGCAACGAGAATTTTTACGAGAGTGACCATAAAAAAGCCTCCGTTTATGAAAGTAAGATTAAAAACAACTTAAAAAAAGTATAAATCAATTACTAAAAAATGTCAATTCAAAATCTCGATTTTAATAAAAAAAACAGTTCGGACTGACGCGCACCCGATCAACTCAGATCTTTCCCGTCAGCCTGAACGGTTTTTATGAAAAATTATGCATTGACCGTAAAACTTACCGGTTTTCCGCCGGGCAGGTCCACCGTAAAGAAATCGCCGTCGGCACTGACCGCTTCGCCCGTTTCGGCTGAAAGCGAATTCATATAACATGCCCTTTCGATTTTTACCGATGTCTTTACGGGAGAGGAAAGCGTAAAACTCAACACCCTTCCCTTTTCGAAGTCGGCAGAAACCTCAATATTTCCGCGAGCTTTGAGAGAGGTAAAGCTGCCGGAAATACTGTCGGTGACGGCAGGCAGCAGCGAGATGAAGCCCATGTGGCTCTGCAAAAGCATCTCCGCAATACCGGCGGCGCCGCCGAAGTTTCCGTCTATCTGGAAAGGCGGATGGTTATCGAAAAAGTTATCAAGCGTCGATTTTGTAAAGAGAAGCCGCAGGTGCTTTTGAACCTCGGCACCGTCGCCGAGCCGGGCGAACAGATTTATAAGCCATGCGCGCGACCAGCCGGTGTGACCGCCGCCGTTTGCAAGGCGAATTTCAATGCTTTTGCGGATAGCAGCCAAAAGCTCCGGGGTGTTTTTGTTTATCGCGCAATCGGGATAAAGTGCAAACGCGTGCGAGATATGTCTGTGTCCCGGATCTGTTTCGTCATAATCTTCAAGCCATTCCATAAGCTGTCCGCGTTTTCCGATTTTAAGCGGGGGCAGCTTTGAAAGAGCAAGCTCGGCTTTTTTCCTGAGGCGTTTGTCGTGTTTGAGAATTTTTTCGCACTCAATGTAATTGCGAAGGCAGGCGCTTATTATTTCAGTGTCCATTGTAGGAGAAAAACAGAGATACGCCTTTATATTGTGTTCGGGGGTATCCGCGTAGTAATCAAGCTCCGGACTCATGGACGGCCCAGAACGAAGCGTGCCGTCGGGCGCGGGGAAAAGACTGTCGATAAAAAACAGCGCGGCTTCCCTCATGTATTCGTAAGCCGTTTCGGACAAAAATTCCTTGTCGCGTGTAAACAGCCAATGCTCCCACATATGGGTCGAAAGCCAAGCTCCGCCCATGGGCCACACGCCCCAAAGACCGTCCGCAGGCGCCGTAAAGCCGTAAATATCACTGAGATGATGAAGCACCGTACCGCGGCAGCCGTAGTATTTTTCGGCTGTCTGTCTGCCGGAATCGAGCAAAAGGTTGTTCATGTAATCAAACAACGGCAGATGACACTCAGGAATATTTGCGACCTCCGGGAGCCAGTAGTTCATTTGCAGGTTTATGTTTGTATGATAGTCCGCATTCCACGGGTTTTCGAGCTTTTCGACCCAAACGCCCTGTAAATTCGCAGGCAGAGTCCCCTCGCGCGAGGAGGATATGAGCAGATATTTTCCGAAAGCAAAATAGAGCGGCAAGAGTCCGATGTCGACCGCCTCGGGGTTGTTTTTCAGCCGCGCAAGGCGCTTATCGACAGGCATTTTTTCAAGCTCGTCGTCCGATGTCAATGTTATGTCGGACGCGCCTGCGAGTGCGGAGAAATCGCGTTTATGCCCCTCTGAAAGCTCGTCCCAGTCGTCGCATTCTTCAAGAATCGTTTCGCACTCGTCCTGAAAATCGCCGCCGAAATTGTACTCGGTGGTGATACTCACCGCAATGAAAGCGGATGTACAGTCGGAAACGAGAAGCTTTCCGTCGAGGTAGGATAATTTGTTATCACCGGTTATTTTGATACCCAGTGCGAATTTATGTCCGCCGTCCCGAGTTGAACACACAGCCGTGTAAACACCGTCCTCGAACGAAGCAGACAGTGTATTTTCACGCGAGAACTCAACGGCGAACGCGCTTTTTTGCGAGAACGACAATCTGACAGCCGTCACCTCAAAAGGATAAGAGCAAAACGCCTCCTCCTTTATCTCGCACTCCCCTTTTTTGTAAGACGCAGTAAAAACACCGTTCAAAAGATCAAGCTCGCGCCGATAATTCTCAACCGGAGCTTTGTCGGCAAAGGTGAGTGTTATAACGCCTGCGTATTCGTTTGACTTGACGCAGAAAATACCGTCCGAAATATTGTCCTTTGCCCATTCATCAAAAGACTTCACACCGGAGAGATACATACGGCGCATTTCGCCGACCTTTTTTCTGAAATCGGAGCCTTCGGTGTTGATTTTATCACCGTTCCAAATACTCTCCTCGCTCATGTATATCTTTTCAGAATACGGGTCGCCGAACAGCATGGCACCCATGCTGCCGTTCCCTACCGGAAATGCGTCCGACCATTTTTCGGCAGGCTGCAAAAGAAACAGCTTCCTGTTTTTCATGCTTTTCCGCTCCTTTTCGATTCTGCTCATTCGGCTGCTTCTATAATGTAAAGCTTAACGGAGTGCTTGCCGACGGCTTCGCTGACTTCTCCGTTCGAGGTAAACTCATACTTTTCCCATACATCCTTGATTTTATACTTAGATGTTTTCGGAATTGATATAAATTCCATATCCGAAATTTCGGACACATTAAAGGAAAGGATCTGTGTTGAGCTGCCCTTATTGAACAGGCAAACCGCAAGCCTTCCGTCCGCAAGAGGCTTGACAAGAACATCGCCGAAGCCGTTTGTCTTTATGCGGCGGCATTGAACACCGAGCGGATCCTGGTTTATTGATATTGCGTCCCTGTTTGAAATAATGCGCAGTGTTTCACTGTCTTTGGCGGGCGTACCGTCCGCAGTAAGGAGCTTTCTTATATCGTTTCCGAGAATAAGCGGCGCGTTCATCATGCACCAAAGCGAGAAATGCGCTCTGTTTTCGGAATCCGTAAAGCTGCCGTTTCCGACTTCAAGCATATCGGGGTCGTTCCAGTTTCCCACACCGGAATAGGCATATTTGCGGACATTCACTTCGTATATTCCGACAACGGATGCCCAAACGGGTTTAATATCGGGAGTAGTGCGCCAAAGGTTTCCGGCAGTCCTGCCCCAGTGCCACGGACGGTTCAAGCCCCATTCGCATATGGAGTAGCAAATGGGCTTTTCGGGCTTTCCGGTTTTCTGCGCGACAAGCGCCGTGGCGCGTTTAAGCTCCGCACCCATGTTACGGTACTGCTTTGCGGCGGAATCTGCACGGGAGAAAACGGGATTTGAAATTATAACGCTGTTCTTGCCTTTTTTGAGGTGAACAAGCCCGACAAAGGCTCTGCCGTCGCGCGTGAAGCCTTTGGTCGCGGGAACTGTCACGGGATAAACATCAACGCCGTTTATTTTTACCTCTGCGTACTTTTTAACGAGTCTGTACTTTCTTATTCCGAGAGTAAGATTATAGTCGCCGTCCTCGGGAATATCGATATCGCAGAATACTGCCGAGCCGCCCGCAAAATCAAGTCCCGAAATAAATTCGCCGGGAGACGCGAGCTTTTCGTCTTTGAGGAGAACCGCGTTTCCGCGAAGCTCGGCACTTGCGGCGGACGCAAAAATGCTGTCGTTTTCTCCGGGATACGCAAGCATTATTCCGGTAATTTCGGGCGCTTCGGTGGGGATAGGCTCGTTATGGCAAAAATCGTACTTGAAGTATTCAATACCCCATTCCGCGAAGGTCTCCGCATCGATACGCTCGTGGTAAAGCGAACCGGGGAGATCCTCACAGGTAAGTGTTCCGTTGGAATTATATATACCGAGCTTCAAGCCCATGCCGTTTACTTTTTCGGCAAGCGCCTTGATGCCGGACGGGAAAGTCGCCGGGTCGGAGGTCAGTCTGCCGTCCGAATCACGGACACTCGACATCCAGCAGTCGTCGATATTTACATACTCGTATCCGCACTCGGCAAGACCGGTTTTTACCATAGCGTCAGCCATTTGCACGATAAGTTCTTCATTTATTCTGTTTCTGAAAGCGTTCCAGCTTGCCCAGCCCATGGGCGGAGTAAGTGCCGTTCCGTTTACAAATCTATCTATCCCGTCGGTGTGTATATTGCGTGAAGCCGCAAGCTTTTTTACGGCGCAGACGGGACAAAGGTGCATCTTTTTAAGTTCGTTTTTTATCTTAAACATATTATTTCCTCCTGCCGTTTTATATAATACATTTTTCAAACGGTAAAATCAATAGTAAATAAAGCACTTTACTTTCATCTTGTTTTGTTATAAAATCATAACCGCGGTTTTTCGGAATGCAGACTCATCCCACCGGAAAATCAATTTTCATTAAAAGGAACTCAGCATATGCTCACCGATATGATACGCCTGACAGCGGCAGCTTTTTACGGTTCGATACCTCAAAAAGCAGAATCAATAACACAGGATCGGGATTTTACCGACACCGTTCGTTTTCTCTGCGCATTATCTTCGCGCGTTCACAGAGATGACGACGGCTCGTTTACGGTGGAGCCTGCCGCTTCGCTGCCGACTCCCGGGTCGGTGACGCAGTTCAACGGTTTTTCGAAGTCAAGTGCGCTGTTTTTCTCGGCCGCAGCCGCGAATATCGGATGTACTTTCAGGTTCGCGAACATTAAAGACGGCGTTCTCACGCGCGTTGAAGCCGATGCACTTTCCGAATATGTACGGGGCATTTTACAGATAGGAATAGCGCCGAACGGCTTTGCGGCTGCTTCGGCAAATTTGTACGAAACAACAGGCTGCATTGCACACGAACCGATCGAATTTGCCGCCGGACTCCTTACAACGCTCCCCCTCTGCGCGGGAAATCCCTGCTTTGCACTGGGACAGTACGAGGGCGACGAGATTCTTGAATCGGCATATGAAAGACTTGTAAGATACGGGCTTGTAACAAAAAGAAAAAGAGATATTATTTATGTCAAGAGCGTACGGCAAAGCGCACTTTATCAGAAAAGTAAAAAAGCCGGCCGCCCGAAAAAATCTCCGACAGAAACGGAAAACGCATAATGACGGTAATAATTGCAGAAAAACCGAGTCTTGCGCGGAACATTGCCTCCGCAATAGGCGGTGAAAAGAAAAATCAAGGCTTCATAATTTGCGGCGAATACATAGTGACATGGGCTTTCGGTCACCTGTTTTCGCTGTGCGATATTGAAGATTACACGGGCGCAACGCAGACGGGGGCGTGGAGCATGGAAAATTTGCCCTGTTTTCCGTCCGAGTTTCGTTTCAGGCTTCGAAAAGGTGCAGATAAGAAAACGGACCCCGGAATATTAAAGCAGTTTGAGATAATTAAAGCACTCTGCCTTCGCGAGGATGTCGACATGATAGTAAACGCCGGCGACGCAGACAGAGAGGGCGAAATAATCATCAGGCTTTGCGTGGAAAACGCCTTTTCCGGCATTGAAATGAAGCCCTTCAAAAGGCTTTGGCTGCCCGATCAGACTCCCGAAACAATCCGCACGGCACTCGACGAAATGAAGGACGAAGCCGATTACGACAGTCTTGCGAACGAAGGCTTTGCCAGAACATTTACGGACTGGCTGTACGGGGTTAACCTGACACGGCTCGCAACGCTTAAAACGGGGGCGCTTTTACGGGTCGGGCGCGTTATAGTGCCTATCGTAAAAGCGATTTACGACCGCGACAACGCCATTAAAAATTTTGTCCCCGAGATTTATTACGCGCTTGTTTCCTCGGCACAGACGAACGGAGAAGCGGTCGAACTCGTTTCCAAATACAAATTTCCGAAGGGGCAATTCGAAAAAGCCAAACGCGCAGCAGCAAAGCTGAATGCACAGGAGGCAGTCGTCACTGCAAAAAAATCAAGAAAAGACACACTTAAACCGCCGAAGCTCTTTTCACTTTCGAAATTGCAAAGCTACCTCGGCAAAAAATACAAAATGAGCATGGAGTCGTCACTCGCCGCCGTCCAGAAGCTCTACGAAGCGGGTTATGTCACATACCCTAGAACGAACTCGGAATACCTCGCGACGGCTGAAAAAGACAAAATAAAAAAGATAATCGAAATCGTTTCACAAAAGGGTTATCCCGTCAAATTCAGGGACGGTAAAACGATTTTCGACGATTCGAAAATAGAATCGCACTCCGCACTGACTCCGACTTATAAGATCCCTTCGCCCGACGCGCTCGGCGAGAATGAAAAAAAGATATATTCCGTAATACTGCGCCGCTTTGCGGCGGTGTTCTGTGCGGAGGAATGCGTCGCGCAAAAGACCGAGCTTACCGTAAGCGTGGGCAAATGCGAGGATTATTCCCTCAAAGGTACGGTGATAGTTACCCCCGGCTGGACGAAATTTGAAGATCCGCCGTCATCCGCAAAGGTTCTGCCGAAGCTCGAAAAGGGCGATAAGGTCAACATAAATTTCGAGCCGAAAGAAAAAAAGACCTCGCCGCCGAAGCATTACACCATCGAAACGCTGAACAATTATCTCAAAAATCCGTTCAGAACAGAAAAGGCGGAGGCTGCCGAAAAAGACGACGACAGCGAAGAATACAAAGCAATCTTCGAAGGGTTGGAGCTTGGCACCGAGGCAACGAGAACCGGAATTATCGACAATGCAATAAAAAGCAAATATATCGAATTAAAAAAAGATGTTTACAGACTGCTGCCGGGCGGCGCATATCTTATCGAATCGCTCACAGCAATGGGAATAAGCATGGATAAGTACAAGACAAGCACTCTCGGTCAGGCACTGAAAAAAGTCTACCGCGGCGAAATAACGGTTTCGGACAGTGTTTTGCTTGCACAAAATGAAATTGCCGAGGTTTTCCGTTCGGACGGCAATAACGCCGACAGCAGTTCATACACCGGTTTTTACCGTGAGCAGATAGGCGTATGTCCGCTTTGTTCGAAAGCAGTTATAAAAGACCGCTACTCGTATCACTGCGACGGCGGCAAAGAAAACGAATGTCCGTTCAAGATACCCACCGTTCTTTGCAAAAGAGCCATACCCGTCAGCGCCGCAAAGGAGCTTATAGAAACGGGGAAATGCGGAAAGATATCCGGATTCATTTCAAAAGCCGGAAAGAGCTTTGACGCATCACTGAAAATGGACGGCGGAACGGTAAAGTTCGATTTCGGCAATTAAAGCATAAAGTAAAAAAGACAGTATGCAGACGGCGTTTTTGCCCTGTATACTGTCTTTCTCTTTTTGTATTTTCCCTGTCAGCTCATAAGCAGAGGAGAGGATATCTTGTTTTTTGCGCAACAGCGCTCAAACGCTTTTATACCCAAAATAACGCAGGTAAAAGCTATCACTCCGCCGACCGTTACATCGCTCAGATAGTGCGCGCCCATTACGAGCCGCGTAAATGCTACCGCCGAAGAATAGACAAACGGCAGCCAAAAGCAGAGCGCGCGTCTTTTCGTCCATTTTTTGTGAATAAAGGGCAAAAACATCATGAGATAACTCATGCCTGCTCCGGCGGTGTGTCCGCTCGGGAACGACTTGTTGCCGGTCTTTCCGTTTATAACATACCATGCGGTAAAGCTGTCGTAATTCCTCTCGGGGAAAAGGTCGCGGAAACGGACTCGTCCCCACAGAGTTTTCATTACATCAACGGTAATAAGCTGCACCGCCATAACCGCCACACCGATAACGGCAGCGGCTAAAAGAGGGGCTTTGAGCTGCTTCGGAATTTTAATGTACGATCCGAAATACAGGACGGTGACTCCGAAGCCCACGCCCCACAGTATCCCGAACGGCGTTTTATACTCGTCAACGAAAAAATGCTTACTTATGTAGTATCCCATGTACGCACTGCCGCCGAGGCATAACAGCGCGCCGGATATTTTTCCGAAGCGTCTTCCCGTGCAGAACATTATAACGGCGCCTGCAACGGGACAAATGAGCCGTGACGGAAATTCTCCCGTGCGGTAAAGCCACACGGCAAACGGGTTCGAGGGGTTATTGAGCGCAATATCTATCTTCAAATCGAAGAAAGACGAAACCGCAAGCGCGACAACAGCCAATGCATAGAATACTATTATTTCGGTTTTGTATCTTTTCAGCATACGAGGCTTCTCCGTTCCATCAGAGAGAAAGTCCTCTCAGGTATTTTATGCTCTTTTCGGCAGCGGAAAACTCGGTGTTGCCCTTGTCGGGATTGTCCTGCTCCACGATGAGCCACTCGGCACCGCTCTTTTCTGAGGCTTTTATAATTTCCGGCATATCCTGAACGCCGCTTCCCACGGGCTTGAAGCTGAAATCTTCTTCACTCGCCTGTTCGCCGTCGTCGTCGATACCTATAAGAGCATAGAGCTTTTTCGGCTTCTCCTTGCCCTTCATGAAAAAATCTTTAAGATGAACGACGGGTGTGCGTCCCGAGTATTTTTCTATGTATTTCGCAGGATCTTCGCCGCCGACATTTACCCAGCAGGTGTCAAGCTCGGTTTGAAGATACTCGGCGGGAACGGTTTCGTACATGATATCAAGTCCGTATTTGCCGTCAACCTTTACAAATTCAAAATCGTGATTGTGATACATAAGAACGATACCGTTCTCGCTGCACTTTTTGCCGAGCTGTGCGATCGTAGCAAGCGTTTCACCGTAATCGGGTCTGCCCGGACGGTATTTTTCCTCCACATAAGGAATAGCGATATACTTACAGCCGATCTCCTTGTATGTCGCTATGACCTTGTCCATGTCTTCGAGCATTTCGGCAAGCGGAACATGAGCGGAAACGGCAGCAAGTCCGTTTTTTTCAAGCAGCGCTTTTATTTCGGATGCGGAGTGTCCGAAAAGACCGGCAAATTCAACGCCGTCATAACCCATCTCGGCAACTCTTTTCAGCGTTCCGGCAAAGTCCTTTTCCATCTCGTTTCTAACGGAATAAAGTTGAAGTCCTATCGGTAACATAATGTTGTCCTCCTAAAAAAATTCTTCAACCACAGTGTAGCACAATTTTTTTGGAAAAACAACACATTATCCCTCGGGAATAAAAAATTTCGATAATCCTTCGGTAAAAACCGAAAAAGACTGCCGGTCAAAAAACACCTCTCTGTCTTTTCCGAGCATATGAGAAGTGCGGTTTTCGGCTTTTCCGGAAAAAACGGAAACCGCGATAACGGAGATGAGAATTATATTAAGAACGAGAAAAATATTCGTACTGCGTTTCATTTTTGTACTTCCCTTTCATACTGTCACTTTGACGCACTGTCGCATATAAGTCCCGCGAGCGACTCTCCCAAAAGCGAAGCTGCGTAAACGGCTTCGTCGAGGGTATTCGCGTCGCTCCCGAATTCCAATAAAAGCGAACACGGCGTAACATCCATGTTGTACCGTCGATTACAGAAATACACCGGCTTCATAAGTCCCTCGTGTTCTTTCTGTGCTCTGCTTTGAAGCGCAAGGGCAAATTTCAGATTTTCCTCCCAATGGTCGAACTGCGCAACCGGTCCGCCGTCCGCGCCGGTAATTATCATGACCTGTGCCGCCTTTTTCCCGTTTATTTCGCAAACGGGTTTCAGATGATCGGTGTCGGTCGTGTAGACCGCGTCACGGTGTACATCAAGAACTATTTTTATCGTGGGATATTTTTCAAGATATTCGAGTACGGTTTTTCGCGAGCGCCCGTAAGCGCCGTTATAGGTGTCATCGTAAATATTCGTGTCGTGAATGACACCTATTCCCTTTTCTTCAAGGCGGCAGCATATCTCGTCGCCCACTCGCACCATATTACGGGTCGGGTCGGTCGAGCGCGTCTTATAGTCGGAATAAAAAACACCGTTATCCGCCATCAGGTAGCTCTCTGTCGTGTGGGTATGAAATATCAGCACGCTCGGCGCGGAGACGTCCTTGATACCCGTTTTTGCACCCTCTTTGAGAAGCGCGGCGAAATCCGGTTTCTTTGAAGTCGTGTTCTTTATATGGATATTCCCGACACTCGCGGTAGCGCCGTTATTCGTAAAAAAGCATTCCGTCACTTTTCCTGCCGGGGCGGTTTTCGAAAAAGCGGAGATATACTCGCTGCTCATGGCGGCGATATCGTCCGGCGTTTCATATGGTGCGCCGGGTTCGGACTGTGCCGAGTCATTCCCGGAAGCGGTTTCGTTTTCGAGCAGCGGAGCGGCAACGGAATCGTTTTTCGGTTCGGCGGCGGCAGTAGCCGTATCAGCCGATTCCCCGTTTTTTTCGTTTGTTTTGCTGCTTGACATATTTTTTACGACACTCTGTCCCGCGCTTACATTACTGACGATTTCCCCTATTATCCTGTCCGCAGCACCGCCTGAGTTCGGTGCAATATAAAACACGGTAAAAACGAACATAAGCGTCCCGATAACACAGTATAACACACCGTTTTGTCTGCTCTTATTCTTCATATCCGCACCGAAAACCTCTCGCTTTTATTGCGGGGGCGGACTAAAATTCAGCGGTGTGTCTGTTTATTCCGCACGAATGCGTTTTATGAAAACGCCTGCCCGTTGTTTTTATCCGCTCCCTCTAACAAAATCTATATGACGGGCGGACAGAAAAAATACGAAAGCGCTACATAACATTCAGAAGCTCCTCTGCCGAAAGCTCCGTTTGCAGCGCCCTGTTGATAGCAAGTGCCAAAAAACGGGAAGCGGAGCTTATAACGACATCTATATTGCCGGGAGTAACAACAAGACTGTCGTACTCATTCTTTTCACTGCTGTTCGCCGTGTTCCCCGTAAAGTCGCACACAAGGCTTTTTGCGTCCACAACGGTCGGGACACCTATTCCGATGACAGGCACTCCGAGAGTTTCCCTCGTTACCGCTTTTCTCGCGTTATTTACCCCCGAGCCGGGTTCGATACCGGACGAGCTTATCTGAACTGTTTTGGCAAGTCTTTTTACGCTGCCTGCGGCAAGCGCATCAATACAGATAACACAGGCAGGCTTTATTTTTCCGCAAATGCCCGAAATTATTTCGAGCGTTTCTATCCCCGTCTGCCCGGTAACGCCCGGGGAAACGGCACAGACGCTTCTCAGCTTCGGAAGAGAAAGCTCCTGCGCCGTCTTGCCGTCGATGTGACGGGTCGCAAAGACCATTGACGCGCATTTCGGTCCGAGAGCGTCCGGAGTTATATCCGTATTCCCCAGACCCGCGACAAGAATCGTTCCGTTTTCCGGGATAAGTCCCGATATACACCTTGTAAGCTCGTCGGTCGCGGCGCAGAACAGCCCGTCCCCCTCCGGGAATCCGTCGGTTTCCATCGTTATATAGGTGCCGACAGGCTTTCCGAGACTCTCCGCCCCCTCGGCGGTCAGCACTTTTATCTCGGTCAGAACTCCGTTTTCAAACCTGTTTTCCTTAATTTCAACGCCTTTTATCTCGGTTTTTCCGACATTTTCACGACACTCTACCGCAAGATCGGTTCTTTTGTTCATCATTTCTCCCCGTTTCGGCTTTTTGATTTTTTATACGTAAAAAGATATCTTTCATTATTTTTTCATGTACGGGAATTTTTATTCGTTTTTCAGCCCCGAAAAATCAAAAAAACTGTTGCAATCGCTGTTTTGTTATGATAATATAATTAACTGTATTAGTAAAGGAGGTGCAACCATGCCCAATATCAAGTCCGCAAAAAAGCGTGTTCTTGTAAATAAGACTAAGGCGGCTCGCAACAAATCCACCAATTCCGCTCTCAAAACGGCTATCAAAAAGGCGAATATCGCTATTGATACCAACGCTGCCGACAAAGCAGAGCTTGTAAATGCAGCTTTCGCTAAGATCGACCAGGCAGCAGCAAAGGGTCTTATCCACAAAAACAATGCTGCTCGCAAAAAGTCCGCTCTTGCAAACAAGCTCAACAAGGCTTAATGCGACAGAGGCTGAAAGCAGGCACTCCGAAAACCCACGGAGTTGCTCCGAAATTCACGCGGATAAACGGACCGTGTTCAACCGTTTATCCAACAATTTGAAAGGACGGTAATTATAATGTCAAAAGTATTGAAGGTTATTGCTATCATTGCCGCTATTGCCGCTGCTGTGGCAGGTGTCATTGTCGTAGTTAAGAAGCTTGCTGCAAAGAAGCAGGCTGCAAGCCCCGAAGAAAATTATGTTTCCTGCTCCTGCGAGGAAGAATTCGCTTCCGAAACCGTAGAGAAATAAGGGAAAATATCTATATTTTTTCTGATCAGAACAAAACGGTGTACCCACTTTAATTTTGGGTACACCGTTTTTTTTGTACACGGCGGTATCGTCTGCCGACACAACCGGCAATAAGTCGTTTTCCGGGATTGATACGGTATGCTGCGCAGCTTTTTTATCACACGATGCCGTTTATCAAAACATTATTATCTTGAAAAATACTCTGCAATCTTCGCCATTCGCTTCTGCTGTTTTACTTTGAACGGGCGGCGTCTGTCGCAATGTCTGCACGCATGGCACGCGTCGGCTTTGGCCGTCAGGATATAAGAGTCCCTCGGATAGCGGCTTGTAAGGCAATTATTTATCGCAATTTTGCTTTTTCCGTCCAAATAACCGTGAGCCGTGTCAAAATAGTTAAAGCCGTTCTCAATAAAGGTATCGACCGTCTTTGAAAACCCCGTAAGGTCTACCTTGTCGTCATTCATAGGCAGACGCATACAACCGAACCCGAAATTCTTTTTACTTCACTGAAAAACTTGTTCGTGTTTTGTCCTCCTTACTTAGGCTGACGGGATTCAAACCCATGTCGCCCGTCAGTGCCCCTTTTCGGCACTTT
>JAEDGF010000132.1 GCA_016297645.1 Clostridiaceae bacterium
CATGAGCGAAAACCAGCCGGTCAAAACCGACACGGGTTCAAGTCCCGTCAGCCTAGCTTGTCAGCGGACTTTTACGACATATCCGTCCTTGCGGGGGCGTGCTTCGGGAAGCTCCCCTTCAATATAGCCCACAACGAGATGTCCGATTCCCTCATAGTCGCCGGTTATGCCGAGCGAGCGGAGTATTTCTTTGCCCTCGCCGCTTTCGAATTCCTCCTTTGCGCGGTGGATCCAGCACGAGCCAAGTCCGAGTGCATGGGCGGCAAGCATCATGTTGCCGATAACGAGCGAGCCGTCATATACATGAGTCGGAGCGTTTTTGTCCGCAATAACAGCGAAAACGAGCGGCGCTCCGTAGAACGGGTCGCCGTCCCTTCCCATTACTGCGGCGTTCATTTTCGAGAGCCTGTCGCGCAGAGTTTTGTCCGATATTTCTATTATCAGCGGCGACTGCATATTCATGCCCGTTGCCGCATATGTGCCGGCTTCCGCTATCTTGTCCGCAAGCTCGGCGGGAACGGGTCTGTCGCTGAACGAACGAATGCTGCGGCGTGTTTTTATCGTTTCGAATAATTCCATCGTGATATCCTCTTTTCGTGATAATTTTTTATCAGTTTGCGCCTGTGATAAATGCAATAACCGCGGACGCGGTTTCCTCCGCCTTGTTCTCTATAAAGAGATGTCCGCCGCCTTTGACGGTTATGTCCGTGCTGCCGTCGGGCAGATACTGCCGAAGTAAGGTGCGCTCCTTTTCGGGAATCACAAAGTCCCTGTCGCCGTTCATATAGAGTATCGGCATCATGGTCTTTACTGCGTCAAGATTTGTTTCCGGCAGTACGGCAAACGAGCGCAGCGCGCCTTCGCCCGTCCCTTTTATCCGCAGAGGGGAGGTGACTTCGCCGAGCGGATAACCCCTGAGATAATCGCTGTCGCACAGTGCGGCGGCAAGAACGAGCTTTACCATGAAGTCAAAACGCGCGGCAAGCTCCATAAGCGGAGCCATTACGGAGATGAACGCCTTGTTCGTCATCATATTATTGAGCTGCTGCGGCTTGCCGGTGTTGCAGGCAGTTCCGAAAAGCATGAGGTTTTTTACGCTCTCCGGGTACTTTTCCGCAAGCGCGAGCGCAATGTAACCGCCCATTGAATGACCGGCGACATACCATTTTTCGCCCTTTGAGAGCTCTTCCATCAACGCGTGCATTACTTCCTCCCTCGGGTACATGGCGGAGTCTGCGTTTTCCCGCGAAGAATATCCGAAGTCCGGCAAATCGGCGGTAACGCAGGTGTACCCCGCGTTTGCGAGGCGGGAAGCAAGCCGTGTCCAGCAGGCTCCGGACATTGCAAAGCCGTGGATCATGAATATTTTTGCCTTTTCGTTTTCGGCTTTGAAAACGCGGTAGTGTATGCTCAGTTCGTTATACTCGAAAAATTCGCTGTTTTCGTACGGCTTTTCGGTCTGTTCCGTTTTCACCGCAGCAAGCGCCGGAAGCGCTGTACAGATAAGTATAACGGCGGCGAGAAGAAGCGAGAAAAATGTTTTTTGCGTTTTTTTCATTACAAAACCCTCCCGATTTTCTTTAATTGTATCATCTGTTTCCATTTAAGTCAACACTCGGGGAAAAACAGTTTTTCGAAAATCGGCTGAAAGTAACGAAAAAATACGGTTTATTCCTCTTTGCGGTTGACTGCAACGGCGGCATAGGGTATATTTATTTTGGGAAAGGGTATTATTCCGTACGCTTTCCCTCAATACTGTCCGGAAAACGATTTTTTATTGTCCGGGCAAAACAAAAGGAGAAAAAATCATGAAAAAACCCGTAATGGGTATTCAGCTTTATACCCTGAGAGATCACATCAAAACCGCGCCGGATTTTGACGCAACGCTTGCCCGCCTTAAAAAAATGGGCGTCGGCACGGTTCAGATTTCAGGTATCGGCGATATTCCCGCCGAGGAGCAGCGTGCGATCCTCGATAAAAACGGCATTGAGGTCTGCATAACACACAAGAGTCTTGACAGAATGGAAAACGACCTCGAAGCACTTCTTAAAGAACACGAGATAATAGGCTGCCGCGACATAGGACTCGGCAGCGCGCCCAAGGAGCTTCGCGGCAACACCGCAAATGTCGGGGAATTCCTCCGCCGCACCGACGCGATAGGCAGAAACATGAAGGCAAAGGGATTTTCCTTCTATTATCACAACCACTCCTTTGAATTTGAAAAATTAGAGGACGCGGACACCACCATGATGGAGATGATCTTCGAAAAGAGCGACCCCGAATTCTTCGGTTTCATCCCCGATGTCGCATGGATACACTTCGGCGGAAGCGACCCCGTTGAGATTCTCGAAAGAATGAAGGGCAGAGTTAAGGTCATTCATTTCAAGGATTACATTCTCGATGAAAACGGCGAGCTCCGCTTCGTTCCGCTCGGACAGGGCAGAGTAGACCTCAAAGCGTGCTACGAAGCCGCCTGCAAGCTCGAAATTCCTTATATTATGTACGAGCATGATATCGACTGGCCCGACAACGACCCGTTCAAGGCCTGCGAAATTTCGTGGGATTACATGATGAAGCTCCAAAACGGAGAAATATAAAAACGAGCCGCCCGTTTTATGCGTTTGCCGTGTGAAGCGGAGTCGTAATTTTGACGGATATACGCCTGGAAGAACGAAAGTGAAAACGCTTTTTTCGCTGCGTTTTTGTAGGCTGACGGGACTTGAACCCGTGTCGGTTTTGACC
>JAEDGF010000050.1 GCA_016297645.1 Clostridiaceae bacterium
TCCTGATCGTTGGGAACGCCCTTGTAGTGGCACATATTGAAGCAGCCGTTGTGGCAGAGTATGCACGGACGGATATCGTCCTCTTTGTCGTTTATCACCTTTGTGAACCATGCCGGGTCGGCAAGGAAGTTTCTCGCGAAGCCTGCACCGTCGAGCTTACCCTCGGAAATAGCCTTTGCGGCTGCGTCAAGAGTAAGTCTGCCTGCGCATACAACGGGGATATCAACAAACTTCTTGATGTGTTCGACATCTTCGAGGTTGCAGTTCTCGGGCATATAAATGGGGGGATGTGCCCAGTACCATGCGTCGTATGTACCGTTGTCGCAGTTGAGCATATCGTAGCCCGCGTCTTGCAGGAATTTTGCCGCTATTTCGCTTTCTGCCATATCTCTGCCGACCTCGGTGTATTCTTCACCGGGCAGAGCGCCCTGACGGAAGCCCTTTGTCTTGGAAATTACAGAATATCTGAGCGAAACGGGGAAGTCCTTTCCGCACTCTTTCTTTATAGCTTTAACGATTTCGGCTGCAAAGCGGTATCTGTTTTCGAGCGAGCCGCCGTATTCGTCGGTACGCTTGTTGACATATTTGAGAGCGAACTGGTCAAGGAGATATCCTTCGTGAACGGCGTGGACCTCAACGCCGTCAACGCCTGCCTCTTTAAGGAGCTTTGCGGACTGTGCGAAGGAGTCGATAAACTTCTGAATTTCGGCTTTTGTAAGCTCTCTTGACGGAATCTTGTCCGACCATCTGTTGGGCGAGGGGCTTGCGGAAGCCGTTATCATATCGAAGTCCATTACGGGCTTCGAGAGAACTCTGAGAGCCTTGTTCGTGTACAGCTTTTCCATCATTTCCGAAACGGTAAAGCTTCTTCCGAAGCCTGCGGTGAGCTGAACGAAGAGCTTTGCGCCGGTCTTGTGGAACTCGGGCATCCATTCGCCGAGAGCCTTGAACATACTCTTTTTCTTGTGGAGCCACTGACCGAGCATGGGGTTGTAAACGGGCTGGCAGCCGGGCAGAACGAGTCCGACATTGTTTTTCGCGATTTCCATTATGAAGCGTGCGCCTGCCTTATCGAAGTGGTTGACTTCCATCCAGCCGAAAAGATCCGTGCCGCCCATGGAGGTGAGGACAATTCTGTTTTTTATCTCACAATTGCCTATTTTCCACGGCGTCAATAAGGGTTCATATGCCTTATTCATTGCTTTTTTCTCCTTTTTCCGCAAGAGCGGTAAATTTTCACTCTATCAGTATAACATTAAAGGGGGTGGATTGTCACTATAAAAAACAAAAATTTATCAAACTTTTTTTGTTTTTGTGTGTTTGACAAGGGCATAGCTGCGGTGGTATACTCTGTTGTGTGCGCCGCATACCGTATTTCGGCGCAAAAAAGGAACGGAAGGAGCAGGCAGATGAAATCGGACAGAAACAAAACGCTCGATATTCCCCTCTCGGAATGTGCGGAATATGCTGCGAAATGCGGTTTCCCGCGCGGCAGCATCTCGTTTGACGAGTGCGAGGATAAAATATACTGTGTTGATTTTTTCAAGGCCGCTCAGCGTCTTCCGAAAAACTCCTTTCGGCTTATTATCGCCGACCCGCCGTACAACCTGAGAAAGGACTACGACGGAGAGGTGTTCCCGACACAAAAAGCGGACGAATACCGTGAGTTTACGCGCGCGTGGCTGGCAGAAGTGCGCCGCCTTGCCGCCGACGACGCGACTGTTTATGTCTGCTGCGACTGGCGCTCATCCGTAATAATCGCCCCCGTGCTCGAAGAATTCTTTGTTATAAGAAACCGTATAACATGGCAGCGCGAAAAGGGCAGGGGAGCCGCCAAAAACTGGAAAAACTGCTTGGAGGACATCTGGTTCTGCACGGTAGGAAAAGAATACTATTTTGATGTAAACGGCGTGAAGCAGAAACGCGCCGTAAAAGCGCCGTACCGCGAAAACGGAGTCCCGAAGGACTGGGAGCAGACCGAGTCGGGCAACTTCCGCATGACCTGTCCGTCCAATTTTTGGGACGATATCGCCGTCCCGTTTTGGAGTATGTCCGAAAATACCGCCCACCCCACGCAGAAGCCCGAAAAGCTCATTGCAAAGCTCGTGCTTGCTTCGAGCGCGCCCGGAGACAGGGTTTTTGACCCGTTCGGCGGCTCGGGAACAACGGCTGCGGTGTGTAAAAAGCTCGGACGGCACTACACCGTCACCGAAAAAAGCAAGCTCTACTGCGCGTGGAGCGAGATAAGGCTCGAAAAAGCCGAGTCCGACAAGCGCATTCAAGGGTACGAAAACGGCGTGTTCGAGAAGAAATAAAAAAACCGGAAGCCTGTTCCACCCATGCGAATAATTTTCCGTCGGACGCTTCCGTACGGATTTTTTGAGGAGAAAAAAATGTACTACGCAGTTATTTCGGCAGCCGTAATAATGTTCGGCGTGCAGTTTCTTTTGAATAAAAAATTTGAAGCCGAGTGCGGCAGCTCGGTCAGAGCAACGCTCGTGTTCTCGCTTCTCACCGGGGCGGTCGGCGCGGCGGTGCTGTTCGCAATAAACCGGTTCAGGTTCGAGTTTACGCTCTTTTCGCTCGTTATAGCGATATGGATGGCGCTGAACACGCTCGCCTTTACCTTTTGCAGCCTTAAAGCGTTCGGCAAAATAAACCTGTCGCTTTACTCCGTCTTTTCCATGCTCGGCGGAATGACTCTGCCGTTTGTCGCAGGTATCGCGTTTTTCGGCGAAAAGCTCACACTCGGCAAGGGTATCTGCATTGTTCTTGTCGCAGCGGCGCTGTTTCTGACCGTTCGGCGCGGAGAGCAAAAGGGCGGAGTCGGCTGGTATATCGGCATTTTTGTGCTGAACGGAATGTCGGGCGTTATCTCCAAAATTTTTCAGGCGCTGCCGTACGAAAAGACGAGCGATGCCGGGTTTTCCGTCTTAACGGCGCTTGCAAGCGTTGTTATATCAGCCGTGTGGCTGCTTCTTTCGAGTGAAGAAAAAATCAGGCTCGGGAAAAAGAGTGTTGCGCTCTCCGCCTTCTCCGGCATTCTCGGCAGAGTCGGGAATTTTCTGCTGCTTATCGCGCTATCGCACCTTCCCGCGTCCGCGCAGTATCCGTTCGTGACGGGCGGCGTTATGATAGTTTCTACCGTAATCTGCTTTTTCACAAAAGAGAAGCCCACGCGCCGCGAGCTGCTTTCGGTGGCGGTGTCCTTTGCCGGGATACTGGCGCTCGTGCTGCTGTAACAGGTGCGTGACTGTCCGTTTTTCTTCAAAGAAAATGAGTGACCGAAAAAATTTTTTCGATGCAAAAAAACTGTCTGTCTTTTTTTCGCTGCAAACCGTCTCGTTACTATATACAATTTATGTGTCCTTTTGCACAAACGGCGGCGGAAGAAATTGTACAGATTTTACGAAAAATTTCCGGGTAAAAGCGAAAAAAGGTCTTGACAACTGCTTTAATGCGTGTTAAACTGCAATCAACGTTACAAATCGAATATCTGTCAGGTAGAGGCGCGATGTCTAAGAGTAGCACGGCAAAAGGGGTTTCCGCCCCCGTGTGAAAGGAGCTGTCGCCGAGGGTATACGGTACGGAATTTGCCGTGTATGCCGGTATGTCAGAGAATATCTGCCGTACTGTCACTTAAAAGTGGAGAGCTATCACAACTCGCAGTTGATTTTACTGCCGCAGTGATTTTTCCACTGCGGCAGTTTTCTTTTTGCAGCAAATATTCCGAAAAGGAGAAAACAAAAATGAAAAGAACTCTCTGTATCGTACTCGCAATCGTAACAGCCCTTACCTGTGTATTTGCGTTCGCAGGCTGCGGCAGTAAAGAAAACGATCCCACCGATTCCGCCGCCCCTTCGGCAGCACTCGGCGCAAAGGATCTTGAAAATGTAAAGAAAGCCGGCAAGCTCGTCGTCGGCATGGAATGCGACTATAAGCCCTACAACTGGGCGCAGACCACCGAAAACGAATACACCGTCAAAATCAAAGACGGTATGTATGCCGACGGCTACGATGTTCAGGTAGCAAAGAAGATCGCCGAGACTCTCGGTGTTACGCTTGAAATCAAGCCCATGGAATGGGACGGACTTATCCCGGCAGTAAACTCCTCCGAAATTGATGTGGTTGTTGCAGGTATGTCCCCCAAGGCTGACAGAAAGCTCAGCGTTGATTTCTCCGATACATATTTCGACAGCGTTCTCGTTATGGTCGTAAGAAAAGATTCTCCCTACGCCTCCGCAACGAAGATAGCAGATTTCAAAGGTGCAAAGATCACCGGTCAGCAGAACACCTTCCACTATGAGGTCATCGACCAGATCGAAGGCGTTAATAAGCAGGCTGCGCTTCCCAACTTTGCGGCTCTTACGCAGGCTCTTGCGGCAGGCTCCATCGACGGTTATGTCTGCGAACGCCCCGGTGCAAAGTCCGCAGTTGAATCCAACAAGGACTTCACCTTTATTGAGTTTGCCGAGGGCAACGGCTTCAAGTATGATCTTACCGACGCCTCCATCGCAGTCGCTATGAGAAAGGGCAGCTCCCTTACGAGCGAGATAAACAAGGTCATCGGTTCTCTTACCTCCGAGCAGAAGGACGCTCTTATGCTCGACTGCATCGCACGCCAGCCCGGCGAATAAATAATCCGGCTGCACACAACACATTATAAAGTAACAGCTTCTGCAAGTAGTTTCGGTACCTGCCCCGGGCGGAGAGATACGGTTTTGATTTTTCCGGTCGCTTATCTGCCCGGCGGACGGTATCGGTAAATTTTTATGAAAACGGTAGGTAATTATGGGATTTTTTGATTGGGTCGTGAGAATATTCTCCGAATATTGGCGGCTGTTTTTAGAGGGAACAGGCTATACCGTCCTTATGGCGCTTGTCGGTACGGTCGCCGGATTTTTAATAGGTCTTATAATCGCGGTGATACGCACCGTGCCGGCGGATAAGGAAAAATCCCCCGTCAAGTGGGGCATAATGAAGGTCGTAAACTTCATTCTCTCCGTGTATGTCGAGGTCATAAGAGGTACACCCATGATGGTTCAGGCTCTTATAATCCATTACAGCTGGTTCGCGAAAATAGGTATGCCGGCGCTGCTCTCGGCTATAATCATTATTTCCGTCAACACAGGCGCGTATATGGCAGAGATCGTCCGCGGCGGTATAATCTCCATCGACAAGGGACAGGTCGAGGGCGCACAGTCCATAGGTATGAGCCATGTTCAGACGATGTCGCTCGTTGTTATCCCTCAGGCGATAAGAAACATAATGCCCTCTATCGGCAACGAGTTTGTCGTCAACATCAAGGACAGCTCGGTGCTTAGCGTCATTTCGATAACGGAGCTTATGTTCATGTCGAAATCCGCAGGCGGAACATATTTCCAGTTCGTTCCGGCGTATGTCATCTGCGCGGTCATCTATTTCATTCTTACCTTTACCGTCACGCGTATTCTTCGCCTTGTCGAGAAGAAGATGGACGGCGACGACAGCTATGTCATCTGCGGCTCGCAGACGGATTTCAGAAGTCAGATAAACGCCAAAAAGGAGGACGCATAAAATGTCTGTAATCGAAGTTAGTCATCTTAAAAAGTCCTTCGGCGAAAACGATGTGCTTCATGATATCAGCTTCTCGGTCGAGTCGGGCGATGTTATCAGCGTAATAGGCTCCTCCGGTTCCGGTAAAAGCACCATGCTCAGGTGCATAAACCTGCTCGAAACCCCCACCGGCGGCAGCATTCTTTTCCACGGCGAGGAGATAAACAAAAAAGGCTTTCCGCTGACGGAATACCGCTCGAAGGTCATAATGGTTTTCCAGAGCTTCAACCTTTTCAATAATATGTCCGTGCTTAAAAACTGTACGGTCGGCGTTCAGAAGGTGCTTAAACTCTCGAAGACGGAGGCCGAGGAGCGCGCCGAAAAATACCTCTCCAAGGTCGGTATGTCGGCGTACAAAAACGCAAAGCCCCGTCAGCTTTCCGGCGGACAGAAGCAGCGCGTTGCGATAGCGCGTGCGCTGTGCATGGAGCCTGAGGTCATTCTTTTCGATGAGCCTACCTCCGCGCTTGACCCCGAAATGGTCGGCGAAGTCCTCTCCGTCATGAAATCACTTGCGGCAGAGGGACTTACAATGATAGTCGTAACACACGAAATGGCATTCGCCCGTGATGTTTCCAATAAGGTTATATTCATGGACGGCGGCTACATCGAGGAGGAGGGCGCTCCCGAAAAGATATTCGGCTCGCCCGAAAAACACCGTACGCAGGAGTTCCTCGCGAGATATTTTGCACAATAAAACAGAAATACTTACTTTATCAAAACAACCGGGCGCGCCGCACAACAGACGGCACACCCGGTTTTTGATTTTGTTTTTGCGTTTTTTTGATTCCGCTCCCGTCGGTCTGTCGCCGCACGGTGCAATTCGGTTTTTGCGATGCTTTTACTCTTTATCCGACCGCTTTTATTATCAGCATAAAGCCGGTGAGCAGTATGAGAAATGAAAAGTTGAAAAGCGAAAATGTTCTGATGTAATATCCCGTTTTTCCGGGGTTGTGCTTAATGTATTCTCTGAATGTGATAAGACTTGCAAGCGACGAAATGAGCGTACCCACACCGCCGATGTTCACGCCGACAAGCAGGTCCGCGTAATTATTCGTAAACTGCGAAAGCAGAATTGCAGACGGTACATTACTTATCAGCTGACACGACAGAATGCTGAAAAGGAGCGTGCTTTTGCCCAAAAGCTCCGAAAAAACAGCGCGTACACCGTCGATTCTCGCCATGTTTCCGGCAAAAATAAAAAAGAAAACAAAGGTGAAAAGCAGTCCGTAGTCAACGGACAAAAGCGCTTTTCTGTCCGTAGCAAGCAACACAGCCGGGATAACGACAAGCCCGGTCCAATAAGGAACTCCCCTGAAAACTATCGCGATCGCAAGTGTGAACAAAACGAGGTACAGCACGGTGCGCTTCGGGTCGAGCGAGAGCTTTTCGTCGGGAAAATCGAGCGGCTCCGCTTTTACGAAAATGACGCAGCAGACGGTTATCAAAACGACCGCAAAAACGAACGGCGGCGCCATGATACGGACAAATTCGAGATTCGGTATCTCGTATTTCGAGTACAGATACAGGTTTTGCGGATTACCGAACGGCGTGAGCATTCCGCCCAAGTTTGCAGCAATATTCTGCATTATAAATGTCACCGCCATATATTTTTCTTTGTGCGTTGCGGTGAGAACGAAATATCCGAGCGGCAGAAAAGTAAGCAGCGCCATGTCGTTGGCGATAAGCATAGAGCCGATAAATGTTATGTATACGAGCGCGAGGACGCTTGCACGGGCGTTTTTGAACAGCCGGACAACCTTACGCGCCAGCATATAGAAAAAGTTTATGTTTTTGAGGGCGCACACGACCGCAAGCACGCAGAACAGACAGGAAAGAGTCTTGAAGTCGAAGTAGCCGAGATATTCCCTGTCGGGCGGGACAATGATTCCGGTTATCACCGCCGCTGCAAAGGCGATACACATTACCGTATTTTTCCTTATAAATTCCGCTGCGGCTTCGAAAAGGTGCTTTGCCGCGCTGCCGAGAGAGTGCGTGTGTGAAGGGAATGTTCTCTTTTTTGCGATTACCATAGCTGCACCGTCCGTTTTCTTTGCGTTTACCGCCATTATTTCAAACTCACATATTTTACTCCGCACGGCTGCGAAAATCAACGGTATTTTCACCAAATTCCGCACTGTGTCCAAAACAATAAATAATGTGTATTGACTAAAATTTTTTTATTTGTTATACTGTAAAAGGAGATGTATGTGCGCTTTTTCAGCGGCAATATCCCTTGTCAGTTCGTAACCATCCTGACAGAAACGACCATGGTTTCAAATCAAAACTACGGAGAAAACAAATGAAAAAAAATGTCTTTCGCATGGTAAAAGCTGCCGTTACAGCTGCTCTTTATGCCGCATTGACCTATATCTGCGCGGGAATGGGTCTTGCCTTCGGTGCCGTTCAATTCAGGTTTTCCGAAGCGCTTACCGTTCTGTCCGTATATACGCCGTCGGCGGTGGCAGGACTCACTCTCGGGTGCGTGTTGTCGAACATCATCAGTCCGGTAACTCCGCTTGACGCGGTTTTCGGCAGTCTGGCAACGCTTGCCGCGTCACTTTTGACTCGGGCGGCGCGGAACATAAAAACAAAAGGCTTTCCGCTGCTGTCCTTTTTGTCACCCGTTATAATAAACGGACTCGTCGTGGGGGCGGAGATAAGCCTGTTCGGCTCTGAGGAAGCGTCGGCAGCGCTCTTTGTTTCGTCTGCGATATCGGTCGCAGCGGGCGAAGCCGCCGTTGTGTTCACCCTCGGCACGCTGCTGTGGCTTGCGGCGGAGAAAAGCACGAGACTTAAAGACATTCTCACAAAATAAAAAGCCGTCCGCGGCGCAATGAAACGGGTGATGCTTTTTTTGTCCCGTTTTTTTGCCCGGCGCTTTTTTATGAACAGCCGATACCGCACCGGTCGGCTGCAACGCGAATGCTTTCGGGTGCGGGGAAGCCTTAAAACGGCTCTATCGGTTCGCCGGCACTCCGGCAAACAACTTCTGCGGCACTCCGCAGGGAAAAGAAGGAAGAATTTATGAAAAAAATTATCGTAGCAGACGATGAGGAGCTTATAAGACGACTTGTGAGCGACTTTCTTACCGCCGAAGGTTACGAGCCGCTTCAAGCGGACGACGGCGATGTTGCATTGAAGCTGTTTGAGGAGAACCCCGACACGGCGCTTCTTATCCTCGATATCATGATGCCGAACATGGACGGCTGGGAGGTTTGCAGACGGATCCGCGAAATTTCCGATGTCCCCATTATAATGCTCACGGCGCGCAGCCAGGAGTACGACCAGCTCACTTCGTTTGACGCGGGTGCTGACGACTATGTCACTAAGCCCTGTTCGCCCTCCGTTCTCATGAAGAGGGTGGCAGCCCTTTTAAGACGGCGCGACGGCAATCAGAGTTCATCGGCAAAGGTTCTGTCGCTCGGCGACTTAAAGCTCGATTCGTTTGCGCATGAAGTCTGGCTCGGCGGCAAGAGCATAAGCCTTACTCTTAAAGAGTACAGCATTCTGCAAAAGCTGCTCGCTGCGCCCGGCAGAGTTTTCACGCGCGAGCAGATGCTGGACGATATATGGGGCTTTGATTTTGACGGCGATGTCCGGACCATAGACTCCCATGTTGCGCGTTTGCGCACGAAGCTCGGCGAGTGGGGTTCAAAGCACATAAAGACCATTTACGGAACGGGTTACAAGCTCGAGGTGAATAAAGATGGCGCGCAGTAAGGAAAAAACGCGAACACAGAAAAAGCCGCGCAGCATGCGCAGACGGCTGATGACGGCGATAGTCTTTATTCTGCTGCTCACCGTTCTGATTCCCGTCATAGCTTACTATTCGCTTCCCGAGTGGGTGTATCTTTTCGTCCCCGGAACGCGGCTTTGGATAGCCTCCGACACGATAACCGAAAACTACGGTACTCCCGAGTTCAACGAAGCGGTGTCCTTTGTTGAAAAGAAGTATAACTCGACAGTTGAGATATTCAATGCGGACGGCGTGTTCATTTACTCCACGCGCAGCCTTATAGATGCTCTTCCGCAGAATCTGTCGCAGGCGGAGCCGCTCAATGAAGCCTACATGACGAAGTATGAAGTTCTCTACGGCAGCATAAAGAATTCCCAAAAGGGCTTTCTCATAAAAAAATATACGGACGATAATGTAGAGGTCAAGTTCCTCGACTGCTATCAGTTCCTGCCCGGCGGCGAACGCGCCGAGGTGTCGGTTCAGGTCACGAGCGAAAGCGTGACCGCACGGGTGGACTTCATTCTGTTTTTCGTGGCGCTGATGAGCATTCTCATAGTCGCTCTTGTTGTTATTTCCGTCTACCTGAAACGGTTCACGCGCCCGGTAGACAATATGTGCGAGATAACGGACGCTATCGCAAAGCTCGATTTTTCGCGCACCTGTCCTCCGACGGGGCTTGCGGAGCTTAACCGACTGTCCGAAAGCGTCAATTCGCTGTCCACCTCGCTATCCGCGTCCCTTGCCGACCTTAAAGAGAAAAACAAGAAGCTTGAAGAGGATATAGAGAACGAGCGGACCATTGACAACCTGCGCCAGACCTTCATCTCCGGCATTTCGCACGAGATGAAGACCCCGATAGCCATTATTCAGGGCTACGCGGAGGGCGCAAAGATGTTCTACGAAGCAGGCAACGCCGAAACGGCGGAGCAGTATTGCGATATCATTGTCAGAGAGTCGCAGCGTATGAACACGATGATAATGAAGCTGCTTGAAATAACAAAGTATTCGTCGGGCGCGTATGAGCTTGAAACGACAGAGTTCAACATAAAAGAACTTGCCGACGACTGGTTTGAGCGCAACTCATCCATTCTCTCCGAAAAGGGGATTTCCGTCGAGAATCTCATTCCGGACGATATGAAAGGCTCGGGCGACAGAGTGATACTCGAATCGGTAGTCAACAACTATATGTCCAATGCGGTTTCGCATTGCGACGGTGAAAAGAAGATCTCGACTTATGCCGAGGATGCGGGAGAATTCTATCGCGTGTATGTCTTCAATACGGGGGAACATATCGCCGATAATGATATAGACAAGATATGGACCTCATTCTACCGTGCGGACAAGTCCCTTTCTCGCTCACAGGGGCGTTTCGGGCTGGGACTTGCCATTGTCGTTTCTATTCAGAATCTGCATAAAGCTGCCTACGGCGTGGAAAATGTCGAAAACGGAGTCCGCTTCTATTTCGATATAAGAAAAGCCGCCGGTAAGGCAGAAAAAGAAACAGAAACAAACTGACGCGGCGGGTGCTGCCGTCAGCCGAAAAATTTATGCGTTTTCCGTTCCGTGTGCGATACGCCGGGGCGGAAAAAACGCTTTACGGAGTGTTACTGTAATGAAAAAAGAAGTATATCTTTCCCTCGGTATTCCCGAGGAAGTCTATCTGCTCGGAGAAAAAGCGGAGAAGAGTCTTAAAGACCGCTTTGCCCGCGCGGACGAAATTTCGGAAATAAATCAGTTGAAGGTTCTTTCCGCAATGCAGAAAAACCATGTCAACGCAGGCTGCCTTGTCGGCACAAACGGCTACGGACACGACGATATCGGACGCGACACGCTCGAACGCGTCTATGCCGATGTTTTCCGCACCGAAGCCGCCGTTGTCCGCCCGCACATAACCTGCGGAACGCACGCGCTTGCGGTCGCGCTCTCGGCAAATCTCCTGCCCGGGGACGAGCTGCTGTCGCCTGTCGGTAAGCCGTACGACACGCTTGAAGAGGTCATCGGAATAAGGGACGCCGCCTGTTCGCTCAAAGAATACGGCGTAACATACCGTCAGGTCGATCTCCTCCCGGACGGCTCGTTCGATTGGGAGGGCATCAAAAACGCGATAAACGAGAAAACAAAGCTCGTCACCATTCAGCGCTCAAAGGGCTATCAGATGCGCCCGTCCTTTTCGGTGAGTCAGATAGGCGAGCTTATCGCATTTATTAAAAATATCAAGCCGTCCGTCACCGTCATGGTCGACAACTGCTACGGCGAATTCACCGAGGAAACCGAGCCGTCCGAGGTCGGCGCGGATATGATTGTCGGCTCACTTATCAAAAACCCGGGCGGCGGACTTGCCCCCACGGGCGGATATATCGCCGGTACAAAAAAGTGTATCGACCGCTGTCACTACCGTCTTTCCGCTCCCGGAGTCGGTCAGGATGTCGGCGCGAGCTTGGGCGTTCTCACAAATCTGTATCAGGGCTTTTTCCTCTCGCCCACCGTTACGGCAGGCGCACTCAAAGGCGCGCTCTTTGCGTCCGCTCTGTACGAGGCGCTCGGTTTCAGGTGCGTCCCGGCAGCTGCGGAGGAACGCCACGATATTATTCAGAGCATAGAGCTGCGCTCGAAGGACGCGATGTGCGCGTTCTGCGACGGCATTCAGTCCGCAGCTCCCGTCGACAGCTACTTTACGCCCGTTCCCGAGCCTATCCCCGGCTACGCGGACGAGGTCATTATGGCTGCCGGTGCGTTTGTGCAAGGCTCGTCCATCGAGCTTTCGGCGGACGGACCGATAAGAGAACCCTACGCCATATACTTTCAGGGCGGCTTGACATGGAATCATGCCAAATACGGCCTTCTGCTCTCACTCGCCAAGATGTACGAAAAGGGACTTGTCACCCCGGAGCAGATCAAAAACGCGTCAGAAAAATTCTGAAAATAAAAAAAAAGAGGTAGATCCATCATGAAAGGCAACCAATCGGCAAGGACAGTAAGAACAGTCCGTATCGTCAAACTCGCGTTTATCGTTATCACTGCGGCAGCAGCGCTTTTTCTTGCAATAAGCAGCGCCGTGAGCATTAACGACACGGGCGATGCGGATAAATATTCTCTCTCGGGTACACAAATCTTTGTGCGCGTCACAGCAGCAGGCGAAGAAGAATACGAGGACGAAACAGTCTGCCCCGTTGAATTCAAGACCCCCGACGGCAAATATACGCTCACGGTGAACTATTCGTTTGAAGATTGGGAGAACCTCCCCACCGGCGCGTCCGTTACCGGCTACATATATGAAACCCCCGACGGCAGCTCGCTTTGCTTTGATCGCGAAGCAACTCATGACGACATAAAAGCCGCCTTGAAGGACGAAAACGCCACCGAAAGCACTCCGCTTGTCGGTGCGGCAATGGCTGTCGCGCTCGTGTGCATTGCCCTCGCCGTCATAACGATTTGGGACAGAATATTCACCGCGTACGAGCAGATTTGGTTCATCTCCATCATGGTGCTTGCCGCCGCCGTTTCCGTCATGTTCCCCGAGGAGGACTGCAACGGCATAAACGGACTTATCATAATGGCTCTCTACCTCGCTGATACATTTTTGAATATCCTCTGTGAGCTGCTTATTTCAAAGCAGAGCAAGTGGAATTTCATTGTGTCTATATTTGTCGAAATTACGGAAATCGTTATCTGCATTGTGCTTGCGTACCGCTTTGCAACGCTTGCTTCAACGCTGTTCTTCTGGCTCCCGTGCGACATCATCAGCTTTATAAACTGGCATAAGCACCCCGATAAGGCGGACGACGAATTGACGCAGGTCCGCACCCTCAAAGGCTGGCAGGAAGCTGCAATCATCGCCGGTATCGTTGTTTGGACCGTCGGAATAGGATATCTTCTCACCACGATAAATATTGATACCGATCTTTTCGCAGGCAACGACACCATTCGCGTAGTGGTGTGCTACCTCGACGCGTGCGTGAGCGCGGTCGGCGTTGTAAACGGCGTGTTTATCCTGCTGCGCCTGCGCGAACAGTGGATAGCATGGTACATTTCGGCGCTGCTCGAAGCCGTGATAAATATAATTTCCGGACAGTTTGTTCTGCTTGTTCTTAAAGTCGGCTACATCACGAACACGACCTACGGCTACATCAAGTGGACGAAATACATAAAGGGACTTGAAAAAAGCGCCGTTCCCGAGCGTATTGAAAAGAAAAACTAAGACGGTT
>JAEDGF010000133.1 GCA_016297645.1 Clostridiaceae bacterium
TTATTCAAGTTCGATAGTCGCCGGGGGTTTGTCCGTGATGTCGAACAGAACGCGGTTTATGCCCTTGACCTCGTTTGTAATGCGTTTTGAAACGCGGTTGAGAAGCTCATGCGAGAGATGGGCGTATTCCGCCGTCATGAAATCGCCGGTGACGACGGCGCGAAGTACGACCGCGTAATCGTAGGTTCTTCCGTCACCCATTACGCCTACCGAGCGCATATTCGTAAGTGCGGCGAAATACTGGCTGGCGTTTTCTCCGCTCTTTTCGAGTTCCTCTCTGAAAATGAGATCTGCGTCGCGGACAATATCGAGCTTTTCCCTTGTCAGCTCGCCGATAACTCTTATTGCGAGTCCGGGACCGGGGAACGGCTGACGGTTGACAAGATAGCCGGGCAGACCGAGCATGGTGCCGACCTTTCTCACCTCGTCCTTAAAAAGACCTCTGAGCGGTTCGACAAGTCCCTTGAAGCCGAGATCCTTCGGGAGTCCGCCGACATTGTGGTGGCTCTTGATGGTAGCGGCTTTTGAGTTGCCGGACTCTATTATGTCGGGATAGATCGTACCCTGTGCGAGGAAGTCCGCGCCGCCGATTCTTTCCGCCGCGTCGCAGAAGGAATCGACAAAGAGAGCGCCGATGGTCTTGCGCTTTGTTTCGGGATCGGTAACGCCCTTCAACGCCGTTAAAAAGCGCTCGCTTTCGTCCATCTGAATGAGCGTGAGGGGAATATCCTTGAAGGCGTTTTTAACTTCTTCCGCTTCGTTTTTGCGCATGAAGCCGTGGTCTACGAAAATGCAGGTGAGGTTTTTGCCGATAGCCTTTGAAATAAGGGCTGCGGCGACCGAGGAGTCGACTCCGCCGGAAAGTCCGAGAATGACCTTGCCGTCCCCGACCTGCTCTTTTATGCTTTTAACGGTGCGTTCGATGTAGTCGTCCATCGTGTAGTCGCCCTTTGCGCCGCACACGGTGAAAAGGAATTTGCGGATGATCTCTGTGCCGTGCTTGGTGTGAGTGACCTCCGGGTGGAACTGTACGCCGAAGAGCTTCTTATCGGGACATTCGATAGCTGCCACGGGGCAGTCCGCCGTTCTTGCGGTGACGCTGAAACCGGCAGGCGGAGCGGAAACGAAGTCCGTGTGACTCATAAGCACGGTTTGAAGTGAATCAAGCCCCTCGAAAAGCACGCAATCGGTGACAAACTGTGCTGCGGTAGGTCCGTATTCACTCACCTCTGCACTGCTGACTTTGCCGCCGAGAGTCCATGTCATGAGCTGCATTCCGTAGCATATACCGAGCACGGGAACGCCGCACGAGAAAAGCTCGGGGGAACAGTGCGGAGATGATTCGTCATAAACGCTTGAAGGTCCGCCTGTTGTGATAAAGCCTATGGGGTTGAGCTTCAACAGCTCCTCAACTGGCGTGTCGCCGGGCTTTATGACGGAGTAAACACCGCATTCGCGTACTCTGCGCGCGATAAGCTCTTTGTACTGTCCGCCGAAATCGAGAACTACTACCGTTTGGTTTTGCATAGATTGCCTCCCGTTATTTTTGATAGATAAAAAGAGGACGCAACGCACCCGTGCGACCCTCATACCGTTTTCTGTTGACTTTACATAATTATAGGTTTTTCGGCGCTGTTTGTCAAGCGTTTTGCGAAACTGTTCGCATTGATGACTCTACATATCGGTCATTGATAAAATTTTCAAAGCCCTTGACAAGTAATCGTTCGGTTGCTATAATTATAGTGACCGAACGGTTACTGCTATTTAAGGAGTAAAATCATGGCCGGAGATACAAAAGAACGCATTTTGGAAACCGCGCTCGGGCTTTTTGCACAGAGCGGATATTTGGGAACCTCAATGAGCGATATCGCAGGCGAGCTTGGAATCACCAAAGGCGCTTTGTATAAGCACTATACGAGCAAACAGGAGATTTTAGACAGCATTGTGGAGCGGATGAACAAAATGGACTATGAGCGCGCCGAGGAATATGAAATGCCGGAAACAGAGCCGGACGGCTTTGCGGAGGCTTATCTGCAAACGCCTATCGAAAAGATACGCGCATACGGTATGGCACAGTTTGACCATTGGACGAAGGAGCATTTTTCTTCCAACTTTCGGAAAATGCTGACGCTGGAACAGTACCGCGACCCGGTGCTTGCACGGCTTTATCACGATTATCTGGCGACCGGTCCGACCGAGTATATGGCGGCGATTTTCCGAAAGCTGACGGATTCCGATGAGTCTGCCATGCAGTTGGCGCTGGATTTTTACGGTCCGATGTTCTTGCTTTACAGTGTTTACGACGGAGCGGACGAAAAAGAACGCATTGCGCCGATGCTGGCTGCTCATATTGACCGTTTTATTGCAAATGTCGAATCCGGATACAGAAAGCCGGGAACCTCCGTATGAAAGAAGCAGTGGAAGAAAAGCAATGGGTCTTGTGTCCGTTGTGCGGAGCAAAGACGCGCTTGCAGCTCTTGCTCGAAACAGAGCTGAAATCATTTCCGCTGTTTTGCCCGAAGTGCAAACGGGAAAGCATTATCAACGCGCAGAATTTTCAAATAAAGATCATAAATCAGCCGGACGCAAAGACGCAGTGCTGAGCGCAATTACCGTGGTCATGCGCTGTGTTTTTTTAGGCTGACGGGACTTGAACCCGTGTCGGTTTTGACCGGCTGATTTTCGCTC
>JAEDGF010000051.1 GCA_016297645.1 Clostridiaceae bacterium
ACGGTTTTGCGTGCGGTCTTGTGTGTGGTTTCGTGCGCGGTCTTGTGTGTGGTTTCGTGCACGGTTTTGTGTGCGGTTTTTCGGGGCGTTTTTTGTACAATCCTTTGTGCAGTCCTTTGCACGGTTTTGTTTGTGAGTTTTTTACACTTTTTTGCGAGTTTTTTTTCAAAGAAATTAAAAACGCAGCCCGTATCTTACACAAGAAACCGCCGCAGTTCCCTACGGCAAAAGCAGCAAATCGTTTTTTTGACGGCACACTTTCCCGTCGGGTTATCCGATTTTTCCCGTCAATTTCAACATATTTTTAGTTTATTTGTTAACGAATTTGAAAAACTGCAAAAATGCTATTGCATTCAAGGTCGGTTTATGCTATCATGGTAATGCTTAATAGGCGAAATATATAATAAGAGGTGAAAAAAATGAAAGCAGTAAACGGAAACATCGATGCTAATCACGACTACGGTTACATCAATTTCTTCATCGACTGCCTTGAACGCATCATAAAGATCATAAAGGATCTTTTCAGCAGCATCGGCGGCAAAGATGACACCACTGCACCCGAAAAGGACGACAGCAGCGCTAATGCATAAGTTCTTCGCGGCTTAACTTTAACGGCTCGGCAGTGAGCCTGTTAACACAGATCTGTATTAAAGAAAGCGCTCTTTCGGAGCGTTTTTCTTTTTTACGAGAAAAAGTTGACGCAGCGCGGAATGAAAAGCATTTGCTTTGCCGAACAAAACACACGGCTTCTTTTGAGCCGCAAAATGTCCGGCACAGCAGCGTTTTCCTTATCGGAACAAATAAAGACCGTACCCCATGTTCTGCATTATAAAATTCAGTGCGAGATACGGTCTTATGTTTTATTGTGTCTGAGCAAAATACGGCAGACGGATATTGACGCCCGTTTGAGCCGGGCGCTTTTACCCTCTTTTTCTGATTTTGAGTCAAGCGATTTACTCGCTCGCCGGTTTTCCGTTTCGAGCCGGAGTTTTTTCCTTTCAACCGTCGGTCGAACGGCTTACCTGCCGTTTTTTTTACTTTGAGCCGGTCGGGTTTATTTACCCGTTTCCTTTATCCACTTCACGGTGTCGCGCAGGCTCTCGTCCAGCGGACGGGGGTTGTAGCCAAGCTCCTTTGCAGCCTTCTCGTACGAGAAATTGCAGTTCGAACAGAGCTTTCTCACGGCGTAGCGCGTGAAAACAGGAGTCTTTTTGGCAAGCTTATAGTAGACCTCCATAAGAGGTGCGGCGAAATTTATAATGCCCTTGCCGAGCTTTATTATCGGGGGCTTGTTGCCGCAGGCAACGGCGAGCTTTCTTATAAACTCGTCCACCGTGCAGCTCTGATTGCACAGAATGTATACGCTGCCGGGCGTCCCCTTATCGCCGGCTGCAACCGTTCCCTTCGCAACATCTCTTACATCAACAAAGTTGTAACCGCCGAAGGTCATCGTTATCGGGAACTTGCCGCTTGAAAACATTCTTATCATGCTGCCGATGCTCGAAACCTTGAAATCGTACGGCCCCATGCAGGCACTCGGCTGACAGACGACCGTTTCAAGACCGTCCTTACCGTTTTCGTCAAGAACGAACTGAGTCGCCTCCGCCTTTGTTTTGGCATAGGTGCCTTCGAGCGTGGCGGGGTCGTACTTGTAGACCTCGGTCATTTTTTGATTATCGGGAAGCGGAATATATGTATCAACGCTGCCCATGTACACAAGGCGCTTTACGCCGCACTCGTGGCACGCTTTTACAACATTTTTTGTGCCGTTGACATTGATATTGTAGACAAAATCCTCATTGCCGGGCTTGATTTCGACACAGCCTGCAACATGATAGACAATGTCACAGCCGTCAAACGCCTTCAACAGGCTCTCGGGGTCGGTGATATCACCCTTAACCTTCTCGCATTTAAGACCGTCGAAAATACCGGGGTCTTTGCGCAGAAGAATGCGGACTTCCCTGTCGTCATAATTTTGCAGTTCTTTGAGGATAGCATAACCGACATGACCGGTAGCTCCCGTAAGACAAACCTTTGTTCCCATTTTGAGCACATTCCTTTCAAATGAGTTTTTTATCCCTTGGGACGAAGAAAAGTCGGCTGCAACAGGTCTGCCCGGGCTTTTCCCTCCCTATTCAAGCATTTTTCAGCCGCCGATAAGCACGAACGCCAAATCGTTTACATTAGTCCCCGTGGGGCCTGTCACGATGAGCGCGCCGCCTGCTTTAAGGGCGTTATATGAGTCGTTATTTTCAAGATACTTTTCCGGCGAAAGACCCGCAGCGCGGATTATTTCGGCTGTTTCGCCGTCCGCAATGCCGCCTGCCGCGTCGGTCGGGCCGTCCGTTCCGTCGCTGCCGACAGACACAAAAACGATGTCCTTTTTACCGTCAAGCGCTATCGCGGCGCAAAGAGCCGCCTCCTGATTGCGTCCGCCAAGCCCGTTCCCTTTAACGGTAACGGTGGTTTCGCCGCCGTATATAAAACAGCTTTTTTTACATTTGGAATTCAGCGCGTCCGAAACAATGTTCTCTGCCGCCGATCTTGCTTCGCCGGTCAGAAGCTTTTCGGAGATATGCGTATCATACCCGAGTGAGGACGCTTTTTCGGCTGCCGCGCGGCATAAAAGCGATATATCTCCGACAAAACGGTAGCCGCCGTCGTTTATCTTCGGTGTTTCTCTGCCTTTGAGCGCTTCGATTACCTCCGCAGGCTCGTCATAAAGATATTTTTTCGCAGCGGCGAGAACAAACTCGTCGGGAGTCGTATCCGGCACGGTAACGCCCGAGCCTATCGCGCTCTTGTCGTTCGAAAGCACATCGGACAGCGCAAGCGTCACTACCCTTGCCGGGTAACACTCCGCCGCAAGAAGTCCGCCCTTTACGAGCGAGAGCCGACGGCGAACGGCGTTCGTTTCCTCTATGTCCGCTCCGCGTTTGAGGAGCTTTTCGGTTATGCGGCGCTGCACCTCGCTGCCGACACGGCTTTTCTCCATAAGTGCGCTCGCACCGCCCGACAGCAGCACAAGAACCGTGTCGCCGTCCAACGCATTTTTCGCGATTTCCATCGCTTTTTCGGCTGCAAGCACGCTGTTTTCGTCGCTTACGGGGTGCGCGGCTTCGATGATTTCGAAATGCTCGGGCGAAAAATCACCCGTGTGGCCGTACTTTGTTATGCACAGCCCCCGCTTTATTCTGTTCCCGAGTGCTTTTTCGGCAGCCGCAGCCATGGGAACGGCAGCTTTACCGACCGCGATAACGGACACGGTTTCGCCGTCCCGTACAACATTTTGTATTTCGCAGAGCGTCCGCTCGAACGGGTCTACGCTCTTAATTGCACTCATGTATATTTCTTTTGCGTTATCTCCTAAATTCATGATATCTCCGCCTCACGGTAAACGGGAAACTGCGGCTCGGCAAGCTCGTTCAGAGTCTGCCCGACACCGGAGAGCAGCCTTTGCAGCTTCTCTTTTTTGCCCTTTTTGACCGGCAGTATTTTGCCGTACGCACTTATCTTTGCGCCGAGCGCGATAACTGCGCGCCGCACTTCGTCCGGACACCCGTCAAGCGCCCGAGAGCCGTCAAAGACCGACAAAAAGACGATCATAATATATTTTATCAGCTTTTCGTTTTTTATCGCCGCAATGTCCCGTGTGCGTATCCTGCCGCCGCACGTCAAAAGCGCGTTTACGATATGCACCGCTCTGCCGACCGACACGGAGCAGATAAACGACACGCCTTTTTTTATAAGCTTGTATGTTTTCCCGGATATTTTCGCCTTTACGCCGAGAGCCGAAAGCCGCTCCGAAAACTCTTTCTCGCCTTCGAGAGCGCCGTTCAGGACATTCATCACGACATTTTCGGTGTGAGTCCGGAAGAACTCCGAGGTATATTTTTTGTCATTATAAGTAAATTCTTCGATATATTCCGTGCGAACAACGGCTTTTCCGCCGTCAACCGTAACGGTCGTTATGCCTGCCGGATAACCGCACAGCGCACTGAGATTGACCTGAACGAGTGAATTTCCGCTCGGCGACACAAACCGTGTTGCCCTCATCATATGCGAATGCCCGGTGAACAGCAGCTTTACGCCCGCGTCCGCAAGACGGGCTGCAACGGTATCCCCGTCGGAGATAAGCTGCGACGAATTGACAAGCGGCGAAATGCACGGCAGAACAAGGTGGTGTTCGGCGGCAATGACAAATTCACCTGCCGCAGCGCCCTCCTTTGCCTGGTTTTCAGCCCATGCGAGGTGTTCCGGAGAATAGCCCGACTTGCCGTCTTTTCCGTCGCAATCGTCATTCACAAGAATGAGCCGAACGCCGTGCGACAGGCGAAACGAGCGCGAGAAAAAGCCCGCCGATGTCTCAAAACGCGATATCTCGTTTTCCGCGCCGAAGCCGGAATACATTTCGTTCAAATCCTCTTTTGAAGCGGTTTCGACATCCGTAAAAACGCTTTCACCCTCGTAACTGCGCGCGTTCGAATCCGAGCACCAGTCGTGCGTTGAAGTGACGGCGTAAACAGGGACCGACTTATTTATCTCATTCAGCTTTGCGATAACCTCGCCGTGGCTGCATTTTTCGCCGTCGTTGGTGAGATCGCCCACGACGACAAGCGCACCGGCACCGCTTCTTTTTATCTTTTCGAACGCCGCGTCCGTAACCGCGCCGCTCTCGGCAAGGCACTTTTGGTCAGAGCCGGAACGCAAATCATACGCCCGCCCGGACACGCCGAGGAACTGTGAATACAAATGGATATCCGCAACAAAGACTGCCTTGAACGCACTCATCCTACCGACCCTCCCGTGTAGAAAATCCGACTTTATTGTCGTTATTGTCCGAATCCGGAACAACAAATGTGCAGTTTATGTACAATATATGAATATTATAGCCCACCCCACCCGGGAAGTCAACAACATAAAGGTTTGACAAAAACCTTTATACGATGTAATATATAATGTGTATAAAATTTTTGCGGAGGGAACATAAGATGTCTTTTTTTAATATATTCAATTTGTTGTGGGACGCTACCGAAAAGGGCGATAATGCACGAATGGCAGGTTTGGTTCATCCGGAGGGTATCGTGCGGTGTGCCGACAACGCCTACCTTGACGACAACAACAGATACCACCTTTTTGACGCATATTACCCCGAAAAAAATGACGGCAAGCTGCCCGTTATAATCGACATTCACGGCGGTGGCTGGATGTACGGCGACAAGGACCTCAACAGATTCTACTGCGAGTATCTTGCAACGCGCGGCTTCCTCGTTTTCAGCGTGAGCTACCGTCTTGTCCCCGAGGTCACAGTAAAAACGCAGCTTGAAGATGTCAACGCGGCGCTTGTAAAAATTGCGTCCGTTCTCACGGATTACCCGTGCGGCAAAAGCAATATAACGCTCACGGGCGACTCGGCGGGCGGACAGCTTGCGGCGTTCTCGGCAGCCTTCCCGTATTCGGAAAAGCTCCGTTCGATTTTCGGACTGCAAGACCACGGCATGAAATTTTCGAAGCTTGTTCTCACCTCTCCCGTTTCGTACATGAACGAAAAGGGCGTAATGGGACTTTACACGCGCATGATGTGGGGCGAAAAGCCCTCCGTCGCGAAATGCCCGTCGCGCTTTTTGGGCATTGACGAGATACTGGCGGAAGCACCCGAGTACCCCGAAACGCTTCTCATAACAAGCTCGGGCGACTTTGTCGCAAGAAGCCAGACGCACCGCCTGCATGAGCAGATGCTGCGCTCCGGCATAAAATGCCGACTCCTCGACTACCCGAAATACGAGGGCAAAACGCTCCTCCATGTTTTCGGAATCACCGAGCCTTACTCGCCTGCCGGAAAAGACTGTCTCGACAGGACAGCGGCTTTTATTCTCAATAAGTAAGTGATAGCATGAAAAAACTGATTGCGGTGCTTGCCGCCGCGCTTCTTCTTTTATCGTTCGCCGGATGCGGCACGAAGAAAGCCGTTTCGCCGCTGTCGGTAAACGGCACGCCGCTCGACGCCGGGATATTCACATATTATCTCGACAAGGCGTACTCCGACCCGACCGTAGGCGCGTCAAGAACGGACAAAATAACATACGCAACAAATATGTGCATACGGTATGTTGCGCTCAACTCGACCTTTGCCATGCGCGGGCTGTCGCTCTCCCCGTCCGACAGCGTCAAATGCTCAGACGAAGCAAATTCGCTTTGGGCAATGTACCGCGACTACTACACCGCCCTCGGCGTTACGAAGGAAACCTTTGTAAAGCTCCGTCTAAGCGAAGCATACCGCGAAACACTGAGGCTCACGCTTTTCGACTCAAACGGCACTTCTCCCATTCCGGAGGAAGAATTGAAGGCGTATTTTGACGCGAACTACGCCGCTGTGAAGCTCATCCGCGGTTATCTTTTCACGACCGATGTCTACGGAAACCGTACGGAATACACCGAGGACGAATTAAAACGCATAAAAGAGCGCTACGACCTCGCAGCGGAGCAGATAAACAAGGGGACCGCGATAGACCTTATGTACTCCGTCCTCGCAGGCTCGGGCGAACAGGATGTTTCCGAGTCGTTAAAAACGGAAGTGGTGACGGACGGCTCGTCTTACTACCCCAAGGGGTTTTACGACTCCGTGCGCTCCGTCGAAAAGGGCAAGGCGGCGGTTTTCGTGTTTGACGATTATATTTATCTCGTCTACCGAGCCGACACGCTTGCCGACACCGCGCTTTACAAGAAACACCGCGCCGACTGTCTTACGGCGGTGAGCGAAAAGCCGCTCATGGACGAAATAGACCTCATGTGCAACGCCTATACCTCCGTCAGGAACACCGCAATAGCGGAAAAATGCTGCGAAACAGCAGAAAGGGTGCGTAAAAATGCCGTCAGTAATTCTCAATGAAGTAACAAAAGCAATTCTCGAACGCCGCACGGTAAGGAGCTTCACGGATGAACCCCTCTCTCCCGACGAGATTCAGACTCTCCTCGACTGCGCCATGTGGGCGCCGAGCGGCAGAAACTCGCAAAGCTGCTTCGTCCGCGTGATAACGGACAAGTCCGCCCTCGACAGGCTGAACTTTGATTTCAAGAACACCGTCGGGTGGGACACACCTGCCTACACCCGCTGGGACATAAACCCCGTGTATCAGACGGCGCCGGCGCTTTTCCTCATCTTTGCCGACTGTCCCGACCCTCTCAACGGCGGCATAATGGCTGAAAATATCTGCATAGCCGCACAGGGCATGGGGCTTAACTCCTGCATGATAGGCTCTGTCGGGGCGCTGTTCGACTGCGAATCGGGTGCCAAGTGGAAAAAGCTGCTCAAAGTACCCGAGGAGTGTCCGTTTATCGTTTCCGTTGCAGTCGGACACGGGAACGAAACGCCCGAACCGAAGGAGCGCAAGCCCGAAAGATTTTATGAGGTGAAATTATGAACCCCTTTAAGATGTTCGTTATAACCGATACTCACTATTTCGCGTCCTCGCTCGGCTGCCGCGGCGAGGAATACGACAGCTTTATGCAGTTTGAACAGAAGTGCTTTGCCGAAACCGAAGCGATAAACAAGGCGGCTTTTAAATGGCTCGGCGAAAGCGATGACGCCGACACCGTGCTTATCGCAGGCGATCTCAGCTTTAACGGAGAAAAGCAGAGCCACAAAGAATTTTCAGAGCTTCTCAAAAAACTCAAAGAAAGCGGCAAGCGCATATTCGTGATTACCGCCGGACACGACTTCAACGACGCTCCCTTTGCCTTTGACGAAACGGGCAGGCTCACTCCCGAGGGAACAAAAAGAGAAGAGCTTTTCGATATGTACTACGACTACGGCTTTTCGGACGCGATAGCGGTCGACCGCGAGAGCCTTTCGTATGTAGCGCAGCTGACGGACGGAATACGCCTGCTCGCCCTTAATAACGACGGCAACTACGCCGTGGGAAAAACATACCCGGCGCGTCAGATCGAGTGGATACTCCGTCAGACGAAAAAAGCGCGCGAGGACGGACAGATGATGATAGCGATGAACCATTATCCGCTCATTCCCGGTTCGCCCGTTCTCGGACTGATAGACGACGCCGTGATGAAAAACGCCGAGAGCATAACCGGACTTCTGGCGGACGAGGGCGTTCACCTCTGCTTTTCCGGGCATATGCACAACCAGAGCGTAAAGCTGAGAATAAGCGAAAAAAACAACCGCTTTTGGGATGTCTGCACGGGTTCGCTCATAGGCTGCCCGGCTTCGATGCGTCTTGTGACAATAAACTCCCCGAGCGATGTTGAGATAAAAACACTGCCTGTCCCGCCCTTCGAGTGGGATTTCGGCGGACTTACACAAGAGGAATATTTGCAGCGCCAGTTCGACATGATGATAAATACATACCTCGACTGTCTTGCGGACGACCCCGAGAAGCTGTGCGGAAAACTCGGGATAGCCCCCTCCCCCGCAATCACGGCGGTCATGAAAAAGCTCGGTTCGGCCCTGAACAGCGCTTCCGTGGGTGCGGTGTGCAGGCTTTTCTGCACCAAGTGTCCGAAAGAGATAAAAAACGCGCCCGTCAGACCTCTTATTACGGCAATCGTGCGGAATATCTTCGTCGGTGACGCTCCTTTTGTACGCGGCACGGCGGAATATGAGGCGATAATGGGCGTTTTCGATAAAATTCATCCTTTTTTGCGAATTTTCGAGAAAAAAATCGGTGCAAATAAGACTGCATTCGACATGCGAAATATGATAAAATCCACCATAGGAAACACGGGAGTGTCCGATTATAATTGCAGACTGAAACTATAACAATTGAGGATGGAAAAAAGCCCGGACCGCGAAAAGCAATTCGGACAGAAAAGCGGCAGTAAAGCTCTCTTTTCCGCTATGAATCAACCTCACCCCCGGAGTACACTTGTACGCCTTCGGGCAAGCCTTAACCGCCGCAGGAGCAGCGTTTAAGGTTCGGTTGTCCATTCCGAACATTTTTTCTATCCCCAACAACGGCAGAATAAAAAAGCCCCGTCTGAAAAAAAGATAAGATACTCCGCCGACGGTATGCCCTTGCCGTTTCGCTGAAAACTCTTCCTCCAAAGAAATCTGACGAAGCTCTGACGAGAGAAAAAATTTCGAAAACACACAGCGGACACGGCAATCTCGGACTGAGTCCGAAAAGAGAGGTACAATGAAAAAACAAAGGTCAAAAAAGAAAACAATCGCAGCCGTCGTTGCGGCAGTTGTCGTTACGGCGGCGGCTGTTTTCGCCTTTGCTTTTCGTCGGCAGATATATGAAAAATACTTTGCTCCCGAGCTTCCTCTGACGATTACCGGGTCGCCCGTTGATGTCACCGTAGAAAGCGGTTACCCTGCCGTTTTCACCGTGAAAGCACAGGGCAACGGGCTTACCTATTCATGGGAAAGCATTTCCGCGGACGGCTCGTCTGCAAAAATCAAGGGAAAGATAGGCGATACCTTGTCCCTTGTTACGGATATGTCGATGAACGGCAAGCGCCTGCGCTGCACCGTGACCGACAGAAACGGAGCGTCAAAGATCTCCGAAAGCGCGCTTCTCACCGTATCGAAGGATCACACCTACGGTGAAATGCTCGAAACAAAAGAAAACACCTGCCTTGACGAGGGCGAAGCGACCTATGTCTGCACCTCGTGCGGCGCAAAGAAAACGGAAGCTCTTCCGGCAAAGGGTCATTCGTTTGACGAGAGCGTTTCCTACACCGGCAAGCGGCGTTTCGTGTGCCGTGTGTGCGCGTATTCGTTTGAAACGGATGCAGCCGACAAAGCGCCGCTCGATACGGCTCTTGCCAAAATACCCGAGTATGTGGGCGTTTACTACGAAGGCTCGGCAGCAAAAACGCTTCTCTCGATAAGAGAAAAGCTGAACACCTCCGTTTACGGCGTAAAAAACTACGACCTGCTGTCGCAAAAAGAGTCTGACGATTACGCCAAGCGTATAGAACAGGCGCTCGGGCAGCTTGAACTGAAAAAAACGGACGGCAAGAATATCTACATCACCGCCCCGGAAAACGGGAGCGCTTATATTTCGGCTGTCAGCGGAAAAACAGTTGAAGCGGAAAACGCCGAAGCAACGCTCACATCAGCCGGCTTCTACACAAAAACGGAAAAAGACGCGTACTATCTCACTCTGCCGGAGGGAAAAAGCCTGTTTTCGCTTTCCGGCAGGGAGCTTCTCTTGCTGTCGGGCGCACAAGACCCGACGCTCATGCGCACGCCGCTTGTGTACAACGCCGCGTCACGGCTCGGAATAGACGAAGCTCCCGATTACAGCATTGCCGAGGTCTACCTCAACGGCAAATATCTCGGAGCTTATGTCGTTCGCGAAGCACCCGGGAAAAACGCATCGGACGCAGAGAAGCTGCAAGAGGAGATTATCGCGCTTTTCTCCTCCGGTAAAAGCTACGACGAAATAAAAAAGCGTGTCGACACCGCACGCTTTGCAAGATATGTTATTCTCTACTGCCTTTTCGGCTTTCACGACAGCATTTCAACGGCAAATCTTCTGTACGAACAGGACGGACTTATAAGCGTTCACCTGCCCGTCATGTGCGACGGCGTGCTGAGCAACAATAAGAGTCAGCCGTTTGTTACGGAGCTTGAAGCGAACGCCGTTACCGCATCGCTTATACACAACGGCGATTTTGTAAACGAAGTGCGCCTTGTCTACGGACAGTGTTCGGAGAAACTCCTCAACCTGTGTACGGCACAGGATGAGGTGGAAATCGAACTGAACGAAAATGCGCCGGCAAGCAGCTTTGCCGCAAGCACGCCGGAGGAAAGCACCGAAGAAGCAACAAAAACGGCAGAAAACGCAGCGTCCGCCGAAGAAACCGACGGCGAAGAAAAAACCGCCTCCGGCGGCGGCACCGAAAGCGGAAGCTCCGCTCTTACAAGCGGTGCGGAGAACACCTCCGCAGGCGAAAACGGAGAAAGCGTTTCCGCAATTTCCGAGAACCTCTCGTCCTTCGGCAGACTCTATAAAAACTACGGAAGCGTTTTTGAACGCAGCCTTACGGAGGGCGCGGTGACATATGACGACAGCTTCGGGACGATAACCCGACTTCCGTCTTTTCCGCAGAATGCCCTCGCACTCGCAAAAGCACTGCTCAGCCGTCTTAACGCGGCAATCTGACAAGCCGAACATCGTCTTTAAATGCGAAGGACATATTCTTTTCGGGGCGTTGCAGTGTTTTCAAAACACGAAACGCACATTAAATCAAACGGTAAACGCGTATCACACCGTACACGCGCCGTGTATTTACTCCGCGCCAAGCACTATCCTCAATGCCGATGTGCATCCGTTTCGAAATGAACAGCGCCTCTAAACGCGAACCGTACGGACAGCCAACTCGGTTCAACACCGAACGGCGCATCCGAATGCGAAATAAAAATCACATCTCGATAATTATCTTTCCGGCGCTGCGCTTTTTCGCGTCGGAGAGTATCCCGGGCAGCTCAGAGAGCTGCTCTTTTTTGTATATCATGGACGAAACATCGAGCTTACCGCTCTCCAAAAGCGCTATCGCCGCCGGGAAGGTGTACGGATTTATGTAGGACGACCTGAGCGTTATTTCCTTTTTGAAAATTTCGAACGGCTTTACGGCTATTTGCGCGTCCGGCTTTGTAAGCCCGAACATCATGACGGTGGAGTATTTTCCGGCTATTTCTATCGCCTGTTCGATGGTCTGCGTTCTGCCGACGCACTCTATTACCGCGTCTATCTGCTCAATGCCGTGTTTTTTCAGCGCCTCGGCGGTATTCTCGGAAACGGGGTCAATGACGATGTCCGCGCCGAGACTCAAAGCGAGCTTTCTCTTTTCCTCAACAGGCTCTATCGCTATCACCCTCGCAGCGCCCGAGAGCTTTGCAAGCTGCACCATCAAAAGACCTATCATTCCGCAACCAATCACAGCCGCCGTATCGCCGCACTTGATATTGCACAGTTCAATTCCGTGCAGGCAGCACGAAACAGGCTCGGTCATAGCCGCTTCGGCGTAAGAAAGGCTGTCCGCCGTTTTGTACACCTGCGATGCCGGGACGGCGCAATACTCGGCGAAGCCGCCGTCAACGGTCGTTCCGATACCGACAATGGAGGTACAGAAATGTCCTATCCCCCTGCGGCAGAATTCGCACGCGCCGCACAGCTTGTTGGGGTCGACACACACCTTGTCACCGGGCTTAACGGAGGTTACAAGAGCGCCCGTTTTTACCACTTCGCCCGCAAATTCGTGTCCGAGGACGGTGTTTGCCGGCGTGGGAGCCGCGCCCTCGTCGCCGCAGAAAATGTGCACATCCGTTCCGCAGATGCCGCAGGCATGAACGCGCACGAGAACTTCGTTTTCATTTATCTCGGGGATGCTCCGCTCCTCGACTCTCAAATCGTTTTTTCCGTAAAATACAGCTGCTTTCATATTTATCTTCTCCTTTTTTATTCGTTCGGTATGGACGCTATCGCGCCCCTTTTTTCGGTACTCTTACCGGCTATGTGAATCGCCTTTTTGAGGTACTCCGCCGCTTTTTCGGGCGTGATATCCGAGAGGGCGGTTTTGTTTTTTATCCACTCGCTTAAAAATGTACCGAAAAAGATATCGCCCGCACCGGTCGTATCAACCGTTTCGGCTTTCTCGGCAGGCATACGCAGATGCGCGTTTTTCATATAAAGCTCCGCGCCGTTGCCGCCGTCCGTGACGAGAATTATGCTTATCCCGTAAGAAAGCGCCTTTTGTGCCGCCCGTTCGTCCGAGCCGCCGAACAGCATCTCCATCTCGTCCTTTGAGAGCTTCATGATATCGACCTTATCAAGATGGAGCTTCATTTTCTCAACCGCCGTCCGACGGTCGCGCCACAGCGGCTCTCTGTAATTCGGGTCATAGGTGATAATGCACCCGGCACTTTTTGCGGCTTCGAGTGCGTAAGCGGTCGCGTCCGCCGCCGTTTCGGAAGTAAGTGACAGAGAACCGAAGTGGAAAACGGACGAATTTTTTATAATATCCGTGTTGACATCGGCTCTTTCGAGAAAAACATCAGCGCCGAAATTGCGGTAAAAGCTGAAATCCCTGTCCCCGTTTTCATCAAGCGCGACAAACGCGAGAGTCGTGTTGTGGACGGGGTCGGTGACAAGTCCCTCGCCGCTTATCCCGGCACTCTTGACAACGCCGCGCAGAAACGAGCCGAACATATCGTCCCCCACCTTGCCGATAAACGCCGCTTTGCCGCCGAACTTCGCGACGGAAGCGAGCAGATTCACGGGAGCGCCGCCGGCTTTTCGTGCAAAAAGAAGATCACCGGACGCGTCCGCCCCGGCAGGCGTAAAATCAATGAGAATTTCACCGAGTGCGGTAATATCATATTTCACTTTCTATGTCCTCCTGTATCGGTATTCTGTTTTCGTAGTGATATACATTCTTAAAGCCGAGCC
>JAEDGF010000134.1 GCA_016297645.1 Clostridiaceae bacterium
CGGCGCATCCGATGTGAAACACACCGGACACGCCGCAGAAAATCAAGCAGTATGAAAAACGGCGCATCCGATGTGAAACACACCGGACACGCCGCAGAAAATCAAGCAGTATGAGAATCCGAATTAAAGCTCAGCGAAGTACTTGATAGTTCTTACCATCTGGCTGGTGTAGGAGTTCTCATTGTCGTACCACGAAACGACCTGAACCTGATAGAGGCCGTTGCCGAGATCTGCAACCATGGTCTGTGTTGCGTCAAAGAGTGAGCCGTACTTCATGCCGATAACATCGGAGGAAACGATGGGATCCTCGTTATAGCCGAAGGAAGCGGAAGTAGCAGCCTTCATAGCGGCGTTGATGCCTTCCTTGGTTACGCCCTCACCCTTAACAACTGCGGTAAGGATAGTTGTGGAGCCTGTGGGAACGGGAACTCTCTGAGCGGAGCCGATGAGCTTGCCGTTAAGCTCGGGGATAACAAGACCGATAGCCTTTGCAGCGCCCGTGGAGTTGGGAACGATGTTTGCAGCGCCTGCTCTTGCGCGTCTGAGGTCGCCCTTTCTGTGGGGACCGTCGAGGATCATCTGGTCGCCTGTGTAAGCGTGGATGGTGCTCATGATACCGCTCTGGATAGCAGCATAATCGTTAAGAGCCTTAGCCATGGGAGCAAGGCAGTTGGTTGTGCAGGAAGCTGCGGAAATGATCTGATCGTCTGCGGTAAGAGTGTTCTCGTTTACCGAGAAAACGATGGTTTTAAGGTCGCTGCCTGCGGGAGCGGAGATAACGACTTTCTTTGCGCCTGCGTTGATGTGAGCCATGCTCTTTTCCTTGGAGCAGTAGAAGCCTGTGCATTCAAGGACAACATCGACACCGATCTCGCCCCAGGGGAGATCCTTAGCGTCTTTTTCGGCATAGATTTTAAGAACCTTGCCGTCTACGGTGATGGTACCTGCCTCGTCGTCGGCTGAAACGGTGTGAAGGCCTTCGCCTATTTTGCCGCAGTAGCCGCCCTGAGCGGTATCGTATTTGAGAAGGTGAGCAAGCATCGAGGGCTTGGTAAGATCGTTGATAGCGACAACATCATAACCCTCTGCGCCGAACATCTGACGGAACGCAAGACGGCCGATTCTGCCGAATCCGTTAATAGCAACTTTAACTGACATTATATATTCCTCCGTTTTCAGAGTGGCGAACCGAAAAACCTTCGATCGCGCCCTCTTAATTTACCATAATATATTATATACTGATTCCGCCGATTTGCAAGCAATTTGTTAAATAAGTAACACACAGCCGGAAATGTTTGTACACTTGACCGAATTTTGGATAATTTAACCGGAAAATTTACTGCATTTTTCATATAAAGGAGCGGTCAAACAGACGGCGGAAAAGGGGCGTTTTTCACACACGCTCACCGTTTTTCGGGCGAGTTCACCACATTTATCGGGCTGCCGGAGCAAAAAGCCTTTATGTTTTCTTCGGTAACGCCGAGAAGTCTTTCACGGGTTTCAAAAGGCGCCCACGCAATATGGGGCGTTATCCACACATTTTTTGCGCCGAGAAGCGGATTGTCCTCACGCGGCGGCTCTGTCGAAAGCACATCAAGCCCCGCACCGGCAAGATACGAGGAATTGAGCGCGTCCGCGACCGCTTTTTCGTCAAGCTCCGCTCCGCGCGAGGTGTTGACGAGAAACGCGCCCTTTTTCATCTTCGAGATGAAATCGGCGTTTACAAGCTTATCCGTTTCGGGAGTCAGCGGGCAGTGTATCGAAACGAAATCGCACTGCGGAAGCATTTCGTCAATCGACATGAATTTTACGAAATCGCTCTCGTATTTCTCGGGGTGGGCGGTGCTCGCAAGCACCTTCATGCCGAAGGCGTGCGCAATTTCACATACTTTTCTTCCTATTCTGCCGTAGCCGATAACACCGATCGTTTTCCCGGCAAGCTCGCACAGCGGCGCTTTTATAAAGCTGAAATCGGGGCAGCTTACCCACTCGCCCGACAAAACGCTCTGCGAATGAACGCCGACTCTGTTTGCAAATTCGAGAATAAATGCGAATACCTGCTGCGCCACCGCGTCCGTAGAGTAAGACGGGACATTCGAAACGGTTATTCCGAGCTTATCCGCCGCTGCCGTGTCTACGACATTGTAGCCGGTGGCAAGCAGCGAAACGAATTTCAGGTTGTGAAGGCTGCGCAGAACAGACTCCGGAAGAACGGTCTTGTTGATTATGACGATATCCGCGTTTTCGGCTCTTTTTACGGTCTGTTCGGGTGTGCTGCGGTCGTAGATTTCGACCGTGCCGTATTTATTCAAAAAGTCCCAGCTGAGGTCGCCGGGGTTTGCGGTAGAAGAATCAAGTACAACTATGCGGTGCATTATATAACTCCCTTTCCGTGAGAAATTCAATTTAATACCGGTATCCATGATACCATAAATTAGCCGGTGCAAACCGGCGCGGCGGAACGCCGTCTTTTGTCGCAAGACAAAAGGATTGTATGATACAATGTTCTCAATCTTGCAGCAGAGCTGCAAGCCGTGCGTAAGCACGGGAAATTTGACCTCTCGGGCAAATTTCGTAGTTGAGGTTATTATACCATAAATCAGCCGGTGTAAACCGGCGCGGCGGAACGCCGTCTTTTGTCGCAAGACAAAAGGATTGTATGATA
>JAEDGF010000052.1 GCA_016297645.1 Clostridiaceae bacterium
TATCAGTATATTTGTGTTTGTCATATTGACCTCCGGAAACTTAAATTTTTGTAGTTTAAATCAAGAAACATCTTCTCATATTTTTTATGTGGTATCGCACATTCTTTCAAACTGCTCGCCGTTTCTTTTACTCCCGCTTTGCCGATATGTTTGCTTTCTCCGTATTGCCTAATCGCGAGCCACAATTCACTTTACTGAAAGCAATCGTTTTCACTTCCCTGTTTTCGTTTTTCCGAGCCGTAAGGCAATTCGAAGCGGGAATGGACTCCCGACCAGAACAAAAAAAGACTATACTTCACACGACGCCTGACTTTGAGTCTGATGTGAAATATAGTCTTTTGTTATTATCGGTCAGTTTCTTCGGCTGAACTTAAAGAACAGCTTACACAAAACCGTCCGGCATTATTACGCCGTTACTCTGCGGTGCTCAGCAATAGAACTCCATGGGATAAGTGAGATACTCGTTGGGTTCGAGCTGATCGGCGGTGACATAGCCGGAGGGTGCGCGAAGAAGTGAAGGCAGACGGTTAACTACCGTTGCGCAGGTGTGTTCAACCGTGGCAGGCTTCACGACATGGAACTCGGTGTCCGGTTCGCCGGAAATAAGCCAGTCGCACATATCGCCGTCGTCGGGGCCGTAGACCTTACCGATAGTTTCCTCTTCAACGGTAATGCCCTGCATGGTTTCAATCGTTACGACAGCGGACATACCGATGCAGCGTCCTGCTTTGATGGTCTTGCCGAGTGTTTCGGAATAAATATCACGGTCGATGATACAGGGCACATGCTTCTGCTCGATGGACTTTATTGTAAGTCCGAGCTTATTGCAAATAGCTTCGCTTGCGTTCCATGCGTAGGAAGGCTCGAACTCCTCGGGATGAGCAATCTTCTGTTCAAACTCCTCGGGAGTCAAATCGCAGCCGTGGGCGTTTGCAAGCGCCAAGCCGTATTCGTCGACATTGTAGCTGTATGCACCCTTGATTTTTGTTATCTTGTGGCAGCCGCCCGCAACGAGGGCAACCATATTGATCCAGAATATATCCTGCATACCGCTGCCGGTTATAGTGCAGTTATTCTCTTTTGCAAGCGCGTCAAGACGGTTTATCTGTGCGGCAGAGGTCGTCCACGGATAAATTGCTTCTTCGCAGGTGGTGATAACATTGATACCGCGCGAAACGCATTTTTCGACATGGTTGTAAATATCGTTTATGAAGCTAAACAGCGTAACGATAGCGACATCGGCGTCGCACTCGTCGAGAACCTTATCGGCATTGTCGGAGATGATAACGCCGGTCTTAACACCCAACTCTGCAAAATCGCCGACATCCTGTCCTACGATTTCGGGATTGACATCAATCGCTCCGACGATCTGAGCGCCGTGCTCATTCAGGTAGCGAAGAATGTACTTACTCATTTTTCCGCAGCCGTACTGTACAACTTTGATTTTTTCCATAGATGCTTCCTCCAATATTTTTTTCGGCGGACTGCTCCGCTTTCTTACAGTTATATTATAAACTCTAATCACGGTTGAGAGTCAAGGAAAATTTGTGAAAAATTTATCGATCGAATTGCACAGGTACCTGCAAGCGCAAAAACATATTGCGCCGGCTATCGTCAAAGACATTGAACTCGGTCATTATCTCGCAGAAATAGTCGCCGCAGACAGTTCGGTTATGCTCCTTGCAGTCCCGCAAAAGCAGCTGCGCATATTCAATCTCGTCGTCAAAATTGTCGAGATAGACACAGGCATACATACCGCTGTCGACAATGACCGTTTCCGGCAGATTAGGCTGATCGCGATAACCTACAAAAACAAATGTATCCTTCGGGACAAAATTGCCGCTTGCAAAATCTTCTTTTTGAATAGATGTGCCCACATTATATGAATGCGCCTGCAAAAAACCGCGCTCCATAAGAGCCTTACGCAGTACAACAAGCTCCTTTTCGAACGCGGGTAAGCCCTCTTTGTAGAAATCGGTGCCGCACGGGACTCCCCACAAATAGCGCCGGTCGATATATTCAAGCACCACAGTCCCCGTTTCCGGCGATTTTCTGTACCGTTCAATGGACGCAATTGCGCGTTCGACCGCGTCATGCTGCGCACGCAGCGCACGCATCTGACGGTGAAGCTGCTCGTTTTTCTGTGTGAGGATCGTTTCTATTAAAACTATATCCTCTTTTTGCAGAACATCGCTTATCTCGTTAAGGCTCATGCCGAGCTCCTTCATGTATGCTATCATATCAAGGCGTGCATTCTGCGCTATGTCGTAATAACGATATCCCGTTTCGGGATCTTTATACTTGGGCTTCAACAGCCCCAGCTCGTCGTAAAGCCTTAAAGTCGCCACCGACAAATGACTCATTTCGGCAGCTTTCCCTATTGATAAAAGTCCGTCTTTCATCGTTCTCCCTCCGAAAAACCCTATTCTTACATTAGAGTTTACCTGATTTTTCCTGTACAGTCAAGCGCGAAAAAGAACTCTGCGAGTTCGACAGAAACAAAACAACCGCGTTCGCCGAGGCTTTACACATTAAGCCCGGAGGACGCGGTTACTGTTTTACGGCGATTTATGCGCCGCCGATTTTTTACTGTTCGGCAAACGGAAAAGCTGCCTTTTATTTATAATTATTTGCCGAGGAACTGGGGAAGGAACTCGCGGTGAGCGTCCTTCATCTCCTTGTAGCAGGCAACGGAATTTTCAAAGTCGCCGATAAGGGGATGTACCATCATGGCGTTATAAGCAGCTCTGTCATCGCCGTTTATTGCGGCTTCGATAGCGTACTTCTCATAGGTCTTTACAGCCGTCATGAGTCCGACCATGTGGCGGGTCCATGTGTGGCTGACGGGAACAGGCTTTGCGCCGTCCGAGCCGATAACGGCTGCGATCTCAACAACATCATCATCGTTCATAAACGGAAGCGTGCCGTTATTGAGAATATTTACGACATGAACATCCTGCTTGTTGTTTGCAATAGAATCAATAAGTGAGCAGGCTGCAAGCGAATACTTGTGTCCGCCGCGCTTGTCGAGGAGCGCAGGCTTTACGCACAGCTCTTCGTCCTGATACATTTTAAGAAGCTGCTCCTCAATTTCCATGCAGACCTGAGCGCGTGTGCGCTTATCCTCTCTGAGGTGTTTGAGCTTGGCGTTGCGGTTGTAGTAATACTGCAAATAGGAGGACGGCCAGCCGCCGCAGGCTCTGAGGCAGTCAGGGTCAAATCCGTCGTCTACGATATTAGCCATGACCTTGGGTGCGAAGCCCTCGTCAAACAGCTTGTAGAGGACCTCCTCGCCCTTGCCGTTGATAACGCTTGTTATCCAGCTGAGGTGGTTGAGTCCGAGATATGTGATCTTTGCGTCCTGACCGACATTTTCTTTGATATCGTCAATCATATCAATGGGGACATTGCAAAGACCGATGCATTTTACCTTTGTATTATTGAGGACATAATCCGTTATGATGCCCGAGGGGTTTGTGAAGTTTATGAGCCATGCGTCGGGGCAGATTTCCTCTATCTTCTTACAAATATTGCCTATAACGGGAATAGTACGAAGCGCCTTGAAGAAGCCGCCGATACCGGTGGTTTCCTGACCGATAAGACCGTACTTAATCGGAATGGACTCATCGAGGTAACGCGCGGGGAGCTTTCCTACTCTTATCTGCGTTACGACAAAATCCGCACCGACAAGGGACGCGTCAAGATCGTCGGTCATAACGACCTCGGTTTCAAGACCTGCGCGTCTTATCATTCTTTCGCAAAGTCCGCCTACTATCGTGCGTTTGCGCTCATCAATATCCATAAGTACAAGCCTTTTGAGCTTTAAGGAGTCCTTTCTCTGCAAGAAACCGTCTACAAGCTCGGGGCAGTATGTGCTGCCCGAACCGATTACGGTCACATTGATTTCTTTCATCTTTATCATTCCTTTCGATTATTTTTCAAGCATCCAGTTTATGCACCCCGTGACGGGGGGCACGGTGAGTTTTACGAATTTAAGCTTTTTGCCGCTCAGGCTCTCCGCCTTTGCGTGAAGCATATCGATATATACTTCCGACGGCAGCTTTATGTGAATGGAACCGGAGAGGACCACCTCAACCTCGTCCGCTTCGAAGTGTTGTTTTTTGATATGTGCGGCTATGAACTGCGCGCCCCTCAGAGCCATTTTTTCGCAGAGCGAAACGGCAGCCGCGTCACCCTCGTTGAGGGCGGCAAAGAAAATATCTATCATATCGCGAATGAGCTTATCTTCGGCAGCTTCAAGACGCGGAATAAGCGACAGAACCGAGTCGCGCTCCGGTTTGATACCGAGCATTTCGACAGCCTTTTGAGTACACGAGGTCGGCATTGCATCAAGGCAGACATCGTCATAGATAAGGCGGAAGGTTTCGCGAGCTATCCAGTGGCCGCCGCCGACATCGCCCGAAAGATCGCCGAAGCCGCCTATCTGCAAAAGGTTTCCGTCGTCGTCAACGGAATTGCAGCAGGTACCGGTGCCGCAGTTGTAGCCTATTGCGCTCTTGTTCTTCGCACCGGCTTTCACCACGATAAAGCCGTCATTGTAAATGGAGAACCGCACATTGAGTCCGAGCTTTTTTAATTCCGCCGTCATCTCGTCGCACTGGTACTGATGGTCGATGCCGGCAAGCGCCATGAGAATGTGCGTAACATCTCTTTGACGAAGCGCGTTGTCGAGCAGGATTTCCTCTATGCCGTCCATTATGATACCGGCGGCTTCGGGAATGCCGCCTTCCAGATTTTCGTGGTTGCTGCCCGTTGTTGTGGCGGTAGACAGCATCACCTTGTTTTCGTCAAAAAGGGCGTACTGTGTTTTTGTGCCGCCGCCGTCTATTCCTATATAGTAATTCATCAGTCGTTCTCTCCGTTCTAGTCAAAAAATTCGTTGCATATTTCGCTCAGGCAAAACTCGCTTCTGCGCTCGGGTTCACGGTCTATCCACATTCCGCTCGTGAAATCGGGGATCGGAACGGGGGCGCCGCCCATTGCCACGCTCTGCTCGGAAAGACAGGTTATAGCCATAAGCGTTGCGGTATCGTAAACATCAATAGGCGGAGCGGCGTTGAGCTGAACGCTCTCGGCAAACGCAGACAGAACAAGGTAGTCCATTCCGCCGTGTCCCTGTGTTTTGACGCCGTCAATACGATATTTTTTCCATAAGGGGTGATCATATTTATCAATATGCTTCTGAATAGGCTCGTATTCATGCGTTGACTCGGTAACACCGTCAACCGCGATAAAGGAGTCCGTATCGCTCAGCTCCGTAAATACTCCCTTTGTGCCCTGTACGACATAATTGCGTGAATACGGGCGCGGCAGGCAGCAGTCGTGATGAAGCGTTATCGTTTCGCCGTGGGCAGTTTTTATCATGGTGGTTACGACATCGCCCTCGGTAAAATGGTAGCCGTAGAGGTCGTAGTCCTCGCCCTTGTTGTTCTTTATCCAATCGTTTAAGCCGCGTGATTTGCTTGCCATCGAGCAGAGAGTAAGGAGTCTGTTGCCCCTGTTGATATTAAGGAGCTTGCAGATAGGTCCGAGCTGGTGTGTGGGATAAAGCTCGCCGTTTCTGTTCTGGAAATTGAACAGTCTGCCGTGAATGTTTTCTCTGCCGAGGACTATTTCGTCCCTGAGGTCGTGACGGTAGCCGCCCTCGCAGTTTACAAGCTCGCCGAAAAGCCCCTGCTTTACCATGTTGAACACCGCCATCTCCTTGCGGTCGTAGCAGCAGTTTTCAAGAAGCATACAGAATTTTCCCGTTTTTTCGCTCGTGTGAACAAGCTCCCAGCATTCCTCAACGGAGGCTGCGCCGCCGACTTCGGTTGCGACATGAAGTCCGTGCTCCATTGCGTATACGGCGATACGGGAATGGGTTATCCATGTGGTGCATATCATGACGGCGTCAAGCTGCTCTTTGTCGATCATCTCTTTGTAGTCGAGGTATGAATTGACTTCGTAGCCCGAGTAGCTTTCGCTCTCTTTAACTATTTTTATTCCGTTCTCCGCTCTTTCGGGGACTAAATCGCATACCGCCGGGCAGACAACGCCGGGCACTTCGAGCAGAAGTGCAAGCTGCGAACGGCCTCTGCCGCTTATTCCTATCGCGCCGATTCTAACCGTTTTTATCTCACTCATGGTAAACACCGCCTGAAAATCCTTCAAAACATATATTCAAAGTAAGTATAACACAAAGAAACGGTAAAATCTATACCTATTATAAAAATAATGTGAGTCGTTGACTTTATTTTTAGAAATGGTAGAATAGTAAGTAGAACACCAAAACGGAGATAAAATACGGAGATAAAATAATGATAAGAATATATAAAAGTGCAAATATCGTTACGGAAGCAGGAATACAAAAAGACAGGCTCGTTATCTGCCGTGACGGAAAAATACTCGGAATCGAAAGCCGCACGGATATCATACCGGACGAAGAAATAAACTGCGGCGGAAAATTTCTGTCCCCCGGCTTTGCGGACATCCATGTTCACGGCGGCGGCGGTTTTTCCGCGATGGGAACGCCGGACGAAATAATCAAAATGTGCCGCGCCCACGCGGAGAGAGGAACGACCTCCATTCTTCCGACAACGCTTGCAACCCCGATAAAGCAGCTGCAAGAATGCATAACAAACATAACAAAAGCCAAGAACAGCTGCACCGATTCAAACATTCTCGGCATACACCTCGAAGGTCCGTTTATCTCAATAAAGATGAAGGGCGCACAGCGTCCGGAAAACATTCTGCCGCCGACAGACGAAAATATAGATGCGCTCCTCGATTTTTCGGACGAAATACGCATAATAGGCGCAGCGCCCGAGCTGCCGAACGCCTTTAAGGTCGGCGAGAAGGCGCAGAAAAGAGGCATTGTCGCTTCCGTCGCCCACACGGACGCGTCCTTTGAAGTAACCGAGGAGGCGCTCCGCCACGGTTTCAGCGACATAACGCACATCTGGTCTGCCTGCTCGGCAATGCACAAGGAGGGCATTTTCAGAAAAGTGGGAGCGGTTGAAGCGGCTCTCGCAAACGACGGCTTCACAGCGCAGTTTATAGGAGATATGCGCCATCTGCCGTACGGGGCAGTGAAGCTCCTGTACGCAGTAAAGGGCGTAAAAAAAGCGTACGCCGTCAGCGACGGGCTTGAATACTCCGCCTGCGATATGAAGGAAGGCACGGTCATAACTCAGGAAAACGGACCGAGCGTAATTTACGAGGACTCGGTCATGAAGCTTGCCGACCGCTCGTGCCTTGCGGGAAGTGTAGCGACAAGCGCGACAATGGTCAGAAATCTCGTCAAATCCGTAAACATCCCCCTTTGGGATGCGGTCACGATGGCTTCACACACTCCCCTCTCGGTTGTCGGCTTCGGCGGTACAAAGGGACTGATAAAACCGGGGTACGACGAGGATATCATCCTCTTTGACGACGAAATAAATGTAAGCTATGTATGTGTAAACGGCAGAGTAATTAAACACTTAAAGTAATCTTAATAATTTCTGTAATTGCTTCTTAAAACAAAACGGCTCATAATAAAAACGAAGAAAACGGAGGAACACCAATGTATACGATTCTGGTAGTTGACGACGAAAGAGATATCGTTTCGGCGTTAAAAATATATCTGACCTCGGACGGCTATAATGTTCTGACCGCGTACAACGGCGAAGAAGCCCTTAAAGTTCTCGAAAGCAACGAGGTGCATCTGATCCTCATGGACATAATGATGCCGAAGCTCGACGGACTTTCGACACTCACGAAACTGCGGGAAAAGTACAACACGCCGGTCATTTTCACCACCGCAAAAAGTGAGGACGCGGACATAATAATAGGACTGAACCTCGGCGCGGACGACTACATAACAAAGCCGTTCAACCCGGTAGAGCTTTTGGCGCGTGTGCGTTCTCAGCTGCGGCGGTACACGCTGTTCGGCTCAATGAACGGCTCGCAGCCCGAAAAGAACGACGGTATTTTCACCGTCGGCGCGGTCGAAATAGACGACAGAGCGAAGGAAGTGCGCGTTGACGGCGAAAAGGTCAACCTCACCCCCACCGAATTCGATATATTGAAGCTCCTCGCATCCTCCCCCGGCAAGGTCTTTTCACCCGCCGAGATATACCGCGCCGTGTGGAACGACGAACCGTTCGGCTCCGATTCGACCGTTGCCGTACACATCCGCCACCTGCGCGAAAAAATAGAAATAACCCCGAACCAGCCCCGTTACATAAAAGTAGTGTGGGGACAGGGCTACAAGTTCGAGGACAAAAAATAACACACAGTCAGGAGTATGAGAGATATGAAGAAGTTTCGCAGAAGCTCGGCAGCAAAGATAATCGCATCTGTTCTTGCCGCAATATTCGGCGCGCTTATCACCGCAAACGCGGCATTCGCCGTTATACTGTACAGAAACAATCTGTTCTTGTCGGACGAATCGAGCATACGCTACAAAATTTTCTCATATCTCGCCGAGGGTACCATCAACGATATCGTAAACTACTACGACTGCAACATGAATTACATATCGGCTACCGAAAACGACGGCAGCAACATCGACTACTGGCAGAGCGAAAATGCACTGTACAGTTCAAAATACAACTCCGCAAACTCCAACATTTTTTTCACCGTCAGCGACGCAAAGGGCGAAACTGTCCTGAAATCGAGCGGACTTGAAGAAGCGAAGGACCCCGATGTACTGAAAAACGCCGAGTACATTTTCAATCGCACCTTCATAAGAACCTTTTACACGGACAAGGACGGCAACCGCTTTTTCGCGTCCGATAACTACAAGGACAGCGACAGAGTAACCGAACCCGAGGTTTCCATGGACGACAGCGACATCGACACCGACGGCGAGACCTCCTCGCTCCACAGGGACGAAACGGTCGTCGGAGAAACCGAGAGCAGAACATATGAGGACGATACGACTTCACCGACGGCACAGCAGGCGGAACACGGCATTTCCGGCATTGTCGCAACAAAAACGGCGAAAACCGTATCTGCCACGCCCGAATTTTTATTCGAAAAAAGTACTTACCCGTCGATGGATGAGCCGTACACCGTAAACACGGAGGAGACAAGCTCCTATGTGATGCTTCCTCTGCAATGGGAGGCCGACCGCTCGCTTGACGGCAAATACCTTTTCAGTGAGAGCGAAGGGCTTAACCACTACATTTACACATACTGCGTCGATGAATTCCGCCTCGCCCGCATAGACGGCAGCGAAGAGCCGCTCGTATATTTTCAGTCGAACTACACCGTTGACTCAAACGGTAAGGTTGCAAAAACGGTCGACAGAGCGTTTTTGCCCGAGGGCATGACAAAAACCGAGGAAAAACTCACCGTAAAGCTGTACATTCCCCACGGCTCGGACTTCTATACAAACGATATTTACGCCTTCGCGGAGAAAGCCGTTTCCTTCGGCGTTAATTACAGAAACGCGCTTGTCCCCGTCACGATCCTGTATTTTCTGTTTCTTGCGGCAGCAGTCATTTTCCTGTTCTACTCTGCCGGATACACCGTTAAAGCGGAAGCCCCCGTGTCGGGCGGACTGCATAAGATTCCGTTTGACTTGGCAACGCTGATATACCTCGCGATCTTAATTTTAGGCGCGGTTTTTGCGGATAATTTCATCGCGGTTTCAAGCTATACGGGTTTTATGTATGCGGTGGCATTTTTGATAGCGTACGGCATCGCACTTCTGACACTAAGCTATATCGAGAGTGTTTTTGTACGGATAAGAAGCCGTGAATTACTGAAAAATACGCTAATCGGCAGATTTATCCGGCTCGTAAGAAGAACGGTACGCACCTCGGGACTTTTCGGAAAGACCGTCATAATATATCTTGCGGAGCTTGCGGTCATCGCAATTACGGTTTTGCTCGTAATGGCTACCGATAACTATATCATTCCGGCGCTCCTTGCCGCAGTCATTCTTTTACCCGTAACGCTTGCGGTCGTGTACGAATTCTATACCGTCCGGCAGGGCGCGGAGCGTTTTTCAAAGGGCGATCTGTCGTCAAAAATATCCGGCAAACTTCTCATAGGACCGTTCAGGCGTTTTGCGGACGACCTGAACAACATAAACGACACGGTAAATAACGCCGTCAAGAAGCAGCTGAAAAGCGAAAGCATGAAAACGGAGCTTATCACAAATGTGTCGCACGACCTGAAAACCCCGCTCACTTCGATTGTGAACTACATCGACCTTCTCGATAAGCTCGGCATAGACGACCCCACGGCGCAGGAGTATATCGAGGTCATAAGTCGTCAGGCGCAGCGGCTCAAAAAGCTGACGATAGATATAGTGGACGCTTCAAAAGCGGCGACCGGGAATATCGAAGTCCACCCCGAACGGCTCGACCTGAGAGTAATGCTGTCGCAGACGGACGGCGAATACTGCGACAGGCTCGACAAAAACGCGCTTTCACTGATAATAAGCGTACCCGAAGCTCCCGTTTTCGTCAATGTTGACGGCAGACTTCTTTGGAGAGTTTTCGACAACATAATAGGAAATGTCTGCAAGTATTCAATGCCCGGCACACGCGTTTATCTGTCACTCACCGCCGAAAACGGCAACGCCGAGGTAACACTCAGAAACATTTCAAAGAGTGAACTGAACATCGCGCCCGAGGAGCTGACGGAGCGCTTCGTGCGCGGCGATTCCTCGCGAAACACCGAAGGCTCGGGCTTGGGACTTTCGATAGCGTCAAGCCTTACGGAGCTTCTCGGCGGCAGGTTCAAGATAGATATTGACGGCGATCTGTTCAAAGTAACGCTCAGCTTCCCCTGTGAAACGGACACCGCACCGGAGGGTTCACCGGAATAATCCGGCAAACACAATATAACAAAAAAGCACGGACAGACTCCCTGCTGCGGTCACTGAACCGACCGCAGTGACGAAGCTGCCCGTGCTGTTTTTATGTCTTTTTTACTTAATCTTTCTTGCCGCTCTCGCCGCCGACAGCACCGCCGTAGAGCTTTTTGTACCGTTGATTTCTGCTGTTCGGTTTATCAGGCTCGGTCATAACTACAAAGCCGTCCTTAACAGCCGGCACAAGATAATTCACCCGAAGCGTATCTCTCGATTTCAGCCCCAACAAAGCAAGAAGTTCTTTTGCGGAATACGGTATATCATACTCCATAACCGAAAGAAGCCTGCCGACATATTCCGATACATTACTTCTCGGTGCAGTTAAGTTTTCCGCTGCTTCATCGAGTATTGCATCTATTCTTTCGAGCATAAACTCGATAAAAGCCGTGCTGCTGCCTTCAATATGACATTTGGCAATAGCGTCATAGTATCCGTTTTGGAATTTTTCAATCTGACTTTCAATGGGAATAAATTCAAAAATCGGCTGCCATTTTGTAAGAATTGCCGTATGCCACAGTCTTGCCATTCTGCCGTTGCCGTCGGTAAACGGGTGGATAAAAACAAATTCGTAATGAAAAACGGCGGCAAGTATCAACGGATGAACGGTATTACGGCTGCGTTTCAGCCACGCAAATAACTCCTCCATCTGTCCGGGAACAAGCTTTGCGGGAGGAGTCATAAAAATACACCTGTCGCCGCTGAAAACACCTTCTTCACCGCAGCGGAATTCTCCGCTGCCCTCGGTGAGATATTTTGTCATGATTCCGTGCAGTCTTTTTAGTTCTTTAATACTGTATATATCAACAGAACCCACTTCCTCGTAAGCGGCATAAGCGTTTTTTACTTCCTGAATTTCCCTTGCCTCGCCGAGTACAAGCTTGCCGTCAATAACATCTCTGACCTCGCCGAGCGTCAGCGAATTTGCTTCAATGGCGAGAGAGGAATGAATTGACTTTATTTTATTGTTCTTTCTAAGGTGCGGCTTTGCGTCAAGCTCGCTGCGCTGCGTGATTCTTCCGACCTTTTCGGAAATATCGGCGACAAGCATCAGCGCCTTATCCGTGATTTTATACGGCGGTGTATAGTCTGACATCGGTATCACTCCGTTTTTCTTACTTATTATCTTGCGTATTTGCTTATGTGTTATAAAAAAGTTTTTCCATCATCCGAGCAAGGAACGGGGGTTCATCCGTAACGGTATTAGTGAGGATTATAATTGCCGTTTTATCCTTAAAATTCAACCTTTGCCAATGTCTGAATCCCGGCAGCCCTCCGTCATGCCCGAACCAACCGTTCTCAAACTGCCGCACCCCGCATCCGTAAGGCTTTGGGGTAAAGTCCAGAAATTCCTTCCAACTGTCGGCAGACAATATTTCGGCGTTTAGTATAGCATTGCACCACAGCCTCAAATCTGACAACGAAGAAACGACGCTGCTGTCGCCGCTCCCCATGGCAGGTCTGCCGCAGGAGAATATCTCATTGTTATGTTTTACATATCCGCAAGCGTCTGCTATATGTCCGTTCATATGGGTGTAAATTAACCCGAAGCGCATAAATACATCACTCATGGCAGCTGACAATGGTTTACCGGTCAACATCTCCAAAATGTGACCGAGCAAAAAATAATTCGTATTACTGTACCTTCCCTCGGTTCCGGTTCAAAGTACAAGGGTAGTTCACCGATCAGTTCAAAGCATTCCGAAAGACCGACAGGACGGCATTCCGCAGTAATGCATTTATTAAACTCGATAACATCGGGCGGCGCTGTTCCGTGTTCTGCTTCATATTTACGGATTGCATCGGGGATAATCCTGTCACCGATATAATCGGGAACACCGCTTGAATGGTGCAGCAGATGGCGAATTGTAATATTCTTACCATAGAGATATTGAGGGAAGTACAATTCGATCGTATCCTCCAAAGAGAGATTCCCCTGTTCCGTTTGAAGTAAAACGGCTGCTGCGATAAACTGCTTGGACAGCGAAGCCAATGTAATTGTAGTATGTGATGTGAAGGGAGTGTTTGTGCCGCAGTCGGCATTTCCTCGGCAATGTTCAAAAACAACCCGAGCGTTTTTAAGGACAAGAACTCCGCCTTGAAAATCCTTTTGGATGATGTTTTCAAATGATTTCATAAAGATTTCTTCGTTAAATTCAAATTTTTGCTCTGCATAAGCATTATCTTGCGTATTATCTTACGCATTATCTTGCGTATTAACTTACTTATTATCTTAC
>JAEDGF010000135.1 GCA_016297645.1 Clostridiaceae bacterium
AAGCACCGTGTTTTTTATTTAGTTTTCGTTTGACTGGAGGAAACCGGCTTCACGGATTACTGTCGTTACCGTTGCAGCCGTCATTCGACAGTCACAGCCGTTTGTAACAATATTTTTGCCGTTATTCGGTTCAGAACCGCCATTAACGGTTACAGTCCGTTACAAGCCGCTGTCAGCCGTTATTCGACCGTTACGGATTTTGCAAGGTTACGGGGCTTGTCGATATCACAGCCCCTGTAAAGCGCCGTATAGTAGGCGTAAAACTGGAACGGAATGACCTGCGCGATATTGAAAAACAGCGGCTCGGTGTCGGGCAGCAGAATCATCTCGTCAATGTCCGTAAGCTCTGCCGCAGCGGACACGGGGGCGCAGCACACCGTATGCGCGCCGCGTGCGCGAACCTCTTTTATATTGTTCACCGTTTTCGCAGCGACCTCGCCGCCGCTCATAAGCGCAAATACGCGCGTTCCCGGCTCTATAAGAGAAATAGTGCCGTGTTTAAGCTCCCCTGCCGGGCAGCATTCGGAATGAATATAAGTTATCTCTTTCATTTTCAGGGACGCTTCGAGAGCAGCCGCATAATCCGTACCGCGTCCGATAAAGAAAACGGATTCAAGCTCCTTCATTTCTTCGGCGTGTGCCTTTGCGTGCGCTTCGGTTTTCAGAGCCTCCTCTATGATGCCGGGGAGCGCCGCCAACTCCTTGGTAAGCTGTTTTTTTCTCTTATCTCCGAGGACTTTTCTCTCACTTCCAAGCCAAAGGGCAAGCATATAAAGCGCCGCAAGCTGAGTCGTGTATCCCTTAGTCGTGGCAACGGCGGTTTCGTGTCCGGCTAGCGTATAGACTACATCATCGCATTCCTTTGCTATAAGGCTACCGACGACATTGACGACACCGAGCGTATATGCGCCGCGCTTTTTCGCTTCACGAAGAGAAGCAAGCGTGTCGGCTGTTTCGCCGGACTGGCTTATGAGTATAACGAGCGAACGGCTGTCTACCATCGGCTCCATATACCTGAATTCGCTTGCGATATACGAGTACGCGGGAATACCGGCAAGCCGCCTGAAAGCCGTCGTTCCGGAAACGCCCGCATGATATGCCGAGCCGCACCCGACTATACAGATTTTATCAATATCTTCAAGTTTTTCGCGACTTAAAGACGGCAGCGAAAAAGACACCTCGCCGTCTTTAAGGTGTTCGCTTATAAGCCTGCGCACTGCGTCCGGCTGCTCATATATCTCTTTGAGCATATAGTGAGCCGCACCGTTTTTGCCGTTGTCGCCCTCCGTGCCGTCAAGAAAGGTGATTTCCTTTTCGACCGGGTTTCCGTCAAAATCATAGAACGAAACGCTGTCGGGGCGCAGCAGCGCCGCTTCGCCGTCGTCGAGATACACGGCTTTGCGCGTATGCTCGGCTATCGCCGAAACATCGGACGAAGCCATTGTTTTATCGGTGCCTATTCCCACAATAATAGGACTGAAATTTCGTATAACGGCTACGGTGTCAGGCTCGTCGATGCACAAAAGCGCCGCGGCAAAAGTCCCGGTGAGCCGCTTTGCAGCCGCGAGAACGGCTTTCAGAAAGCTGCCGTTATAGTATTTCTCGACAAGGTGTACAATTACCTCTGTGTCCGTTTCGCTTTTGAAAAAATGCCCTTCGCTTTTAAGCTCGGCTCTCAAAGCCTCGTAGTTTTCTATTATTCCGTTGTGTACCACGGCAAAATGACCGTCCTCGCTGAGGTGCGGATGGGCGTTCGTTTCGGTGGGCGCACCGTGAGTCGCCCATCTCGTGTGACCTATTCCGACCCCGCCGTAGAACGGGTGAGCGTTATACTTCGCTTCAAGGTCATTTACCCGTTTTGTCGTTTTGCAGGTTCTTATGACGCAGTCGCTCATAACGGCGATACCGGCTGAGTCATAGCCCCGGTATTCAAGTCTTTCAAGTCCTTTAATAAGATGCGGAGCAACGCTTCCGCGCTCCGAAAATGCAATTATACCGCACATATTACCTCCGTATTTTCCGAAAAGGGCGCAATGACCCCTTTGGAGCAGCATAGCTTTTTTCACGATATTCACGACAAGGCACGCTTTGTTTTCCGGTTACCCGGAGTTTTTGCCGTACCTTTGCGATCCGTGTGTGACCGCGGGGCATCCGCCGAATATTTCGATAAACCCCGACCTCGTCAACCGCTATGCCGTGTGCGGTCCCGGCGCTTTAAATTGACAAATACTGCGTTTGTACTCTCCTTTCGTGTCATTTACGGCATCAAAAAAAACGCAATAACAGTATTTTATATTTATTTTCGCCTTCTGTAAACTGGTTTTTTAGACAAAGAAAATGTTATCTGTCCGCAAAAAGATATTCATAACGGAGAAAAAAACAATTCTATCGGGAATTATTGTTTTTTTATTATATTTTATGCAGTAAAAACACAAATGCAACAAAAGAGAATATAAAAAAGTAAGGTCAAAAAAACGGCTGCTCCCGGTAGGCTGACGGGATTCAAACCCATGTCGCCCGTCAGTGCCCCTTTTCGGCACTT
>JAEDGF010000136.1 GCA_016297645.1 Clostridiaceae bacterium
GGGGCACTGACGGGCGACATGGGTTTGAATCCCGTCAGCCTAAGCCGGCGGACGGCGACTGCGAACGGGTCGACTGATTTTTTTTGTGAAACAAATTTTTGCGCCGCAAAAAAAGGCGACGAGCGGTAAAGAACGGATTCGAATACAGTCGGCAGAAAAATCAAAGAAATCTGCGGCGATAAAGCTATGTAAAATTTCGGCAAAATCAATATTTATAATTATTGCAAATTTTTGCCGACTATAAAGCACACACGGGCGACGCCGACGCGCCGCCTGTGTGTGCTGTTTTTGTTAAAAATAAAACGCTTGCGTTTTTTCGGCAGTCCGTCTGCCGTTATGTTTTTATTACCGTCGGAATCCTTTTTATACGGGCATCTCCGCTATTTTCGCCGTGAGCGTGTCAATTTTGCTCTCCCCGGTCGCCCAGCTCGTACAAAAGCGTATAACCGTCCCGTTTTGAACCTCGCACACCTCTTCAAATATAAAATCCTGCGCAAGGAACTCCTTTTGAGCGCGGTTCACAATAACGAATTGCTGGTTCGTGGGGCTTTTCACCCACAATTCAACGCCCCTGTTTTCGAACGCTTCGCGTATGCGTACGGCGAACTCGTTCGCTCTTTTTGCCGCAGAAAAATATTCGCCGTTTTCGAGCATTGCGGAAAATTGCAGTCCGAGAAGCCACCCCTTGGCGAGAACGGCACCGTTCTGCTTCATATGTGCCTTAAAACGCCGTTTGAGGTAATTGCTTGTTATAACAAGCGCTTCGCCGAACAGCGCGCCGCATTTCGTGCCGCCGAGATAAAAAGCGTCCGCATATCGTGCAAGCTCCGGAAGCGTTATATCACTCCCGTCGGCGCACAGTCCGTACGGCAGACGGGCGCCGTCCACAAAAAGATACATACCGTACTGTCTGCATATTGAGGATATCTCGCTTATTTCGGCAAGGGAGTAAATCGTTCCCTGCTCCGTCGGGAACGAGATGTACACCATCTTCGGCTCGGTGAGATATTCGGGTTCGCCGCCGAGATAGTACGCTTCGGCGCACGCCCTCACCTGCTCCGCAGATATTTTTCCGTCCGTGTTCGGCAGTTCGAGTATTTTATGCCCCGTATTCTCGATCGATGCCGCCTCATGGCAGTTTATGTGTCCGGTATCTGCCGAAATAACGCTCTGCACGGACGAAAGCGCGGCTGAAATGACCGTAAAATTAGTCTGCGTAGCTCCGGGCAGGAAATGCACCGCCGCTTCGGGCGCAGCGCAGAGTGCGCGTATTTTGTCGACAGCCCCGCGGCACAGAGTGTCCTCACCGTAACCGGCATAGCTTACCGGATTACTCTGCGTGAGCGCGTTCATAACACACTCCATAGCACCGCGATTGTAGTCATTATTAAATCTTATCATGCTATCCCTCTTTTCGAAAAATATTTCTTGTACTGCTGTTGTTCTTGCAGTCGTAAGACTCGCATTTTTCTTTACGGCTGACCGTACAGCTTCCCGGCGTAACTGTCGTACCATTTTCTCTGTGCTTCGTCCATAGTACCGAGCGCCGCTTCGGCTATATTCTCGGGAATGCCGAAAAACGCCTCCGCAATCGCCCCCGCGATTGCAGCCATCGTGTCGCCGTCGCCGCCGAGCGACACGGCATTTCGCACGGTGTCCTCGTAGTCCTTCGCTTCGAGAAAGCACTCTATCGACTCCGGAACGCTGCCCTGACAGGTGACATCATACGAATAAATCGGTCTTATCTCGTCCACCGTAAAATCAAGCGAATAGTATTTTTCTTCGATATAGGCGCGTATCTCCTCCTTTGACGCGCCCGAGCGCGCCATAAAGACAGCGGCGGCAGTCGCCTTTGCACCTTTTATGCCCTCCGGGTGGTTGTGCGTGACCTTCGCGCTCCACTCGGCAAGCTTTTCGGCATCCTCCAAGGTTTTTGCGGCATACGCAACGGGCGAAACACGCATTGCCGAGCCGTTGCCGAAGCTGCCGTACGGACCTCTTCTCTCATCGTGAAGCCAATAGAAAAAGCTCTTGCCGTACCCGGCACCCGGGTAGAGCCTGCCTATCATTCTCATGTTTTGGCACAGAGTCTTTTCAAAGTCGCGTTCATCATCGAGGTTTGCCGACACACAGGTAAGCCCCACGGCGATAGTCATAAGGCTGTCATCGGTGGGAAAGCACCCCTTTGGAAAAAGCTCAAAATCTTTCGTTTTTACGCATTCGAATTCGTATATCGAGCCGATGATATCTCCTGCTATTGCACCGAGCATAACACCATCTCCTTTTTTTCTTACATAAAAACCGTTACAAGTAAATTCAATATAGCATTACATCCGAAATCTGTCAAGCAAAAACGGACTGCCGACGGGCTTTCCCGTTTTTCGGCAGTCCGTTCGATTTCGGACAGTATTATTTTCTACATTGTTTACGACAACGCGCCGTCCGGCGTATAAAGCCGCTCAAAACGCCGTTGTTACCGCCGCTGCCGACAGACCGTACTCTTTCAGGTACTCGCCCATGGCAACGAGCATATAAGC
>JAEDGF010000137.1 GCA_016297645.1 Clostridiaceae bacterium
GCTTCGTCCTTTTTGCCGTTTTTCTTATGGAACAAAATCTTGTCAACGGGGAAATAGAGGAAGAACTGGATAGCCGAGCAGCACATTGTCGAAATGTTTGCTGCGCCCTGTGCGTTTATGCCCCACTTTACAAACAGTCCTTGAAGCGTGGGCGAAAGCCAAGCCGAGAAGCAGATGAGCGCAATGGTGAAAACAATATAAATGGGGAGCGTCACGGCGATGTTTGCACCGGAATTGAAGGTCTTTTCTTTGTTTACGAAGAACGCGACTATCTGAGCAAGAATATTCGCGATATTGAACGCGATAAAGTATCCGAGTCCGTTCTTTTCAAGTCCGTCGGACGCGAAAAGCCAGAATTCGTACGGCTGCGCAATAATCTCCTTTATCTGCGGAAGCAGAAGAAGAATGTTGAGTACGGCAAACTGCACGATCATTGCAAGAAGGCTTACAAAGATGAATTTTACGAACTGCCATACGGTTTCGATACCGCTTCCCTTGTCGGAAGCTTTTTTGTCGATATCTTTTAATTTGCCCATAATAACACCTCTTATCGTTATGTCGGAAAAATTTTACCATACGGGAACAAAAAAATCAATAAAAATCAGTGTTCCGGGAGAAAAACTTTTGTTTTTGTACACACAAAAAAAACATTGACCGGAAACTGTTTCAGGTGTTACAATAGGTGAGTGGCGCTTTGTGAAAACAAACGAGCGGCCGACAAATAAAAATGTTAAGGAGTTGAGCTTATGGATGCAGGCGACAGTTGCACGAATTCGGGCGGCCGAAGTAAGTGCGCAAAAAACGCAGATGATGTTCCGTTGACAAGCTCAGCCCGGAGCATTTCATAACGGCGTCCCTGTTCGCGTTGACTTTCCGCTTAGCCCGTCCGGGCAAAAAACAGAAAACGGAGGAAAACACGATGGATGAAACGAATGAACAGAGCCTTGTTGAGCAGGCTCTCGCTCTTATTGAGGAGCGTAAATTTGCTCAGCTTCACGACCTCATTCACGAGGAAAACGCCGCCGATATAAATGAGATAATCGACGAAGTCACGCCCGAACAGGGTGTCATAATCTACCGTCTGCTGCCCAAAGAGCTTGCGGCGGAGGTCTTTGTCGAGATGGACCCCGATATGCAGGAGTTTCTCATAAACGCATTCAGCGACGCGGAGCTTAAAAATGTCCTTGACGAATTGTATTACGATGACACGGCGGATATTATAGAAGAAATGCCCGCAAATGTCGTAAAGCGTATTTTGCGAACGGCAACGCCCGAAATGCGCAAGGCGGTAAACGAGCTGCTCAAATACCCCGAGGACTCGGCAGGCTCCATCATGACGACGGAATTTGTCCGTCTGAAAAAGAACTACACGGTCGAGGATTCGCTTGACCTTATACGAAAAGTCGGAATAGACAAGGAGACCATTTACACCTGCTATGTGACCGACGACAAAAGCCGTCTTATCGGCATTGTAACGGCGAAAGACCTTCTCCTGTCCCCGTTGCAGAACAACATCGAGAACATAATGACCGATCATGTCATTTCCGTATCAACGCTTGACGATCAGGAGCAAATAGCTCTCCTTTTCTCGAAATACGGCTTTATCGCAATGCCGGTGGTCGACAATGAAAACAGACTTGTCGGTATCATAACCGTTGACGACGCTATCGATGTTTTGCAGGAGGAAACGGAAGAGGACTTCGCAAAAATGGCGGCTACCGCGCCGACGGAAACGGACTACCTCAAAACCTCCCCCTTTGTCTTTTACAAAGCCCGTATCCCGTGGCTGCTGCTCCTTATGGTGTCGGCAACCTTCACGGGAATGATAATTTCGAACTACGAAACCTCACTCGCGGCACTGCCCGTACTTACGGCATTTATCCCGATGGTAATGGGCACAGGCGGTAACTCCGGCAGCCAGACCTCGGTTACGGTAATAAGAGGTATTTCACTCGGCGAAGTGGAGTTCAAGGACTTTTTCAAGGTCGTACTCAAAGAGCTGAGCGTTGCCGTTTTGTGCGGCTTGACGCTGTTCGCAGCCACCACGGTAAAGCTCTTGCTCGTTGATAAGCTCCTGCTGCATAACGATGCGGTAGATTTCACCGTGGCGATTACGGTCGGACTCACCGTGTTCGCGACCACTATATGTGCAAAGGTCATTGCCGCAATGCTGCCGCAGCTTGCAAAAAAGATCGGTCTTGACCCGGCTGTGCTGTCAAGCCCTCTGATAACCACCATTGTTGACGCGCTGTCGCTTCTTATCTACTTCGGTATGGCAACACTTATCCTGCACATTGCATAAAAAATAACCGTCACGGTATTTCGGCAGCAATGCCTACCGTGACGGTATTTTTTTAATTCAAGGTAAAACAGCACGGAATTTGCCCGAATTCGCAATACAAAAAACGAACGGCGTTTTACAAACCGCTAAAAAAACGGGAGAAGCAAGGTACAAGCCTTCGTTTCTCCCGTCTGTTTTTCTGTTTTACTTTCTT
>JAEDGF010000053.1 GCA_016297645.1 Clostridiaceae bacterium
AGACATCTGAATTATCGGAAAATTATTTTGGGTCGAAATCAGTTCCAAGCAGGAGCGAGTTGTTTGGTCATTCTTGGGGCAAAAAAGAATTTAAAAAATCTCTGCGGAGGCAAAGTTTCCTTCCACAGAGATTTTTTACTATGCTGCAAGCTGTTTGTTTCGTAAAAATCTATTATTTTTCTGCGCTGCGATAATCATCACACAAAGGACAAACAAATGAAAAACAACGATAAAACATTGTTCTCAACCCTGCGGCGCTGCCGCAAGCCGTGCGCAGGTGCGGGAAATTTGACCTCCCGGGCAAATTTCATGGTTGAGGTTATCACAGAAGCACTATATTGTTTTTCGCGCATTCCTCGCGCATTTCGTCCGGCCAGATGGACACCTGCACCTCGCCGATGTGAGCCTTCTGCAAAAGGAACATACAAATTCTCGACTGACCGAGTCCGCCGCCTATCGTGAGCGGAAGCGTGCCGTCAAGCACTCCGCGGTGGTACGGGAAGCGTTCCCTGTCGAGCGCGTCTGCCTTTTCAAGCTGCTCGCGAAGGCTCTTTTCGTCAACTCTTATTCCCATGGACGATATCTCGAATGCACATTTAAGAACATCGTTCCACAAAAGAATGTCGCCGTTGAGCGACCAATCATCGTAGTCGGGCGCTCTGCCGTCGTGCTTAATGCCGCTTTTCAGCTTGTCGCCTATCTGCATGAGGAAAACCGTTTTATGCGCTTCGGTTATCTTGTTTTCGCGCTGCTTGGGCGACAGCTCGGGGTAGAGATCTTCAAGCTCCTGCGTGGTGATGAAGAAAACCTCGTCCTTTACCTCGCACGAAAGCATCGGATATTTCTCTTTGAGAACATCGTTTGTTTCGCTCAGCGCGTGAACTATCTTTTTCACCGTTTCCATAAGAAAACCGGTGGTGCGCTGCTCGCGCGTGATGACCTTTTCCCAGTCCCACTGGTCGACAAAAAGCGAGTGGAGATTGTCGCAGTCGTCATCGCGGCGGATGGCGTTCATGTCCGTATAAATGCCCACGCCCGGCTCGTAGCCGTACTTTCCGAGGGCGGTGCGCTTCCATTTTGCAAGGCTCTGCACGACCTCGGCGACACCGGGAATTTCTTTCATCGTGAAGTGAACCTTGCGCTCCACACCGTTTAAGTCGTCGTTTATGCCGGACTCGCGCGTCACCATGACGGGAGCCGTTATGCGGTCGAGGTTGAGAGCCTCGGCGAGCTTGACCTGAAAAGTGTCTTTTATCAGCTTTATTGCTTTCTGCGTGTCACGCTGAGACAGACGCGAAGCATATTTTTCGGGATATACCATTACTCTTGCCATTGTTTTCACCTTTTCCTTTGAGATTTTCGCAGATATCGCGCCACGCCGGTATCCGTGCTTTTCGTTTCTCGCTTTCACCGGACTTTACGGCGCCGTGCCGGGTACGATGCCGTCTTATCTTATGTTGCCGACGGTTCTCGGATAGAAAATTACATCTCTTATGTTCTGCATACCCGTGCAGTACATTATGATACGCTCGAAGCCGAGTCCGAAGCCCGCGTGCGGTACTGTGCCGTACTTTCTGAGGTCGAGGTAATCCTTGTAGTCGTCGGTGGACATACCCTTATCCTTCATGGCGTTAAGCAGCTTCGTAAGATCGGATTCTCTCTCGCTGCCGCCGATGATCTCGCCGACGCCCGGGACGAGAAGGTCGGTCGCCGCGACGGTCCTGCCGTCCGGATTCTGCTTCATGTAGAAGCTCTTTATATCCTTGGGGTAGTTTATGAGGAAAACGGGCTTGTTGTATATTTTTTCGGTGATGTATCTCTCGTGTTCGCTTTGGAGGTCGCAGCCCCACTCGACGGGATACTCAAACTGAACATCCGCTTTTTTGAGCAGCTCGATAGCGTCCGTATAGTCGACGACGGCAAAATCGTTGTTCACGACATTGAGCAGCTTCTCAGTGAGTCCCTTTTCAACGCGCTCCTCGAAGAATTTAAGCTCCTCGGGGCATTTTTCCATGTAGTCGCGGATGATATACTTTATCATCTCCTCCGCAAACTCGATAAGGTCGGGCAGCTCGCAGAAGGCTATTTCGGGTTCGATATGCCAGAACTCGGCAACATGGCGCAGAGTATTGCTCTTTTCGGCTCTGAATGAGGGACCGAAGGTGTAGATTTTTCCGAGAGCCATAGCGGCGACCTCGCCTTCAAGCTGTCCGGAAACACTCAGTCCGGCTTTTCTGCCGAAGAAATCGTCGGCGTAATACTCCTCGGCGCTCTTATATTTGTCGGAGTAGCCGATGGTCGTGACCTTGAACATCTCGCCCGCGCCCTCGCAGTCCGAGCCGGTGATAAGGGGCGTGTTCATGTACACGAAGCCCCTGTCCTGGAAAAAGCGGTGGATAGCCGCAGCCATTACGGAGCGGACTCTGAAAACCGCGTTGAAGGTGTTCGTGCGCACTCTGATATGGGGAATCTCGCGAAGCGTTTCGAGCTTCTGGAACTTCTTTTGAAGCGGATAGTCGGGAGGGCAGATGCCGAGAACGGTGATCTCCTCGGCGTTAATTTCGGGTGTGCCGTGGTTTTCGTTGGCAACGACCTTGCCGATTATTTTAAGAGAAGTGCCGAGCTTTGCCGCTTCCTCGGGGAGAACGCAGTCCCCGTTTTTGTCGATAACTATTTGAAGGTGTTGAAGCGTAGTGCCGTCGTTGAGCGCAAGGAAAGCAACATTCTTGGAGTCGCGCGCGGTACGCACCCAGCCGCAGACCGTTACGGTTGTACCGATATACTCCTTTTTGGTGAAAATGTCCTTAATGTCAGTGTGTTTCATTCCGAATTCCTCCGTTGAAATATAAAAAATAACAGCCGCCGTCCTTATGAACAATAGGACGAGCAGCTGTGACCCGCGGTACCACCTATATTGCCTGCCTGCGGCAGACCCCTTTGCTTCACGCGTTTTTGCGGAAAGCCTTTGCCGATAACGGAACGCCGCCGTCGCACCTACTGAAACCGACCGAAAAACGGGACGATTTTTTCAGCTTGAAGCTCCGAAGTGTTCTTCACGCAGACGGCGCTGTGCAGCTTCCACCGCTGCCGCACTCTCTGTAAGTGCCTGAATTACGCTACTTTTCTTCATCATAGCCTTTGATAACCGAATTATACCGTCAGAAAGCGGATTTGTCAAGCGGAAAAACTGCGAAATGCTGCGATTTTCCGACAGCACGCAGAAAAACAAAAATACCAAAACAGTCCACGGTTAAACACCTGCGAAATTTCGACCGGAAACACTTTTTTTCGATATAGAACGGTCAGTCGGCAGAAAAAAACTAACACCTTAAATTTGCCAAGCTTTAAGCAATTATACAAGGCACAATGTGACATATTGTAGGGGCGGGGCCCCTGCGCCGCCCGCGAGGGACGGCGTGCGCGTAATTAGTTACACCGGTCGACCGATAAAATTAACAGTAATGCGACAGCCACCAAACATAGGACAAGTTACGTACAAATAATTTTGGATTTTCCGTCAATGCGAATTCAATTCTGAACTATCATGCTCCGTTTCAATCATTGCAATTTTTAATGATCGTTCGGGGTTGTTCAGCTACCACGAAAAGCACCCACGCGGCGTGTGCGTAATGGGTAACACCGGTCGACCGATAAAAACAACAGTAATGCGACAGCACATAAAAACAATTTTTCAACGCAAAATTTAACTTTATTTATCAACGCAAAAGTAATTTTAGTATACAAAATTTCGTTTCAATCATTGCAATTTGTAATGGTCGTTCGGGGTTGTTCAGCTACCGCGAAAAGCACCCACGCGGGCGGCGCAGGGGCCCCGCCCCTACAATAGTTACATAATATTTAACAATTCATAAATGTAAGGTATTGTGTATTTGCAAAAGTCTAACAGTCCGATACCGTAAAAAGTTGGTAGCAAGAATGAGCCGTCAGTGAGTGCGTTTACAAGCGAACAGGCGAATAGAAGCGAGACTTTTTACGGAAAGGACGGGGCGGAGTGAGCAAGCGGCGAGGTTTACCGCAGCCGACAACGAAGCGGAGTTTACGACGACGCACCGCCCCGTCACTCCCCCCTCCGAAAAATAACCCGCGCTGCCTGCTTTTTTATGTTGAAAATTCTGCGTACATACTATATAATAGAACCATGCGGCTTTTTATAAAATTCGCCGCCGTGATGTAAAAAGAATTGTTAACATAAAAAAAGGATATTTCCGGAGGCTGGCAAAAATGAAAAACGGAACCGTTACAAAAAAAATAAAGGCAGCGTTGGCACTTCTGACAGCGTTCATGTTCGCCTTTGCACCGGGCGCTCTGTTCGGCGCGTCTGCCGGGGCTGCGTCCGGAAAATGGGTGACGACATGGGCAACGAGCCTTGTAAACGGCTCGATCGAGCTCGGGAGCGTTATCCCGGGCGTTGCCGTGCAGGATGTCATTCCGTCCAAAAGCACGATAAGAACCGAGCTGTCGGTAACTACCGGCGGAAAAAAACTCCGCTTCAAATTCTCGAACGAGTTCGGCAAATCCGCTATCACCATAAGCGAAGCGAGCGTTGCACGCACCTCGGACTCCGGCAAAGCCGCCATCGTTGACGGAACACAGACTCCCATTCTTTTCAACAAGCAGACCTCGGCTACCATCGCCCCCGGCGAAACGCTTTGGTCGGATTCCGTCAGATTTGAAACAAAGGCGCTCGAAAAAATAAGCATAAGCGGATATTTCCGCAACCTCACCTACATAACCACCACCGGACTTTCAAACGGACGCACATATATGTCCACGGGGCTGCTGATGTCGGGCAGCAACGCGTCAAGGGTCAACTACACCTCGCTTCCGGCTTCCAACGAGATAAACATAAGCTCCGGGACCGTGACCTACCACACCATCCCGTTTTTGGCGGATATCGAAACATACAGCAGCGATGAAAACGCCTGCACCGCCGTTTTCATAGGCGACTCTACTCTCGTTAACGACACATACCTTCATTATGCAAAGCGTCTTGTAAGCGGGGGCAGTACAAATGTTGCGGTTGTCAACGAAGCGGTTATAGGAAACAAACTCCTTTCGGACGGCACGGGACTTATCGGCAACCTGTGCGGCAAAGCCATGCTCGACCGCTTCACGCGCGATGTTCTCACGCTTCCGGGTGTTAAATACTGTTTTGTAAAAATCGGACTCAACGACATTGCGCACCAGTATTCAAAGAGCCTTTCGCCCACCACGCCGAAGTACACCCCTAAGGACATCATAGCCGGATACAAAACGCTTGTGTCGCTCTGCCACGCACGCGGGATCAAAATTTACTTCTTCACAAAGTCCCCGTGGAAGGGCTACGAGCGCGAATTCCTCGGTCAGTCCGGCGACCTTACATGGTCACTTGAAATACAGAAGCTCTGCGACGAGCTTACAAACTGGGTCAAGACCAACAAAGAGGCGGACGGCTATATAGACTGCGCCGGGCTTGCGAACCCCGCCGACACATACGCGCTCTGTCCGTCCTTCACTCCCGACGGCGCACACCTTACGGAGCTTGGCTCGATTGCGCTTGCAGACCTGATCCCGGTCGAGTTTGTCGGCGCGAACGCTTCGAAGTGCAAAACCGCCGCGTCCATCGCAGGCGTTGACCCCTACAAGGAGAAAAAGCAGATAATCAAAAAAATGAACTCCGAAAAGACGACGGCTCCTGCGGAGGAACCGATCTCAGGCAATAATTCCGGCACGGTGACGACTCCGACAAACGAAGCTACCCTCCCGACGGAGGCAACAGAGCCTGTCACCGAACCCGTTACCTCGCCCGATTATACGATTCCGGCGTTTGAAGAGCCGGCCACCGCCGTGCTCACTCCCGTAAACGGCGATAAAACAAACGGCAATCAGTCCGGCAAGAACAACACGCCGAACAATCCCAATTATAATGTAATAGATATAAACTCGATAGGCACCGGCGGCGGCTCGATCGCCTTCATCCTCATTCTCGTGACGGCTGTTATCGGCTCGGGAATTGCGGTCGTTCTCACCATGACAAGAAGGCGCGAGGAAGCGGAATAAGCCGCGCCCCTGTCGTGTCTGCCCGGCTTGCGGAGTCATCTCCCGCTTTCTCATTTTTCCGCATCGGGCGCGCATATATATTCACCGAAAATAAAATATCTTTCACTCTGTTTTGGGGGTAAATATGGATCTTACAAAACTCAAAAGCGGTACGGACATCCGCGGAACCGCGTGGGGCGACGACATTCAGCTCTCCGATGAAACGGTGGAGCGTATTGCACTCGGTTTTGCTGCATATCTGCACAAAAAAACGGGCGTTCCCGTTGACGAAATGTCTGTCTGCGTGGGTCATGACTCGCGAATTTCGGCAGAACGCATAAAAAATGCCATCGTGCGTGCGCTCTCGTCACGCGGAGTTCGGGTTCTCGACTGCGGACTCTGTTCGACTCCCGCAATGTTCACGGTCTGCCTTGACTCCGACTGCACCGCGAGCATTCAGATAACCGCAAGCCACCACCCGTACGACAAAAACGGGCTTAAATTCTTCACCCGCGACGGCGGCTTTGAGGGGGACGAGATCTCCGAGGTGCTTGCCAACGCCGAAAAGGAAGTTCCGGTCGGAAACATCCCCTCGGCAGTTGAAAGATATAACTATATGCCCATTTACTGCGCTCGACTTCGTAAGCTCATCACCGACGCGCTCGGCGAGGGCACGCCCCTTGACGGTCTGCATATCGTTGAGGACGCAGGCAACGGCGCAGGCGGATTTTTCGCGTCCTCCGTTCTCGCTCCGCTCGGCGCGGATGTTTCGGGCAGCGAATTTCTCGAGCCGGACGGAATGTTCCCGAACCATATTCCGAACCCCGAAAACGAAACGGCAATGGGCTTTATCTGCCGCAGCGTTGTTGAAAACGGCGCGGATCTCGGCGTAATTTTCGATACGGATGTTGACCGCGCGGCGTGCGTCGGCTCCAACGGCAAGGAGATAAACCGCAACGCGCTTGTGGCGCTCGCGTCCGTCATCGCCCTTAAAAATTCGCCCGGCGGAACGATAGTCACCGACAGCGTAACGAGCGACGGACTGAAAGAATTCATAGAAAAAGACCTCGGCGGAGTCCACTACCGTTACCGCAGAGGGTACAAGAATGTTATAAACAAAGCCAAGGAGCTGAACGCACAGGGCATCGACTGCCCTCTCGCGATAGAAACCTCCGGTCACGCGGCTCTGAGGGACAATTATTTTCTTGACGACGGCGCTTACCTCATGGTACAGATAATTATTCTGCTTGCGCGTCTGCGCGCTGCCGGAAAGGAGCTTACCGACCTTCTTAAAACACTCAGAGAACCGAAGGAAGCACGCGAGATACGCTTCAAAATTACAACGGAAAACTTTGCCGAGTACGGTAAAAAGGTTCTTGCCGAGCTCGAAAGCTACTGCGCCGGGTTCAATTTCCTCACGCCCGCGCCCGACAACAGAGAGGGCTTCCGCGTTAATTTCGACAAGGAGCACGGAAACGGATGGCTTCTGCTGCGTCTGAGCGTTCACGACCCCGTCATGCCGCTCAACATCGAGAGCGACGAAGAGGGCGGCGCGGATAAAATAGAAGCATTTTTTCGTCAGTTTGTGTCGCAGTATGAATTTCTTTGCTGACAGGCAGTAACAAAAATTCAAGTCGTTTATTATAACCCCGCCCGGGATTACATATAAAAATTTTCCTTGCGGAAAGCAAAAAGGAGATAACACCATGTACAATTTCCCTATCGGAATAATTGTCAACAGCTTCAAAATTGATATTCCCTCCGCAGTCAAAAAAGCTGCCGAGCTTGGCGCGCAGGGCATTCAGGTCTATGCAACGCGCGGCGAGATGGCTCCCGAAAACATGACTCCGGAGAAAAGACGCGAGTTCCTCGACCTCGTAAAGTCCAACGGACTCGTGATTTCCGCCTTGTGCGGCGACCTCGGTCACGGCTTCTATGACCCCGAGGAGAATCCGGCACTCATCGAGAAGTCGAAACGCATTCTCGACCTTGCAAAGGATCTCGAAACGAATGTCGTAACAACTCACATCGGCGTTGTTCCCGCCGCTCCGGCTCATCCCCGTTATGCAATCATGCAGGCGGCTTGCCATGAGCTTGCCGAGTACGCCGACTCGATAGACGCACACTTCGCTATCGAAACAGGCCCCGAAACGAGCGCGGTTCTCAAAAGCTTCCTCGATTCGCTCCATTCTACGGGCGTCGGCGTAAACCTCGACCCGGCTAACCTCGTAATGGTCACGGGCGACAGCCCCGTTGAAGCGGTCTACAATCTCCGCGACTACATCGTTCACACCCACGCAAAGGACGGCGTGAGCCTGTTCTACAAGGACCCCGAAATCGTCTACGGACTCAAAAGGGACGACGCGCTCGTCACCGGCAGAGGTTTTCAGGAGGTTCCGCTCGGACAGGGCAGCGTTCCGTTCCCCGAGTACCTCAAAGCGCTTGAAGATATCGGCTACAAGGGCTTCCTCACGATCGAAAGAGAGTGCGGCGACGACCCGGCAGCAGACATCGCCACGGCAGTAAAATTCCTCAGAGGAATTATCGAAAAATAACCCCAAATAAATACAACTCCCCCCGAAAGCACCTCGGCTTTTGGGGGATTTTTTCATAAAAACATAATCCGCAAACATCGCGGCATTTTTACTGTATTACAATTAAATTACCGGTCAACTGCAACGTGGGAGTATATACAGAAAAGAGTTGGACACATAAGCGCGCTGTTACTTTGTTATTCCCGGCAGTTCCACCCGTTAGGCGTTATTATGTCATATATCACTTCATGCATTATTTAACAGCATAAAGGTTGGCAAATTTAAGGTGCCGTATTTTTCACCCAAAACCTGACCGGCTGATACCGTAAAAAGTTGGTAGCAAGAATGAGCCGTCAGTGAGCGCGTTTACAAGCGAACAGGCGAATCGAAGCGTGACTTTTTACGGAGGTGAGGAACAACGGAATGAGTAAGCGGCGAGGTTCACCGCAGCCGCAAGCGATATGAAGTTTGTGACGAACCGGGGCGGAGTACCTACAAAGTATCACTTAATACATTGTATTATAGTATAAGGATCGGCAAATTTAAGGTATCGCAATTTTACCGGCAGCCTGACCGCCTGATACCGTAAAAAGTTGGCAGCAAGAGTGAGCCGTCCGTGAGCGCGTATTCCCGTAAAAAGCCGATAGTGCGGCTGCATATCATAAGCGCACAAATAACAACGCAGCCGCGGTTAACACTGCGGCTGCGTTGCTTTTGGAAGAAATTCATTTGTCACATACATGCACAAGAATTTTTGTTCTTGCTATGGCTTCATTATAATACGGTCCAGGACGAAAATCAAGCGGCAAAAGTCCCCCTCTGTCCGCCTGTTTTGTGTTTCGGCGGCGGACTTTTGATTATTACTGCACCGGAAATGCTTCCTCGTCCGCTTTGCGCATTTCGCCAAGCTCCGCGAATATCTCCTCACGCTTTTTGCCTTCGTAGTTATCGAATGCAAATGTAAGCGCCGAAAGCAGGTTGCCCGCCAGTCCGCAGAATGTAATTATGGAATAAATTCCGCGCAGCGTGCTGTCGGTCTGGACGGGCTTCACCTTGCTGCCCGGGTCTTTGGGGACATACTTTATAATCGTAAACAAAATGTTGTAAAGATTTGTTTTCAGAAGGTTCGCCGCCTTCGAAACTATGTTTTGCGCGGCTATCAGCATTCCGTCACTGCGCAGCTTCTCGTTGTACTTTTTGCGTGCGTACCACTCCATGTAGTCGGTGGAATCGGCGACAAGGATACTCCGCGCCGCGCCCATTGCCGCGTTGGGCATACCGGCAAGCCCGATGAAAACACCTATAAGATATCTCTTTTTGCGCATTTTCGCAACATCGAAACCGATATTGAAAAGCGACATAATAACATAGAAAAAGCCCGTGTAAGCATATCCGCCCGCAAGCATATTCCGCGCAGAAACCTTTTTACCGACGAACGGGACGGCAAGAAGTCCGGCATACGAGAGAGCGCCGCTTATCATATCAATTATCGCTTTCATGCCGTAGTCGCCGAAGGTATCGTCATAGAGATACGGGAGAGTATCGTATGTAACGCGTCGAATTGTGTCAAAAATAACCGAAAGCTGCATAACGACAAACGGGCGATTGTGCAGTATCATGGAAAAAGTCTTGCGATCCCACTTTATTTTTTCCTTGTCCTTTTCTTTTATCTGCGTCTGAACGGCGAAGTCGCGCTTCTCGTCAATGGTCATGCACGGCGTGTACATACACGCAACGCCGATGACGGCAAAGCCGAACGCCACGAAAAAGTAGAGCCACTGCTGACGCGTCACATCATCGGTCGTGCCGACGACGATGGGTATGAGCCAGCCCGGCAGCATTGAGCCGAGGGACGACGCAAGCCCCGAAAGGGTGTAGAAATTCTTTCTGTCCTTGGGATCGGACAGTATTTTAAGCGCGAGGGCGCTCATGGCAATGTCGTAAAAAGTGTCGCTTATTGAAAAAATGAGGTCGAAAAACAACACCCATATGAAGTTAAAAATCGGGGACGAGGACGGCACGATAAACAAAAGCAGAGAAGTTATCGCGAACGGAACGGGCGCGGCGAACAGTGCTTTTCTGAGATTGCTTTTCCTGCCTGGCTTTGTCGGCGCGTCGTACAGTGCACCTGCCGCAGGCGGAATAAGGAAGCTGAGAACGGTGGTGATGTTGCCCTTCACAAGGAGCAGCTTGTTGCTTATCCCCATAAAGTTGCGGTTGAATTTGTCGGCGTAGGTTCCGATGCTGTCCTGCCCCATGCAGTTGCCGAAAATACCGCCCGCATAGCCGAGCTGTTCCTTGAAGCTCAGTGAGTTGACGGAAAACGCCTTTTGCTTGAAGCCTGTCAGCTTCTCTTTAACTTTCATTTTTCTCCCTCCGCATCATTTTGCCGGACTGCCCGGACTGCCCGGACTGCGCCGAACCGCGTCCGAATCACGGTTGCCTCGCGACTGACTCACGACTGCTTCGCGGTTGATTTGTAACCGAATCAAAACCGAACCGAGCGTTGACTCTTGGTCGACCCTGTCTGAATCACAGTGAACCTCGGTAGTCCCGGCAAAGGCTCAACTAAATTATACTTTACGGGAGAACAAAATAAATAGCACAATAATGCTCTGTTTTAGTACAATACTGCCGTTTAATTTTTACTGCTCATTTTATCTGCACAGCGCGAGAGGAGTATGTCGCACACGCACAGTCCGAGCGCCGCAAACGGGAGAATGCGAAAGGTGATGTTTGACGAGGAATAGCCTATCAGCATTTGAAACGCAAAGCCTCCGGCGTAAGCGCCCGTCATATGATATCCGATTATGTCTGCGGAAAAGGTCTTGCCGAATCTGTCCGGAATCGAGTGCAGGACGGACGGGAAAACAGGCCCGAAGCCGAGTCCGACAAGGAAAATTCCGACGGCGGCGGCAATTTCGTTCGGGACGGCAAAGGTGCAAAGCCCGGCGCCCGCGACACAAAGCCCCAATACGATGAGTTTTGAGTCCGAGAGCTTCTCCGCAATAAAACCGGAAATGAGCCGTCCGAGCATTATTCCGCCGAAATAGAGCGACACGAACGCGGACGCGCGCGAGGGCGATGTGCCGAAGGAGTTGACGAAAAAGCTCGCGCCCCATGTCGAAAAGGTGAATTCCATTCCGCAGTAAACACCGAGACTTGCCATCGACGGGAGAACGCCCTTTATCTTTATGATGTCCTTGAAGGAGCATTTCTGTACGGCGGCTTCCTCCGCTTCGTCGGAAAAGCCTTTTTCAATCTTTCTCCACTTTTTGAGGAATACCCCTACAAGGATTCCTATCGCAAGCAGTAAAAGCGCGACGATTCTGTACCCGGTTCTCCACGAATCGGGTTTGTCTGCATCAAGAAATGCGGAGAGTATCATGGGGCTGGACATGACCCCGATTCCCCAAAAGCAGTGAAGCCAGCTCATGTGGCGCGCCTTGTAGTGCAGAGAAACATAGTTGTTCAGCCCCGTGTCGATAGCGCCCGCGCCGTAGCCGAGTATGACAGCGAAAATAATCGCGACCGCCATGTTGGGCGAAATGCTGACACCCGCCAGCGCGGCGGCGGTGAGAAGCACCGAAACAAATGTCACGCGCGAGGTCCCGAACCTGCGCAGCAGCTTGCCCGCAAAGAAGCCCGCGCCGCTTGTGCTGAGCCCGATTATGACGGAATAGACCGAAGCAAAGCTCTCATTTATCCCGAAATCGAGGTGCATGACAGGCCACGCCGCACCGAAAACGGAATCGGGCAGCCCGAGTGCAACAAAGACTATGTAAATAACGATAAGAAGTGCAATCATTTTCGACATTCTCCGTTTGTGTTTTTGTAATTGGAGTCTATTTTAATTCATAACGGGCAATGTGTCAATATTGCATAGAAGCACATTTCACCCGTTTTTACGGAAAAACCGCCCTCACGGGCGATCCATCTTTGCTGACGATTTTTTTGCGGGAAAAACACACTCGCGACGCTCCGCCTTGC
>JAEDGF010000054.1 GCA_016297645.1 Clostridiaceae bacterium
TATGCGCGTAAACGCTCGTGTATGCGCGCAAACATAATTATTTTAACATATATGTCATGTAACTTCAAGAGTAATTTCCGGCGGTACTGTTTTTTGTCTGCAATGCGTTTTGTTTTGTGAGATTATACAGCTCTTTTTCGCTTTTATTTTTGGCAGCGGCAGCGGTGGACGGTGTTTTTTTCAAATCATATTTCCGTTTTCTTTGAAAAAAAACGTGAGTAAAATTCCGAGTCCGGCAGGCGTGTTATAATTTCTCTGCAAATTTTTTCGGTTTTTATGCAAATTCATTTATCTGCTCCTTGACACTTGCCACAAAAAAAAATATAATAATTGTGTATAAATGGGTCAGCCGCGAGAGTGCTTTTTGTTGAAATCGAGCATTTTCCAATAAATCGGCTGCTCTAAGGAGGAATTATTGTGGGAAATAATTCAGTAACAAAAGGGAAGTCCCGTTTTGCTGCAAGAATTTTCATTGCCCTCATGGCGGTGTGCCTTGCACTTACGGCAATTCCGTTTCTTACTCCCGAAGCACTGCCCACAGCAAAAGCTGCAAGCGTTACGCTTTTGGGAAGGGATAAAGACGAAATAAATACCGCTCTTGCCGGTTATGCGTCGGGTACGGTCGTTGACCTCACGCTCGAAAACGATGTTGAGGTCGGAACCGAGATCGGAGATACCGCTACATGGACTTCGATCAGTCAGGGTATCGTTATTCCGTCAGGTATAACGGTAAACCTCTATCTGAACAGCCACCGTATTATTTTCGATAGACCCAGTTCCAACAAGGGGCCGTGGCAGCTCAGAAGTCTTCGCGCTATTGTAAATAACGGTACGCTCAATATTTACTCCGGCAGCGCGTCCTCACCCAACAGCGCAGCAGCAAGCACGGACGCGTCCGCCATTTACCTCGTAAATGAAAGAACCAACATGATGACGACAAGCGAAAACGAGGAATCGTATGCGTATCTCGAAGGTATCAGAAATAACGGCAAGCTTACCGTTAACAAAAATGTCACGATATACACAAGCGCAAACCTTGAATACAGAGATAACAAAAGTTCCTGCGAAGGTAACTCCACTATCTGTACGATAGGCATCATCAACACGAGCGGAGCATCTGCTGTCGTAGATGCAGCGGTTATGAACTCCTCTGCTACAACTACCGGCTGGACTTCCGCTGCCCGTCATGCGGATGCCCGTTCATTTGCGTACAATATCTACGGCGGTAATATTACCGTTAAGGGTAAGTCCGTCCTTTCGGTAGCGGCTACCGCTTATTCGCGTTCTTCCAGTATTTCTTCGAGCGACCACACGGCGGATAACACAGCCGTAGCTTACAATATCGCTTCTTCCAATCAGATCACCGTTTCCGGCGGCAGCCTGGATTACAGCGCTTATACCGACGACCCCCAGAGAGATGCTTGCGAAAAAGGTTCACAGGCTATATACACCGGTGCGATAATTTCCACAAATGTCCCCAAAATCTATGACGGAAACCTCGGTGCTTCTACAAAGAGATCGCTCGGCATGGGCAGCAACCGCGGTACTCAGACCTATGTCGAAACAACAGTAGGTAAGATAGCGAATCTCCCGAACGATACAGAGGGACTTTATGCCGCAACGGTAGGTCAGGGCAGAGGTCCCAACGGCCGTCCCACCGATACGATTTCCGTCGGTCAGTTCTATGACGAAGCGGGCAACATCTATACTTCTTCGATTTCAACAGACAGAAACACCCGTACGGTTGCACTCGAAAACGGTGCGCCGACAGGCTCATACCGTGTTCATATCATTTACAGGTATTGGCTCAACAGCAACAAATCCGCTCTCGATACCTCGATAGTATCGTCCGACGGCGAATGCATGGGCTATTCCTACTCACCCCTTGCCGACGGCACCGATGTCGTTAAGACAAAGGCGGTGTTCTCCGGAATTACCGCGACAAACTATGTCAGAGCTTCCGGTACCGGACTGAAATATTCGTCCGGCGGTCAGCCCTTCAACAGCAACTACTGGCAGCTTGCCAATATAACATATGTTACTACCGACAACTGCTTCTCGGACGCTGACTTCGCGTCAAGCACCATGCGCGGAAGAATCATGCGCAACTTCGACAGCAATGTAAATGACACCGTTATGGCAACCAACGATAACCCCGTTTACCTGTTTGTCGATTATGTCAAGAAGGTTCCCGCCCGTATCGCGATGACGGTCAAATCGAACACCGCAGTTTATACCGGCAAGCCCATTCTTGCAAGCACTATCGGCGCGACCGTGAGAAACGAAATGGATCAGTCCGACTGCACAGCCGACTACGACCTTAACAAGACAGGCGCCGAAAACCTCATGTTCATGAAGTATACATGGACTGGCAAAACGGCTGCCGGTGAGGATATCTCCGGCGAAGGCACAATGCCCACAAAGGTCGGTACTTATTCCGTAACGGCTGTTTTCGAGGACGATACGGTTTACAACAAAAACGATGTCCTTCACAAAAACAGAGAAGCGCACGAATATACATTCGCTCTCACCATTAACCCCGCAGAGGTTTCAAGAGGAACTCTGCCCGTAAATGTTACTCTTACCTACGGTCAGACTCTTGCCGACGCCATTAAGCTCGGTTCATTCAAGGCTGACGGCGTCAACGGCGAAAAGCCCGAAGGCAGCTTCTACTTCAAGAACGCTTCCGACGGCACAGGCTACAAGAATGCCGGTAAAGGCACGGTCGATATAGTCTGGGCACCCAAGGACGCTAAGGGCGATTACAAGCAGACAACCTTCACCGTTTCTTATACCGTACAGAGGGCGAAGCTGACTATAAGACCCGTTGCGGCAACGGCAGTCTACGGCGAAAAGGACTTTAAGAAGGCATTCTCCTCCTTCTTCGAGGGTCTTGTCGCAAACGACAATAACGACGAGATAAAGGCTCAGCTCGAAGCAGTCCTCTCTTACACCATTCTCAAAGACGGCAACTGGTATCCCTATAACGCCGGTGAAACTCCTGCCGGTACATATGCGATAAGAGCAACCGTTACCGATTCGACAATTGCGGCTCTTGCAAACTATGAGTTCGGCTACGCCTTCGGTGCCGACGACAACCCCGAGGGAATCCTCACGGTTGAAAAGCGTCCCATAACCGTTCTCGCGACTGCAATAGGCAGAGCCTACGACCCCGACAACATGAGCGTTAATGTCCGCTTTGAAATCACCGAAGGCAAGCTCCTTGCCGACGATGTAAGCGTCGCAGGCACAACAGGCTCGCTCGGCAGCAACAATGCCGGTACTCAGCTTGTAAACGACATTTATCTCTCCACCGTTTCCGCACTTCTCACAGGCGGCAAGCGCGATAACTACGCTATTGAAAAGCTCCTTTATGCTACGGGCAGCACGCTTACCGTTGAAATAACGAAGGCGACTCCTCCTGCACACATCCCCTCGCTCGGCGCGGTATTCTACCGCAGAACACAGACTCTTGCGGATATCGACCTCACCGGATACAACGATGAGTACGGTAAGTGGTACTGGGTCGACAACAGCGTCAATCCCACGGTTTTAACAGGCGCTTATGCTGCAAGATTCGTTCCCGATAATTCCGCAAACTACGAAACCATAACGGCGGATATCCCTCTCACCGTTAACCCCACCCCCGTTGTTATCTCATATCGGGGAGAGGTTTCCTACGGCGACGGCACTCCCAATATTACGGCTTACTCGTACTATGCACCCAACGACCCCGATTTCAATATTGACGCGGTAACTACAAGCGGCAATATAACGGTTTCGACGGATTACACGATAGGCTCGCCCGTAAACGCAGAGGGCTACACCGTAAGCATTTCCGCTCCCAATTTCAAGGATGTCAACGGCAACTACACCTTCACGACTCAGAACGGCGTTATCACCGTTAAACCGCGTACGATCGTATTCACGGTCGCGAATGCGGAGATTACCTACGGCGAGAACTTCTCCGAGCAGACCGTGACTGTGGACTTCGACAAGAGCAGACTTGTAGGCGACGACACCGCTGAGGACATCACCTCTAACGGCGACGCTCCCAAGTTCCTTGTATCCACAAAGTACGACTACACTTCAAACTACGATGCGGGCGTATATGATCTTACCGCAAGACCCTCCTTCACCACCTCCGCGAACTACGATGTTCAGGTAGTAAACGGCAAGCTCACCGTCAAGAAGGCCGATCTTAAAATCAAGGCGAAGAACATCACCGTCAAGTACGGCTCCGATGTTCCCGACCTCAGCAGACAGTATGAGCTTATCGGCGCAAAGAAGGGCGATACGCTTATAAATGCCAAGACCTCCGGCGAGATAATCTTCGGTACGACCTATTCGAAAGGCTCCGTTGTAAACGCAGAGGGTTACAGCTTCTACATCGATATCTCCGGCGCAACCTTTAAAAACTACAATGCTTCGGTTGAAAACGGCGTTATCACAGTTGAAAAGGCAGATCCCGTAATAAGCAAATATCCCACTGCATCCGTTACCTACGGTCAGACTCTTGCAGACGCAGTATTTGCGGGCGGCGAAGCGAATGTAAACGGTGAATATGTATATGACCGCGCGGACATCATGCCTGCATGGCAGGAGGCTCCCTGGACTATATACGCCGCGACCTTCATTCCCGAAGATACCGTAAACTACAACACCGTAAAGGAACTTTATATCTCCCTTAAAGTCAACAAAAAGCAGATCACCGGCGACCTCGCTGTTTCCGGCAACCCGATGCTCAACGAAACACTTACGGTCGATGTTTCCGGACTCGATCCCAACACCGCAGGCACGTACACCTTCGAGTGGACGATAGGCGGCGTAACGGTAGAAACCGGCACAAGCATTAAGCTCGATAAGGAAAGCTATGTCGGCAGCACCGTTATCGTAAAGGCGACCGCGACCGGCTATTACACAGGCTCCGTTTCGTACGAAACCACAAAGATAGCCCCCACTCTTACACCCGTTTCCGAGATACTCACCTCCGATGAATTCGGAAAGTATTTCGATATTAACGGACTTACCTTCAACGGCTCCGACCGCGTCGTCTACAACGGCTGCTCGCACGATGTAACGATCAGTCTTCGCGCTTCCGTTACGGCGCAGGTAAGAGTCGGTGCCATAACGGTTAAGTACAACGGCAGCACGACTGCTCCCACGGCAGCAGGCACATACACCGTTACCATCGATATCGCGACTCCGTCCTACGGTACGATAACAACAAAGGACGGCAAGACTTACGACGGCGACACGCTTGTATACTCTCCCGTTTCGAACTTCAAGGTAGGCACGCTCGTTATTGAAAAAGCTCCCTACACCGTTACGGTAGATGCAAAGAATAAGGTATACGACGGCTACACCACGGCTTCCGCCGATGTTGTTTCCGAAGCAGGCGCAGTTGTTCTTGCAGGCGGCGTTCGCGATGATGTAAGATTCGGCAAAGCATCCTTCATGTTCTCCGACGCAAACGCAGGCACAGGCAAGACCGTCAGCTTTACCGACGCTGTTCTTACCGGCGCTTCCGCAAATAACTACAAGCTCAACCTTGTTTTCGGCAAGGGTACGGCAGATATAACTCCCAGAAAGCTCCTTGTTAAGGCAAACCCCGTTTCGAGAGAATACGAGGAGGGTAACTGCAATGTCGATGTCGCGTTTGAAATAAATAACGCCTCCATCGCTCCCACCGATTCCTCCGCCTCCATCGGCGTAAACGAAGCAACGGCTTCCGGTATCGCGGACGATTACCGCGCCGGTACGAGAAGGGTCACACTCACGGGTGTTGAGCTTTCCGGTGCAAAGAAAGACAACTATGTTCTCGAAGTAACGAACCTCGATACGCTCACCGTACAGATTCTCAAAGCTACTCCGAGCTATCCCATTCCCTTCGTTTCCGACCTCACCTACGATGCGGGCAGACATCTCTCCGATGTAAGCCTCGGCGACTCCCGTTGGAGCTGGTCGCAGAGTGCGAGAAACGAAGTCCCGGGCGCAGGACACCATGTATATCAGGCAGTGTTCACTCCGTCCGACACGGCAAACTACGCAACCGTTACCTATGATGTAAGCTTTGTCGTTAGCAAGGCTCCCGTAGTGGTAAAGGCCGCTTCGTTCACCGTGACCTACGGCGACACCGAGCCTACCTACTACACCACCGTTACCGGACTTACCGGCTCCGATACGGCAAAGACCCTGAACGGCTTTGTAATTCTCAACTGCGCATATGCTTCCGACTCCTATGTAGGAACATATCAGATTACCGTAAACGGTCAGTATGAGAGCGATAACTACTCGTTCACCTATGTCCCCGGCTCCGTCACCGTCAAGCCGAGAACGGTATATGTTACCGCACAGGCTGTCGACCGTGAATATAAGCCCGACGATGTTAAGGTAACGGTCAATTTCTCGTCACTTTCAAATGTCCGTCCCGGCGACGAAGGCAACATCTCGCTTGTTTCTTCGTCCGTTGAAGGAACGGTAGCAACCGATACGGCAGGTAAAAAGACTGTTGATTACATCCTTCCCGAGCTTTCCGGTACGGTCGCTCAGAACTACGAGCTTAAAATTCTCAACCCCAACATCACGGTTGAAATTCTTAAAGCTCACCTTGCGGGTGTTGTGCTTCCCACCTCCGCAGTTATGAGCTACGGCGACAAGCTCGCGTCCGCAAAATGGACCTCCGGCTTCGAGGGTGCCGACCTCGGTACCTTCACCATGAAGGATCCCATGTCCACACCTAAGGGAGTAGGTACATTCACCGATGTTTACAAGGTAGTGTTTACTCCCTATAATTCCGTGAACTATGCAACCGTTGAGGAGTACATCACCCTCACCGTCGAGAGAGCCGTTCTTAATCTCGAATTGAGCATTGTCGGTTCGCTCAGCTCCGGCTCGAAGCTCCGCGTTGTTACGAACGGCATTCCCGCCGACGCATCCGGTTACATCGTTTACAACTGGTACAGAGTCGACGATCCGAGAGATGATATCAGAAATGCAAAATGCGTTTCATTCAACACCGAGGATTACACTCTCACCGATGCTGACGAAGGTAAGTACATCATCGTAGTTGCCCAGAACACTGCGGATTCGCCCTATATCGTTGCGGCGCACTGCGCTACCGACGCTTCGGTCGAGCAGCCGAAGATGTCCTTCTGGCAGAAGATCCTCAGCTGGCTGTACAGACTCATCGCCGCTATCTCGTCACTGTTCGGCAGAATATGACCTCTGTGAGGTTCATCTCCGGATTAAAACCGTTTTTGGCGAAAAACCGAAGCAGCCGTAAAAGCAGCCCCGTTTTCTTCCGTGAAAAACGGACGGAATGCGGTTTCGGCAGCGGCATCGTAAATTAAAAATTTCGCCTTTCTTTCCGTGCTTGACACGCGGCAGGGGAGGCGATTTTTTATGCCCGGCGGCTCCTTTCGGCAATTTATCGTTTTGCTCTTCGCCGTCATATTTTTAAAAAGTGTTTTGTAACCATATATTGTAAGGCTTTTTTGTTGAAAAATTGATTTTGCCGTTGACCTTTTTCCGTTGTTTTGCTAAAATAGAAGGGCAAATATTCTGAAAGGACTGCACAATATGTCTAAGACAAAGAAAAAAGCCGATGGCGAGAGACTTAATTACAAAAAGACTATTCTCACCGGCTTCGGATTCCTTGCGACCTCCATTGCATGGGCGATTTACGACCCCTATATCACCAAGATTTTGAACCGTCTGCTCTCAAACAGCTCTATGATCACTTCATGGAGTAATACCCTTGTTGAGAAGCTGCCGTTCCTCACAAAATTTGCCGAAGCACAGGGCGAAGATGTCGTTCTTGCAGGCGGCGGATTTACGCTTGTTCCGCTCTTTATCGGTATCATAATGACATTCGATAATATCTTCGGCGTTATTTTCCAGCCGACCTTCGGCAGACTGTCGGACGAATGCCATTCAAAACTCGGTAAACGCCGCCCCTTTATTCTGTTCGGCGCACCCATTTCGGCGATACTGTTCTTCTGTATCCCCATGGTGTTCCTCAAAGCAAAGAGCCTTCCGCTCACCATGATCTTTATTATCCTCTTTGTTTTTGTAATGTCGCTTTGGCGTGCACCCGTTGTCGCCCTTATGCCCGACCTTACTCCTCCTTCGCTTCGCAGTGAGGGCAACGCCGTTATAAATCTTATGGGCGGTTTAGGCTCGGCAATAGGTATGGTAGCCGGTACGCTTGCAATAACGCTCTGCACCGTTTTCTCGGGTGTCACAAAGGAGCAGATAAAAGCGGACGAAACGCTTTCGTTCCCCTATGTTTTCGGAATCGGCTCCGTAGTTATGATAATCGGTATGCTTGTCCTCATGTTCTTTGTTAAAGAAGAGGATACGAGTATTAAGCTCAAAGGCGATATGAACGCCTATGCCGATGTGAAGGCAAGACGCGCCGCCGAAAAAGCGGAAGCCAAAAAAGAAAAAGCCGCTCGTAAGGCTATCAAGCTTTCCGCAGGCGAAAAACGCAGCCTTCTGTTTATGCTTGCCTGCCTTTTCTTCCTTTTCTGCGGTACAAACGCAATCACTACCTTCTTCTCGCTTTTCGCGCAGGAGATACTTCACAAGATAACCTCGGAAGCTACCATCCTTATGCTCATCTTTGCCGTTGTCAGTGCGCTTGCAGCTCTCCCGGCAGGTAAGATGGGTAAAAAGGTCGGCAGAAAAAAGACTATTATGGCGGGTCTTGCAACATTCCTTGCGGCATTTATAGTTTTCTTCGGTATATTTATCGCTCTTCTCGGAGGCAAGAACCTTTCGATAGACAACTATGTCACCGTCAATAACGACTACACCACCATAAACGACAACATCAACAATTACAACTCCGAAAAGTCGGACGAAGCAAAAGCGGCAGGCACGGAAATAAGTGCCGACGATGTTCTCACGACTGCCGGATATATCGCATACGCAAATTCCGATGATCGGCAGGCAGACGACAAGTATGCCGCATTTGAAGAATATCTTATCGCAAACGCGGGCGCAAGCATAAAGGAACATATGATAAGCGACGCTGTATCGGTTCTCGGCGCAGACAGCACCGTAACCTACGGCGGAGCGCTCACGGCAATTTCCGACGCTGTCGGCGATATTACGAGAATCCTCGGTATTCTTATATTCCCCGTGCTTATCCTCGGCGGTGCGGCAAATATGTTCATCACCGTTAATACGCTTCCCCTCGTTCTTGAAATCGGCGGCGTAGAAAAGGTCGGTACCTTTACGGGTTACTACTACACGGCTACCTTCTCCGCACAGATTGCGTCCCCCATTCTCTACGGCTTTATAAGAATGTTCGCCGGAACATATATGTCGCTGTTCTATTACAGCCCCGTTGTGTTTGCACTTGCAATGCTCATGCTTATCTTTGTTAAGCACGGCGAAGCCATCCCCGACGATCTTATCCAAGAAGCGGAAGAAGCAGACGCATAAGCAAAAAAAAGGAGAGTGCATTATGAGCGAATTGTATAATCTTATCCCATCGCAGGAGAATATTTACACTCTTGTAAAGTACAGTTTTCACAAGCAGATAGTTCAGGTTCCGTCCTCGGTCAGCTTTGATTACGATATTGATTTTTCGCTTCTGCTCAAAGCCCTCAATATCGAGATCGAGCGCAACGACTGCCTTCGCCTTCGTTTCAAGGAGGTAGACGGCGTGATAAAAGAGTACTTTTTGCCGGAGTATAAAATACACCGCGTACCCGTGCTTACCTTCAATACGAAGGAGGAGCAGGAGAAGTATTTCGACAAGGACGCGCAGACTCCCGTCTACTTTTTGAAGGACGAATGCTATCGCATCAAATTCTTCCGCGCCTATAACGGCTACTCCGGAATCTATTTCAATGTTTCGCACCTCGTTATGGACGCAATGGGAATATTCATATTCTACACCGACCTTATGGGTGTTTATAAAGCTCTGGCAACAGGCTCGGAGCTGCCCCCGCCCATGTTCCGCTATGAGGATTATATCAAGAGCGAGCATGAAAAAATGAAGAATACCGCCCGCCTTGAAAAGAGCGCGGAGTTCTACAAGCAGTATTTCGCAAAGGGCGGTGAGCCGGGCTATGCCGGTATACACGGACCGGAATTTCTCGAACGCGAGAGGAAGCGCACGCATAATCCCGCGTTGAAGGTTCCCACGGCTTACAGCCCCATTTACGATAAATCGGCGTTCCTTATTCTCGATATCGACGCGGAAAAAGGGCAAAAGATATTGTCCTTCTGCCGCGAAAAGTCGATTGCACCCGAAATGCTGTTTATCCTTGCAATGCGCACCTACTGCTCAGCAGTAAATTACCGCACTCCCGATGTTTTCTGCAACCTGATGTGCGGCAAGCGTATAACCTACAAGGATCAGCGCATGGGTGGCTGCGTTGCTCAGACGCTTCAAGTGCGCACCATAATCCCCGAAACAGACACCTTCGCCGAGGCTCTCGACGAGTGCCTGACCGTCCGCAACCAGCTGTTCAGAAACCTCAATTACCCGTTTACATATTCGCGCGGTATGCTCATGAAAATGTATAACCACAAGGTAATTCAGGGCGTTTCGGCATTCATGGTTTCGTGGCTTCCGTTCTCGTCGGCTGTCAACGGCAGCGATCTGGCAATGGAGTTCAGAACCTACAACCTCGGGCGCTACTTCAATCCGCTCTACGCGATAGTTTTCCCGAATCCGCACACCGGCGGCATCTCGATAAACTATATGTACAGATATAAGATAGTGAACGAGAAAACCGTTCGTTCGTTCCATAAAAACACCGTTGACATTATAATGAAGGGAATAGAGAACCCCGACATTACCATAAGAGAGCTGCTCAACGGCGTTACCCGATAAAAAAAGGAGGTATAAATATGTTAGACAAAATAAGAAAGATACTTTGCGAATTTGTTGATGTCGCCCCCGAGGAAATCACCCTTGATACCGATATCCATACGGATCTCGCGCTCAACTCGCTCGAACTCGTAAACTTTGCGGTTGAAGTCGAGGAGGAATTCGATGTTGTGATTCCCGATAAAGAAGCAATGGGAATTCACACCGTAGGCGATGTTATAAATATCGTAAAGAAGTACATGAAATAAAAAATGCTTATTGCGTACCGTGAAATCAGCCTGATAGACGACAGCGAACTGAAAGAAGCGTTTTTCATGATGTCCGACGAACGGAAGGAAAAATGCCTTCGCTATCGTTTTGATGACGACAAAAGGCGCTGCATTACGGCGGATATGCTTGCCCGTTCCTTTATTTCGGAGCAGACCGGAATACAAGCCGGGAAAATTCGTTTTTCCTGCCGTGCGGGCGGAAAGCCGTTTGCAGAAAATGCGGACATGTTTTTCAGTGTCAGCCACTCCGGCAATTATGTTGCCGCAGCTTTTTCCGAAACGGGCGAGGTCGGCGCGGATGTCGAATGCATCCGCCCGGTTCCCGCTTCCGTAATGCGCTTTTTCTGCTCGGAGGAGGATGCTTCGTTCATTCTCGGTGGAAAAGCATTGGAGGACTGCTGCGATAAAACGGGTAAAAAGCTGACCGATAAAGATGTCTTGGAGCGTTTTTTCCGTGTGTGGTGCTTCAAGGAGGCTTATTTCAAGTGTTCCGGCGAGGGTATCGGCAGAAGTTCCGCTCTTATAAACTACGCCGGTTTCGCAAAAAAAGAAATATTTTTGCCCGACGCTGTCATTTCGGCGGTGGAATAACGGTAAAAACGCTTTTGTGTTTCACTTCCGCGTTTTCCGCGCACGGCGGCTTGACGGAAAGGGCAAAACATATTATTTTACGAAAGGTAATATCAAAATGAAAAAAGTTATCAGTATTGCACTTATACTCGTTCTCGTTGTTGCGGCGTTTGCCTCCTGCGGCAATCCGCAGAAAAAGCTCCTCGGCACATGGAAAGGCGATGTCGAGGTACTCGGTATAACAACAAGCTACGAGTTCACATTCAATGAGGACGGCACAGGCAAAATGACCGGCGTTCTCGGCGACACCGGCGTTGCGTTTACCTACAATATCGACGACGCAGGCAAGCTCAACATCGAAACGGAAATCCTTACCGTTAAGAGCACCAGAACATATTCGTACAGCATAGAGAAGGATACCCTTACTCTTACGCTCGACTCGGACGGCTCTGTTATCACTCTTAAAAAAGCAGTCGGCTGAGTTTAACACGCTCCCGGCGAATTTGTAAAAAAAATAAAAAGCAGTTATCAAGTCATACGGCAGATAAAACGAAGTGCGGTGCACGGTTGTTTTATTGCGGCGGTAAGATAATTGCTTTTTTCTTTTTGTTGTAATAATTATATTATTTTTTTTGCGGGGCAGTCCGGTTTTCGCGGAGCGGTCCGGTGCTTTCGGCTTTGTTTCCGTTTTTTTTGGCAGCGGCGAACGCCTTTATTTTTTTCGGCGGTGTTTTATGAGCCGAGCTTGATTTCCCTGGCGTTGAAAAAGGACGCGTCCGAGTTGTCATGTGTTATGAGCAGCAGCGTTTT
>JAEDGF010000055.1 GCA_016297645.1 Clostridiaceae bacterium
TTTTTGCGGTCTGGGCTTTTTTTACATCCCCTTGTCGATTGTTCTGAATTGTTATGCCGTTGTGTCCGTCGGAAGGCTCTTCGGCGTAAGGCGCGAAGGGTCTTTTTCCATAAGCGGAACACTGCCGTTTTTTACGCAGTCGGCGGTTATTGTTATCTTCGCTATCGAAGTGTCGGACGGTGCGGTGAACATCACGGGCAGCAGAATTTTCTCCATGATAGCCCTGAGTCCGCGTGCGCCCGTTTTGCTTTCGAGTGCTGTTTTTGCTATGAGAGTGAGCGCCTCCGGCTCAAAATCAAGCTCCACATTGTCGATCGCGAACAAGCCCTTGTACTGCTTGATGATTGCGTTTTTCGGTTCTGTGAGAATCTTTATAAGTGCCGCTTCGTCGAGATTTTTCAGTGCCGTGAGTACCGGCATTCTGCCGACAAGCTCCGGGATAAGTCCGAATTTTACGAGATCCGCCGGAATGACCTTCGTCATGACGGCGTCCGATTCGAACTCTGCCTTGCTTTGCAGCTCGCTGCCGAAGCCGAGTACCTTGTTGCCGAGCCGCTTTTCGACTATCTTTTCGATTCCGTCAAACGCGCCGCCGCAGATAAACAGAATGTTCGAGGTGTCTATCTGAATGAACTCCTGCTGGGGGTGTTTTCTGCCGCCCTGAGGAGGAACATTGGCAAGGGTGCCTTCGAGAATTTTAAGAAGCGCCTGCTGAACGCCCTCGCCGCTGACATCGCGCGTTATCGAGGGGTTCTCGCTCTTGCGGGCTATTTTATCTATCTCGTCGACATAGATAATGCCGCGCTGAGCCTTTTCAACATCGTAGTCGGCAGCCTGAATAAGACGGAGCAGAATGTTTTCGACATCTTCACCGACATATCCGGCTTCCGTAAGAGTTGTGGCGTCGGCTATCGCAAAGGGGACATCAAGCGTTTTTGCAAGCGTCTGTGCAAGCAGCGTTTTTCCGACTCCGGTAGGGCCGAGCAGCAGAATGTTGCTCTTTACAAGCTCTACATCGACTTTATTTTTGCGGTATATGCGCTTATAGTGGTTGTATACGGCGACGCTGAGCGCAATTTTTGCCTCGTCCTGCCCTATAACATATTCGTCAAGGCGAGCCTTTATCTCCTGCGGCTTCGGTAATACTCGCGGAGACGCGGTGCTGCGTCTGTTGGGCTTCGGACGGGCAGAGTCGCCCGATTCGATTATCGAACGACAATTTTCAATGCATTCGTCACAGATATACGCATCGGGTCCCTGGATTAGCATTGAAACCTGATCCTGAGTTCTTCCGCAGAAGGAACAGCGTATCTGCCTGTCGTTTGGATCATACTTACTCAATTAAAAATTCCTCCGGTTCAGTTGCGTTTATAGATGACCTTATCTATAAGGCCGTAGGCTGCGGCTTCTTCGGCGGACATGAAGTTGTCCCTGTCGGTGTCGCGTGCGATGATATCAAGCGGCTTGCCCGTTTCCTCGGCGAGAATTCTGTTTATGGTTTCACGCGTTTTCAGAATGTGGTCTGCTGCTATCTTGATATCGCTTGCCTGACCCTGCGCACCGCCGAGCGGCTGATGTATCATTATCTCCGCGTTGGGCAGAGCGTAGCGTTTGCCCTTTGTGCCTGCCGCAAGGAGAAATGCGCCCATGCTTGCAGCCATGCCCATGCAGATGGTGGACACATCGCACTTGATGTACTGCATGGTGTCGAAGATGGCGAAGCCCGCCGATACACTTCCGCCGGGGGAGTTGATGTAAAATGAAATATCCTTGTCGGGATCCTGTCCTTCAAGGAAAAGAAGCTGTGCTACAACAAGGCTTGCCGTGACATCGTTTACCTCCTCCGACAAAACGATTATTCTGTCGTTGAGAAGGCGCGAGAAAATGTCGTATGCTCTTTCGCCTCTGTTTGTGTTTTCGATAACGGTGGGAACGAGCGACATGAAGTTGGGATAATTCTGTGCCATGTTAACCTACCTCCTTGGTTAATTGCAATTTCAAAACAGAGGTGCTGCGCCGGGCAACACCTCCGTGTGAGCGATAATATGATTGCCGGAATTACTGATTTTTATTCGAAAAATATTATTCGGCTGCGTCAGCTTCCGCAGGTGCCTCGGCAGGAGCTTCCTCTGCGGCTTTTTTCTTTGTGGTTCTCTTTGCGGGAGCCTTCTTCTTGGGCTCTTCCTCTGCCGCTTCCTCTGCCTTGGGTTCCTCTGCGACGGCGGAGTCGGTAACGAGCGAAGAAGCCTTTCTCATTTTGAGTTCCTTGGCGAGAGTTTCGGTCGCAACAGCCTTCTTGACGGCTTCGACCTCTATTTTGTATCTCTCAGCCATGTCGGCGAATTCCTTTTCAAGCTCCTCGTCGGTTACATCGAGGTTTTCAAGCTCGACGATCTTTTCGAGAGCAAGCTCGATTCTTACTTCCTCTTCGGCTCTCTCTTTGTAGCTGTCTTTAAGTGAGTCGGGAGTCATGCCGAGGTATTTAAGGTACATCTCGAAGGGGATACCCTGTGATTCGACATTGTACTTGAACTCGTTCACCATGTTCTCGGCTGTTCTTTCGATCATGCACTCGGGAATCTCGGCGTTTACGAGAGAAGCAAGCTTGCTGAATACTTCGTTCTCGAAGGCTCTCTTTGCGTTCTTTTCTTTGTTTTCCGCAAGGTTCTTTTTGAGGTCTGCCTTGTACTCGTCGAGAGTGTCGAACTCGCTGATATCCTTTGCAAACTCGTCGTCAAGTGCGGGAAGCTCTTTTGTTTTAAGGTCTTTGAGGGTTACTTTGAAAACAGCCTCTTTGCCTGCCAGATCCTCCGTGTACTTCTCGGGGAAGGTGACATTGACATCGAACGAGTCGCCGACATTGTGTCCGACTATCTGCTCTTCAAAGCCGGGGATAAAGCTGCCCGAGCCGAGTTCAAGGTCGTGATCCTCGCCCTTGCCGCCGTCGAATGCAGCGCCGTCAACAAAGCCCTCGAAGTCGATTACGGCAATGTCGCCGTTCTGAGCGGCTCTTCCCTCAACGGTGATTTCTCTTGCGTTTTCTTCAAGCTTTCTGTTAAGCTCCGCGTCTACTTCCTCGTCGGTTACTTCGGTGCTTGCTTTAGGTGCCTTGATGCCCTTGTAGCCGTCAAGCTCGATAACGGGCTTTACCGTTACCTTGCAGGTAAGCTCAACACCCTCTTTGCCTACTGACTTTATATCAAAATCGAACGGCTGGCTGACGACATCGAGCTTCTCGGATTCGATTGCGCTTTCGTAAGCGTCCGGGAAAGCGATATCGAGAGCCGAATCATAGAATACATTTGCGCCGTATTCTCTCTCGATGAGAGCGCGGGGAGCTTTGCCCTTTCTCCAACCCTTGACGGTTATGTTGTTCTTTTCTTTGAGATAAGCCTTCTGAACGGCTTTTTCAAAATCCTCTGCGGAAATGGAAAGCGAAAGAGTGTATTCGTTGGTTCCTGTTTTTTCAGCTGAAACTGACATTTGTTTTCCTCCTGGCGTCCGCATTTCGTTCGGTTAAACCGCGCGGACTGAATTTTTTTGCATGGGTGCATATATAAGCCTTAGTATTATAGCAGATACAAACACATTTTTCCATAGTTATTTTACAAAAAAGTATGAAATCTTTTGAGTCATATCATAACACATTTTGGGCAAAACGCGAGAAAATCGGCAGAAATGAGGGAGAATCGAATCCCGTCCTCCGTAAAATCCGCGAACCGCCCCGTCCTGTCGCCGTGTATATGCCCGAAGTAGCAGCGCTTTATGCCGTATTTTTTCAGGACAGTCATAATGGGTTCGCACACCTTGCCGTCGAAAACAACGGGGTAGTGCATGAACACAACAGGCTCTCCACCGGTTTTAATACCTTCTTCAACAGAGCGGGCAAGCCTGCCGGCTTCGCGGTCTATGACCTTTCTGTTCTGCTCCGAGTCTGCTCCGGCGGCGTCAAAAAACCATCCGCGCGAACCGCACACCGCGATATCGCCCACGCGGTAGGCGTTGTTGAAAAGAAATCTGATCGTATTAAAGCCGTTTTTCTCGACAAAGCCGTTTAATTTGTTCATCGTCTGCCACCAGTAGTCGTGGTTGCCCTTGCCGATTATCTTTGTCCCGGGCAATTCGTTGAGCCAGCGAAAATCCGCAGCGGCTTCTTCGAGCGTCATCGCCCACGAGATATCTCCGGGAATGACCACCGTGTCGCCGGGGGAAACGAGGGCGGTCCATTTTTCTTTAAGACGGTCTGTGTAGTCTGCCCAGCCCTTGAATATGTCCATCGGCTTGTCGCAGCCGAAGGAGAGATGTGTGTCGGCAAGCGTAAAAAGAGCCATGTTCGCCCGTTGCCTCCTTTACCGAAATTTCTTGAAAACAGGAAAATTTTTCCGTGTATCGCGCGGTGTGTTCTGCGCATACTTACAGCGAGGTGATTAAAATGAGTAATTCATCGAAACAAAACGACAAGAGAATAAAGTGCGACGCCAAAAACTGCATCCACAATTCTGCGGACTGCCGCTGCACTGCCGATTCGATCAAGGTAGGCTGTTCGAGTGCCTGCACCTGTGACGAAACCGCGTGCAAGACCTTCGAGCTCAGCTCGACCGCCGACTGAACCGGCGCAATACTCTGATTTTATTTTAACGGGGACTGCGAAAGCCGTGTGTTTTCGCGGTCCCCGCGCCGCGTCGGGGATAAAAGCGTTATAGATAAAAATGACGGTGCGTCCGCTTTTTACTTTATTCCGAGAAGTGAATATACGGCAGCTTCCATTTCGTCCGTCCTGACTGTTTTCCTGAAGCGTACCTCGGCGTTTTTAAGCTCTTTGAGCTGCTTCGGCGCTGCTGTGCCGGTCATCTTTTCGAGTTCGTCCACCATCGAGAATTCGTCCGGGGGCAGCTCTTTGCCTGCGCCGACGGCTTCAAGCACCGCCTTTGCGAACTTGTAGGGGGAAGCGGTCGAGTCGATAACGCAGGGCGCTGCGTCGCCCGTTGCGGCGGCATATTTTTCGTATACTCCGACTCCTACCGCCGTGTGGGTATCGCACAGGTAGTTGTATTTTTCAAAGACCGTATGTATGGTCTGTTTTGTTTCGGTGTCGTCGCAGAAATCAGCCGAGAACAGCGATTTTATTTTTTCGAGAATATCTGCGGAAACGGTGAATTCGCCCGTTTTCGCGAGAGAAGCATAGAGTCTGTTTATCTCGTCGCTGTCGTTGCCGGAGAGGTGGTAGAGGAGCCGTTCGAGGTTGCTCGAAATGAGAATGTCCATAGACGGCGAAACGGTCGTATGGAACGGACGGCAGCGGTTGTAGTGACCGGTGGTGAGGAACTCCGTGAGAACATTGTTGGCGTTCGAAGCGCAGATGAGTCTGTTTACGGGCAGTCCCATTTCGCGCGCGTAGTAAGCCGCGAGAATGTTGCCGAAGTTGCCGGTGGGAACGGTGAAGTTTATCCTGTCGCCGTTCTTTATTATATCCTGCTTTATCATGTCTGCGTATGCCGAGAAGTAGTAGACGATCTGAGGAACGAGTCTGCCCCAGTTTATGGAATTCGCTGATGAAAACGCCATGTTGTTTTCGTCGAGCTTCGCCTTTACCGCGGGGTCGGTGAAAATGCGCTTAACGCCGGTCTGTGCGTCGTCGAAGTTGCCGTAGATGGCGCAGACGCCCACATTGCCGCCCTTTTGAGTCGTCATTTGCAGCTTCTGCATGGGGCTTACGCCGTCCTCGGGGTAGAAAACGAGAATGCGTGTCCCGGCAACATCCTTGAAGCCTTCAAGCGCCGCCTTGCCCGTGTCGCCCGAGGTGGCAACGAGAATGACGGTTTCCTTGCCGCCCGACACTCTTTTTGCCGCTCCGGTGAGAAGGTACGGAAGGAGCTGCAAAGCCATATCCTTGAAGGCACAGGTAGGGCCGTGCCATAATTCGAGAATATTGAGTCCGCCGCCGACTGATACGGTCGGTGCAACATCTGCGGACGAAAAACCGGTGCCGTATGCCCCCTCGGTGTATTCATCAAGCTCTTCCTTTGTGTAATCTGTCAGATAGAGCGAAAGCACGGCGCGCGCGCGTTCGATGTAGGTCATCGGGACGAGCGACTCGATGAATTCGGCGGTTATGTGCGGAATTTCCTTGGGGACGAACAGTCCGCCCTCGGAAGATATTCCCGACGCTATCGCCTGTGCCGATGAAACTGAGAGAGAGTTGTTTCTTGTTGACGAGTATTGCATAAAGCACCTCCGGTGAAATAAAAATATACAAATTCCATTTTACCAAATAAAAAAAGAAAAGTAAACAGCGAAACCGAAAAATCCGTATCATATGAATATATATGTTATTTTACTTGTCTTTTCTTTAATTGTATGTTATACTGACAGAATACGGAGGCGAAGAAAAATGTCTTATGACCTTAAACAGCTTATTGCCGCGGCGGGAAGCCACGCGGAGCTGAGAATACAAACAACAAGACGCAGGCAGGTGTCCGTTTTGAGCGGCGATTTGGTATCGAATGTTTCGGGCACATCGTCGGGAGCCTGTGCGCGTGTATATAACGACGGCGTGTGGGGCTTTGCGTCCGAAAGCGGCAAAAACAGTGACTGCGCCGAACGCCTGATCGCTTCGGCTGCGGAAAATGCCCGTCTTTTAGGCTCGCGCAAGCCGAAAAACCTCGGCGCGCTCGACAATGCCGTCCCGTTTTGCTTCGAAACGGACAAGACCTATAAAGATGTCGACCAAAAGACCCTCATAAATTTTGCGACCGAGCTTGACGCTTACATCGGCAAAAAATATCCCTCGCTCGCGTCGCGCAGCATTTCAGCCCGTGCGGCGTGCGTTGAAAAAACTCTTTACACCTCGGAGGGCGGCTTCACTCATCAGCTGTTCCCGAGAACATATATAATCGTCGCCATGTCGGCAGATGCGCCGGACGGCTCTACCGTCGAGCTTTTTGATATTCTCGGCGGCGGTGCGGGCGGCTTCGGCGAATATTACCGCGACCCGGCGGAGTTCTGCGGGCAGATAGATTCCCTTTACGACGAGCTTATGAAAAAGCGCGAGGGAATTTACCCGGACGCGGGCGAATGCACCTGTATAATAGATTCTTCCATCTGCGGCATGGTCGCGCACGAGGCAGTCGGACACACTGTTGAAGCCGATCTCGTTGCGGCGGGAAGCGTTGCGCTGACGAGCCTCAACTGCGTTGTCGCGTCGCCGCTTGTCAATCTTTCCGATTTCGCGCACACCGCATTCGGGAAAGAGGTTCCGCTGCCCGTTTACGCCGACGACGAAGGTACAAAGGCGCAGGATGTCACGCTGATAAAGGACGGCGTTCTCGTCGGCTACATGAACGACCTTATGAGCGCGAAGCACTTTAATATGACTCCCGCCGGAAACGCCCGTGCGTTCTCGTACTCGGACGAGCCGCTCATAAGAATGCGCAACACCTGCATTCACCCCGGAAAAGACAAGCTGTCCGACATGATAGCGTCCGTCGACAACGGTTACTACCTCACCCGTACCCAAAACGGACAGGCGGACACCACCGGCGAATTCATGTTCGGCATTACGATGGGCTACGAAATAAAGAACGGAAAGCTCGGCAGAGCCTTGCGCGACACCACCATTTCGGGCGTTGCGTTCAATATGCTCAAAACCGTGGATATGCTTTCCGATACCGTCATGTGGGACTTTGCGGGCTACTGCGGCAAAAAGCAGCCTATGACGGTTTCAATGGGCGGACCTGCCATCCGCTGCAAAGTAAACATAGGCGGAAGATAAGGGGGAAAAGGAAATGGAGATGCTTAAAAAGGCAGCCGAGTACGCCCTCGCGTCACTCGTAAAAGCCGGTGCGGACAAGGCACAGGTGAGCGTTTCAAGCGGGGACAGCGAAGAATTCAATGTTGACGCAGGCGAGTTTTCGCTCATACGCAGCGTTTTTTCCTCGGGCATTGCCGTCAAGGCGGTAAAGGACGGCAAAAAAGGCACCGCGTCCGTCAATCAGCTCGATAAAGAGAGCATTGACGAAGCGGTAAAGGAATGTATCGAATCTGCCGAAGCCGGTGTTCCGGACGACGCGGTCACCGTTGCCGAAAAAGAGGAGAACTGCGATTTCGTTTCGGGCGCGCTTGCTCCCGACAAGGCGGCGTTTTTCGATTCGCTCATTCGCTTTACGGAGGATGTAAAGCGCGAGTTTCCGCAGATAATGATAGAGCAGTTAGTCGCCACCTACGGGCGCGGCAAGCTCGTCACGGCAAACACGAACGGCGTGCTGTTTACCGAGGAGGACGGGTACTATTCCGTCAGCGTTATGTACTCCGCCCATGACGGCGAGCGCGCCACCTCGTTCAACAGCTTTGATATAGATTACCTCGACCCGAACACGGTCATTATGGATACCGATATTCCCCGGATGATGTTCCGCCGGGCTGTCAGAGAGCTTGACGCGGTCCCGTTCGAGGGGAAATTCTGCGGCACCGCGGTGCTTTCTCCGCTGTGTCTGTCATCCTTCATTTCAATTATAGAGGGAGCTTTTGCGGGCGACTATGCTCTCATAGAGGGCATTTCTCCGTGGAAGGACAAGCTCGGACAGCAGGTCGCGTCCCCATCGTTTACCCTCTCGGTCGCGCCGGACGATGAACGCATGGTGTGCGGCGAAAAGGTTACTTCCGACGGATACCGCTCGGTGGGCTTCGACATAATCAAAGACGGCATTCTCGAAAGCTTCTGCCTTTCGGAGTACGCTTCGCGCAAGACGGGACTCGAAAGAGCGAAAAGCTCGTCCGGCTGCGTTGTGGTAAACGCCGGTGAAAAAGCGCTTTCCGACATTATCGGCGGAATAGACAAGGGCGTTCTCGTGTGCCGCTTCTCGGGCGGTGAGCCTGCCAACAACGGCGATTTTTCGGGCGTTGCCAAAAACAGCTTCCTTATAGAAAACGGTAAGATAACCGACGCACTCACCGAAACCATGATAAGCGGCAACTTTGCCGATATGCTTATGAATGTCAAGGAGATAAGCTCCGACACGATTTCGGACGGCTCGTGCGTTTTGCCCTATGTCGCCTTTGACGGCGTAACGGTTTCGGGCAAATAATCACAATAACGGGGGACTGCCGCGTCTGTGCCGCTTTTCCATGAAATTCGGATATTTTTGTACGCTCCCCTACTTTTTACATATTATATACTTTTACATACACTCTCATATACCCTTACTACTTTCGGAGATCAATTCAAATGGAAACAAATTTAACTGCGGTGCCTGTTGTACCGCTCAGAGGACCCGTTCTTTTCCCCGGCATGACGCTTCATTTTGAGGTCGGCAGAAAAAAGACCGAGCGTGCGGTTCGAAAAGCCGCCGAAAACGGCAGTGATGTACTGTTTGTTGCTCAGCGCGATGTGAGCGTTGAAAATCCCTCCATCGACGATCTGTACCCCGTAGGCGTACTGGGCAAGGTGTGTCAGGTGCTTCGCATTCCCGATTCAAACGGCGTTGTCAGAGTAGTTGCCGAGGGAAGAAAAAGGGCGAAGATAGTCGAAATAACCGGAACTTCTCCCTATCTTTCGGCATCCGCTGCCCTTGTGGACGATCTTCTCACAGTGCCGGAAGGAGTCGGCGACCCCGTTGTTTTTACGGACGCGGCGCTGGCAAGCCTTAAAAAAATGTTCTACCGCTACTGCGAGGAGGCGCAGAACATTCCTCCCGATGTGCGCGAAAAAGCCTTCGCACTCGAAGACCCGAGCGTACTGTGCGACCTTATCGCCGCGAATATAATGTTCCCGGTAAGCGAAAAGGAGGAGATACTCGCCGAGCCTGATGTCTTTCTGCGTGCCGCTCATATGTGCGTGCTGCTCATGCGTGCAACAAATGCCGCAGCCATCGAAAACGAGCTTGAATACAAGGTTCAGAAGCAGATGGACGCAAACCAGCGCGAATATTATCTCCGCGAGGAGATAAAAGCCATCAACGAGGAGCTGGGCGACACCGACGACGACACCGAGGAGCTTGCCGAAAAGATAAGCGCTTCGCACTGGCAGGACGAGATAAAAGAGAAGCTCGAAAAAGAGCTTGACCGCTACAAGCGGGTCGCGCCCTCGTCACCCGACGCATCCGTTATCAGGTCGTACATAGAAAAGTGCCTTGAAATCCCCGTCGGCATTTATACGAAGGAGCGCAAGAGCCTTCGCGCGGCGGAAAGGGTGCTTGAAAAAGACCACTACGGACTTAAAGAAGTCAAAAAGAGAATCACCGAAATGATAGCGGCGCTCATCGTTTCGCCCGACATAAAAGGACAGATAATCTGCCTTGCAGGTCCTCCCGGAGTCGGCAAGACCTCGATCGCACGCTCGGTTGCAGCTGCCACGGGCAGAAACTACGCAAGAATTTCCCTCGGCGGCGTCAGGGACGAAGCCGAGATAAGAGGACACCGCCGCACATACATAGGCGCGATGCCCGGACGGATAGTCGACGCGCTAATAAACGCCAAGAGCCAGAATCCGCTCATTCTTTTAGACGAAGTCGACAAGCTCGGCTCGGATATAAAGGGCGACCCCGCCTCGGCGCTCCTCGAAGTTCTCGACGCGGAGCAGAATGTCGCCTTCCGCGACCACTATATCGATTTTCCGCTCGATCTGAGCAAGGTTCTGTTTATTACCACGGCAAATGACAAGTACGCCATTCCCGAAGCGCTTCGCGACAGGATGGAGATAATTGATATCCCCGGCTACACCTTTGAAGAAAAGGTGCATATAGCCAAACGCCACCTCATCCCCAAGCAGATGAAGGAACACGGGCTTACAAAAGACAACCTTGCAATCACGGACAAGGCGTTGAAGCTCATAATAGACGGCTACACGCGCGAAGCGGGCGTGCGTATCCTCGAAAGAAAAATTGCCGCAGTCTGCCGCCGCGAAACCGTGCGTCTTGCAGAGGGCAACGGCGAAAAACTCACGGTCAACGACACCGAACTTCACGAAATTCTCGGTACGGCAAAATACCGTCGGGACGATGAAAAGCGCGAGGACGCGGTGGGGCTTGTAAACGGACTTGCATGGACTGCCGCAGGCGGCGAAATGCTCGAAGTCGAGGTTGCCGTGCTTGAAGGCACGGGCAAAACGGAGCTTACGGGTTCGCTCGGCGATGTCATGAAGGAGTCCGCAAAGGCTGCCATCAGCTTTATAAGAAGCCGCGCCGAAGCCTACGGTATCGACACCGAATTCTACAAAAATAAAGACATACATATCCACTTCCCCGAGGGGGCTGTCCCAAAGGACGGCCCGAGCGCCGGAATCACGGTCACCACCGCGCTCGTGTCCGCTTTGTCGGGTAAAAAAGTGCGCAGCGATGTGGCTATGACGGGCGAAATAACGCTTCGCGGCAGAGTTCTTCCGATAGGCGGACTTCGCGAAAAGAGCATGGCGGCGTACCGCGAGGGGATAAAAACGGTGTTCATTCCGCACGCAAACGAGCCTGATCTCGAAGAGGTGGACGACGCCGTAAAGAACAAGGTCAGCTTTGTCCCCGTCCGGAGTGCGGACGAGGTGCTGAGAAGCGTCCTCGTATAAGGAGCCGTTATGAATACAAATAATATAAAGTTCGAAGCGTCCTACGGCGTGTCGTCTCAGCTGCCGCCATCCTCGCTTCCCGAAATAGTGTTCGCCGGGAAATCGAATGTCGGAAAATCGTCGCTGTTCAACAAGCTCTTTAACAGAAAGAGCCTTGCGCGCGTCAGCTCCGTCCCCGGCAAGACCACAACGATAAATTTCTTTTTGCTTGACGGCATCCGCTTTGCCGATCTGCCCGGCTACGGCTACGCCAAACGCTCGGCATCCGAAATTCAGCGGTGGGGCGAGCTTATGGAGGGCTATTTTGCAGGCGGACGCGATATCCGTCTTGTGGTGCAGCTGCTCGATATGCGCCATCCCCCTACGGCGGACGACAAAACGATGCTCGGCTTTCTGTCCGACGCGGGCTATAAATTCATCTGTGTTCTCACTAAGTGCGACAAATTAAACAAGACCGAACGCGCCGCCGCAAGGCTCCGCTTCTCGGAGGATGAGAGTCTGAAAAACGCCGTTGCCGTCATAGAGTGTTCGGCGCAGACGGGCGAGGGCATCGATAAGCTCAAAGAGTACATAGAAGAAACTCTTGCCGGGTAAAACCGGTTGCCGCCCGTAGGCTGACGGGATTCAAACCCATGTCGCCCGTCAGTGCCCCTTTTCGGCACTTTTCGCCCTTTTCGTCTTGACTTGCGTCAGCAAGCCTGCACCTCAAAAAACGAAAATTGCTCAAAAATTGTCTACTGTCGGGTGCAGAGCAGTTTTGCCTGAGCTGAATTTTGTTCAGGCAAGGCAAAGCCCGCAGCGAATACTTGATGTCTTTGCAAGGGTTTTAACGCGGCATGAGCGAAAATCAGCCGGTCAAAACCGACACGGGTTCAAGTCCCGTCAGCCTAGTTATTGGAGGAAACCGAAATGGCAATGCCGATGAATCTCCG
>JAEDGF010000056.1 GCA_016297645.1 Clostridiaceae bacterium
AAAGCAAATACAGCCCGCGCAAAAGCAAATATAGTGCGGATAAAGCAAATACAGCTTGCGCAAAAAACAAAATATAGCTGCGCCGGAGCAAAATATAGTTTGTATTAAACCGAAATGCCGTGTACTCGGCAGCAAATATAGTGTAAATAAAACAGTATAGTATCTTTCAGGAGAAACACCATAGTAATGTTTTTGAAAAAATTTATAGGCAATAAAGCCTTTTACAAAATGACCTTTACGGTCGCAATACCCATAATGCTCCAAAACTTTATCACCAATTTCGTGAGTATGCTCGATAACCTCATGGTCGGCGCACTCGGCACCGAGCCTATGTCGGGCGTGTCGATAGTAAATCAGGTGCTGTTCGTTTTCAATCTCGTCGTGTTCGGTGCGATGGGCGGCGTGGGCATTTTCACCGCGCAGTATTACGGCAAAAAAGACGAGGACGGAATCCGCAGCTCGTTTCGGTATAAGCTGCTGGTCGTCCTCTCGCTGTCAGCCGTGTCGATACTGGCGCTCTCGTTCTTCGGCGACAAATTTATCTCGCTGTTTTTGCATGATGTAGAGCCGGGCGCGGACATTGCGAGTACACTCGCCCTCGGCAGAGAATACCTTGCCGTCATGCTGTGGGGACTTGTGCCATTTGCCGTTGCCAACGCCTTTTCCGGCACGCTGCGCGAAACGGGCGATACGCTCACTCCCATGCTTGCGGGGCTTTGCGCAGTTGCCGTTAACTGCACCTTCAACTGGTTTCTCATCTTCGGCAAATGCGGCTTCCCGGAGCTGGGCGTTAAGGGCGCGGCGATCGCTACCGTTATGTCGCGTTATGTGGAGTGCGCCATTCTCATAATATATATGGTGGTGCGCCGCGAGCGCTTCCCGTACATAAAGGGACTTTTACGCGGCTTTTATATCCCGCGCGAGCTGTTTAAGCAGTTCAGCGTGAAGGGACTGCCCTTTATGGTCAACGAGTTCTTCTGGGCAGGCGGTATGACGGTGCTTAATATCGCATACTCGCTGCACGGGCTGTCGGTAGTTGCGGGCGTGAGTATTTCATCGACCGTCACCAATCTTTTCAATATCGCGTTCATGTCGCTCGGCGTGAGCATCGGCATTATTGCCGGCAAGCTCCTCGGCGCGGATAAGCATGACGAGGCGATAGATACCGTCCGGAAGCTCATAGCGTTTTCGTTTGCCGTCAGTATCGTGGTCGGTGTGACCATGTTCCTGTTCGGCGGAAAAATAACCGCGTTTTACAAAACGGGCGAGCAGTCAAAAATACTTGCGACCTACTTTATAAGAGTCAGCGCGGTGATAAGTCCTGTTTTCGCACTTACAAACGCCTCGTTTTTCACGCTTCGAAGCGGCGGAAAAACCGTCATTACCATGCTTTTCGACTCGGGCGTGTTATGGGGACTTTCGATTCCCCTCGCGTTTTTGCTCTACTACAAGGCGCACCTCGATATTTACGCGGTGTTCCCGATAATACAGAGCCTTGAAGCGGTAAAAATGATAATAGGCATGACGCTTGTCACCCGCAAAGTGTGGGTAAACACGATAATATAACGGCTCACGGTGCACCCGGCGTTATAAGGTGCGGTGCGGACTGAGTCACGGTACAGCCCGGAGAAGCCGCCGAAAAAACGGCAGGCTCCGGAATAAATTAAAGAGAGAAAGGAACAGAGAAAATGAGATTCCCCGAATTTACGGAAACGACCGATAAAGCCACCACCCTCTTCTTTGCAGTCGGCAGCGAAAGGGACTCCGATGTAATGGACGAGTTGGAGGACACCTATGCGTGCCTTGCAAAGCTTACGCCCGTTCTTCGCGACGGCAAAAAGTACATTGCCCTTGAAATCCCCGAGGGAGAATGAGCAATGGCTGTTAAGAACTATATATGGGATTTTGACGGTATGCTTTTCGACACATATCCGCATACTCTTGCGTGCTTTGTCGAGATTTACCGCCGCAAGGGGCGCATTATAGATCCCGACGAAGCATACCGTCTTTTCAAAATAACGATGTGGGACGCGTTTGATTTTTACGGCACGGACGAAACCACAAAACGCGAATTCTACGAGCTTGAAAATGATATCTCATTCCCGCCCGAGGGGAAGCCGTATCCGCTTATCCCCGAAATTCTGCGCTTTATCAGCGAACACGGCGGCAGGAATTTCCTGTACACCCACCGCGACAGAGTGGCGCTTTTGTACCTCGAAAAGCACGGGCTGGACAAATATTTTACCGATTTTGTCACAAGTGAGCTGAACTTCCCTTTGAAGCCCGCCCCGGACGCGGTGAAATATCTCCTCGATAAATATTCTCTTCTGCCCGAAGAAACCATGATGCTCGGCGACAGGGCGATTGATGCCGGTTCCGGTCTGAATGCCGGGACTTACGCCTGCGTTTTCGACGAGGACGGCACAATTCCCGACGCGCCGTGTACGCTCTATGTGCGCACCACACGGGAGATATTCGACTTTGTGAAGAAAAACCTCGAAGAAACAGACAGCTGCGAGGATAATAAAAGCACGGTAACCGGTTCCGCGCGGTGACGGCAGCCCTCCGCCGCAGCTTTTCGGGTCGGAGGAGAATCAAAAACACGCGGGAAAAACTTTTATCCCGGTCAAAAAACAAAAAACGGTATCGTCCGGCAAACGGACAAAACGGGACGCGGCACGGATAACGCCGCGCCGTCAACCGAAAAGACAAAAACGGTATCGTCCGGCAAACGGACAAAACGGGACGCGGTACGGACAACGCCGCGCCGTCAACCGAAAAAACAAAAACGGTATCGTCCGGCAAACGGACAAAACGGGACGCGGCACGGACAACGCGGCTGTGTGTCCCGTAAACGGAAAGGAGCTGCTTATGCTGAAATATATAGGGTGTCATCTGTCCTCCTCAAACGGTTTTCTCGCAATGGGAAAGCAGGCTTCCGAGATAGGCGCAAACACCTTTCAGTTTTTTACGCGCAATCCGCGAGGGGGCGCGGCAAAGCCCATTGACCCGGCGGACACGGCATCATTTATGGATTTCGCCGCCGAAAACGGCTTCGGGCAGATAGTTGCGCACGCCCCTTACACGCTCAACCCCTGCTCGGCGGACGAAAAAATACGCCGTTTCGCGTTCGATACCTTTACGGACGACCTCAGGCGTATGGAGTATGTCCCCGGCAACCTCTACAATTTCCACCCCGGCAGCCATGTGAAGCAGGGCGCGGAAAAGGGAATAGAGCTTACATCGGAGCTTCTTAACCGCGTTCTTTTTGAAGATATGCACACTACGGTTCTGCTTGAAACCATGGCAGGCAAGGGCAGCGAAATAGGCAGGAGCTTCGAGGAGCTTCGGGCGATAATCGACAGGGTGGAGCTGTCCGGCAAGCTCGGCGTGTGCCTTGATACCTGTCATGTTTTCGACGGCGGCTACGATATAGTCAATTCCCTCGACCGGGTGCTGGACGAATTCGATCGCATAATAGGCATTTCGCGGCTTAAAGCGCTGCACCTCAACGACAGTCTTAACACTCTCGGCAGCCACAAGGACCGCCATGCCGTGATAGGCGGCGGAAGCATCGGCACGCAGGCGCTTGCGGCGGTCATGAACCATCCCGCCTTCGACGGCAAGCCCGTTATTCTTGAAACCCCGAACGACCTTGACGGATATAAAAAAGAGATAGCGCTGCTGCGCTCATTAGCGAAATAACACTCAGAGGTGAGTAATATGTCAAAAAAAATCGGATTTATTTCTCTCGGCTGTCCCAAAAATCAGGTGGACAGCGAAATAATGCTCAATAAGCTTGCAAGCGCCGGCTACGAAATAACCGACACGCCGATAGGTGCTGATGCGGTCATCATAAACACCTGCGGCTTTATCGAAGCCGCAAAGCGCGAATCAATAGACAACATTCTCGAAATGGCAGGCTACAAGGAGGACGGCGACCTCGGCAAAATTATCGTCACGGGCTGCATGGCTGAACGGTACAAGGACGAAATTCTCACCGAAATGCCCGAGGTGGACGCGGTCGCGGGCATAGGCGCGAACGGCGATATCGTTGAATTTGTGAACGGCGTGTTTGCCGGCGGTGAAAAGACCCTTTTTCCGTCAAAGGATAAGCTGCCGCTGTGCGGCGAGCGTATGCTCACCACTCCCTCTTACTGGGCGTATCTCAAAATAGCGGACGGCTGCTCGAACTGCTGCACCTATTGCGCCATTCCGAAAATAAGGGGTCCGCAGCGTTCGCGCACGATAGAGAGCATTGTTGAAGAAGCCGAAAGGCTCGTGTCCGGCGGCGTGAAGGAGCTTATCGTCATCGCGCAGGACACCACCCGTTACGGCGACGATATTTACGGCGAACCGAAGCTCGCAGAGCTTATTAAAAAGCTTGACGAAATTGACGGCGTCGAGTGGATTCGCCTGCTCTACTGCTACCCCGACCGCCTTACGGACGAGGTTCTCGAAGCAATGAGCGGCTCGAAGCACATTCTTCACTACATAGATCTGCCGCTTCAACACGCGGACGGCAGAATTTTGAAAGCGATGAACCGCCACGGCGACAGCGCGTCACTTTTGCAGCTTATTGAAAAGATACGCGGCTATATGCCCGACTGCGTTATCCGTACCACCTTTATTACGGGCTTCCCCGGAGAGGATGAACAGGCGTTCGAGGTTCTCTCGCAGTTCGTAAACGACGCACGGTTCGACAGACTCGGCTGCTTTGCCTACTCCCCCGAGGAGGGAACGGTCGCCGAAAAGCTCCCCGACCGTCCCGACACGGAGGTCGCCGAGCACAGGGGCGAGGTCATTATGGATCAGCAGTTCAAGATATTCAGCGAGAAGCAGGAGGAGCTTATCGGACAGACGGTACGCTGTGTAGTGGAGGACTACGACGGCTTTGCGGATGTGTATGTCGGCAGAACATGGCGCGACGCACCCGAAATCGACTCGGGCATCTTCATTGTTGCCCCGGACGGACTTGACATAGGCGACTTCGTAAATGTAAAAATAACCGGTACAAAAGAATATGATCTGACAGGAGTTGTTGTCGAATAATGAATCTTCCCAACAAACTTACGGTAGCGCGGATGGTGCTTACCCCCGTGTTTCTGCTTGTTGTGACGCTTCCGTTCATTCCGCACCCGATAAATCTTTATATCGGATTTGCCGTTTACCTCGCGGGCTGCGTCACGGATTTTCTCGACGGAAAAATCGCGAGAAAGTATAATCTTATAACCGTTTTCGGACAGCTTGCCGACCCGGTGGCGGATAAAATGCTCACCACCGCCGCGCTTCTCGTCTTTTTGGAGAACGGCGCATGCGATGTCTACACCGTGTTCATCATTCTGACGCGCGAGTTCGCCGTGACCGCCGTACGCCTTGCGGCTGCCGCTCAGGGAGTTGTCATCCCGGCGAACATCTGGGGCAAGCTCAAAACCGCCTCACAGATGATCTTCTCCATTGCGATACTTGCAAGCATGGCTTTCGGTTTGCAGTTAGTGCTGCTTGCCGCGCCGGTTATGATGTGGATAACGGCAGTCCTCGCGGTAATTTCCGGCATAATTTATATCGCAAAGGGCGTTAAGCTCATCGATTTCAACAGGTAAAAACAGAAAGGCACGGCGCGGTTTAAGCCCGTAAAAGCGGACGGACCGTTCGGCTCGCGAACGCCGAAAATCGGTGCATTACCGACGAAAAGCCGCAGCGGTGCGGCGGCGCTGTCCTTTCAAAAAAAACAGACGGGAGAGAATTATGGAACGCAGAGAAAAAACGAATTACTACCTTGACCTTGCCGAAACGGTATCGCTCCGTTCGACCTGCCTGCGCCGCTCCTACGGTGCGGTCATAGTCAAGAATGACGAGGTAATTTCTACCGGTTATGTGGGAGCGCCCCGCGGCAGAAAAAACTGCTCCGACATGGGCTACTGCATTCGTCAGCAGCTCAACATTCCGCGCGGCGAGCGATACGAGCTGTGCCGCAGCGTCCACGCCGAAGCAAATGCCATAATAAGCGCGTCCCGGGACAAAATGATAAATTCCACGCTCTACCTCACGGGCGTTGAATCCGACGGAACCTATGTTTCCAATTCCTGCTGCTGCTCCATGTGCAAGCGCATGGTGATAAACGCCGGCATTTCGACCGTCGTCATACGCGACACGCATGACTCTTATCGCATTATCCCCGTTTCGGACTGGATAGAAAACGACGAGTCGATAAGCGGAAAGAAGGGTTACTGAGCCGACTTCGGTTCGTTTCCCCCGTTTTCGGACGGGCTGCGGCGTCCGGCGCAGTTCGTAGAATAAAAGCAAAAAACAAAAGACTATATTTCACATCCCGCATTAAATAAGTGCGCCGTGAATATAGTCTTTGTTTGTTTTTGGAAATCGCAAAAATCTTTTTTCTGTCGCGGGTTTCTTTGACCGCGCGGTGTTACTTCGAGTTTCTCGCTATGCTTATGCAGCTTTCGAGGACTCTTAATGCCGAGTCGCGGCTCATGACGAAGCGGCCTGCTATAAGGTAGTCCCTCACTATTTGAAGCAGCTTGATGTAGAACAGATCCTGCGCGCAGTAGCGGAAAAGCATACTGATTCCGAAGTCTTTTTGGCTTGTGTCCGAGCCGGATATTATGGAGCAGTCCGAAAAGCCGCACAGATTTATGCCGTCCGGAATGTCAAGCTGCGGATTCAGGATGTAAAGAGAGCCGTTTTCTATGTCCGCTTTCGTTTTTTCGAGAATCTCCACGCGAACCTCCGGCGGAAAACCGTGTACAAACTCGGGCGGGATCTCGTAGAAGTTGCCGGTCCTCGCAAAATCCTCCATGCCCTCGGTTGTTACGAACTGGACTTGGCTTGTCCCTCCAAAAAGCGTTTTATAGTGCGTGACGCACAGGTCGATAAGCATATCCTTGTTCGGCACATCATTTGCTGCGGTGTACATCATTTCCTTTGTTATGTGCGCCGAAAAACAGGGGTATCTGCAAAAGCTTGTCATGCCGCAGCCCGAAACGGACGCACCTGCGACAAGATTTCGTATTTCCATGATATTCGCCGGCTTTTGTCCGAGCCTTTTTGCGGATGCAGCCATGTTCTGCACGGTATCGAGAACTTTTTTGACGGCTCTCGGCTCTATCGAGATAAATCCGCAGCTGTCGTTGAACAGGACAAGAGCCTTTTCGGTAATCACAAAATAGGGGAGTATCTGCCAGTCGCTGCCCGTCTGCCAGAGGTTCTGCATATACGGGAACTGCCCGATATTCATAAAACGCAGCGAACGGATGAGCGAATGGATGTTTGAAAGCTCGCCGTTATTCTGTATTTTCTCGACAAAATGGATAAGCTCTATCTTTCCGCTTTCCGCTTTCTTGAAGAAAAAATCATCGAGCCGTTTGTTTTCAAACGAGAAGTTTGTGTATATTTTGCCCGACTCGATGTCGGTGGTGGTGACGATTGCCTCCTCGACCGACTGCATATTGGGCATAAAGCCGTCTGCGGGGTATTTGTCGTACCCTTTCTCGGGGATCCTGTCCGAAGCATTCGAGAATGCGCCGGAGAACTCAGCCACCGCAAGACGCACCGAGTCCATTGTCCGGGAACCGTACATTTCTTCAAAATAGTGGTTGAAAAGGGCCTCCTGTTCACCGTAGGACAGTGTGAGCGCGTCGGAAATTTTCATAAGCTGCTCAAACTTTATTTTCTGTGAGCCGCTCAGCATTCGATGCAGCGACCCTTTATTTATGCCTGTCAGATTTGAAACGCCGTTTATTGAGGCGTTCTTGCCGTCAAACAGCTGCTGAATGTATTCTTCTAACTGCACGCGCAGCACTCCCTTTTTTTGTAAGTCTGATTCCATACGGCAGCGTATTTCCAAGCCGCCCTCGTTACAATCAGGTATACCGTGTGTAAAATCAATTCAATAAATAGAAATATTATAATGGACAAAAATCAAATTGTCAATTAAAAACAGCGAAATAATCATTTTTTTACACAATTGTCATAACTCCTGTATGCTTTTTTGTGACGCAGAGAATGTTTTTTTCTCGTCAAAGGTCGTTCTTGACTTCCGGGGCGTGTTATGGTAAACTTGTAGACTGTCAGAGTATGAAACAATTTTCACCGAAAGGATTGAGAGCGAATGTCCGGACATTCCAAATGGAGTACGATTAAGAGAAAAAAAGAAAAGACAGATAACGCGCGCGCTAAGGTATTTACCAAAATCGGACGCGAGATCGCCGTTGCCGTTAAAGAGGGCGGACCCGACCCGTCAGGCAACTCAAAGCTCAAAGATGTCATTGCCAAGGCGAAGGCAGCCAATGTCCCCAACGATAATATCGACCGCATTATAAAGAAGGCGGCGGGCGAAGGCGGCAGCGCGAATTACGAGGAAATCATATACGAGGGCTACGGCCCCAACGGCGTTGCCGTGGTTGTTGAAGCGCTTACCGATAACCGCAACCGCACCGCGGGCGATGTCCGTCATTATTTCGACAAATACGGCGGAAACATGGGTCAGCAGGGCTCGGTTATGTTCATGTTCACCCGTCAGGGTGTTGTCCTTGTTGACGCAGAGGATGTAGACGAAGAGAAGATAATGGAGTTCGCGATCGACGCGGGCGCAGAGGATGTCATAACCGACGACGAGTCCGTTTTCGATATCCGCACGGGCGTACACGAGGTCGCCGATATGGCAGACGCGCTCACAAAGGCCGGCTACACGGTAGTTTCCGCTCAGGCGGAGTATGTTCCCGTCACATATACTCGTCTTGAAGGCGACGATATAACCAAAATGGGCAAAATGCTTGAAATGTTTGAGGACAACGACGACATTCAGGCTGTGTGGCACAACTGGGAGAACGAGGACGACTACGAATAATTTACGGCGGTGTCGCTTATGATCAGATTTTTTACGGACCCGGTAGAGGTCGCCTTTACCGCGCTTCAAAAAACTTTCAGCGTTTCGTCGGTTTTCTGTGAGATATCGCTGCCGTTTTTGTCGGCGCCCATATCAATAAAGTGGTACGGCGTTATAATCGCGTTCGGCTTCACGCTTGCCGTTCTTTTCGGCGGCAGAAAGGCGTATGTCTGGAAAATCGATATATACAAAATGCTCGATATCCTCATATGGGGCGCACTGTTCGGCATAATCGGTGCAAGGCTCTACTATGTTTTCAACGAGTGGGGATATTATTCCGCTCATCCTGCCGAAATACCGGCGGTGTGGCACGGCGGACTTGCAATTTACGGCGGACTTATAGGCGGAGTGCTTGCGGCGCTTGGCGTGTGCCTTGTCGAGCGCGTGAACATACGGAATTTGCTCGACTTGTGCGGTATGAGCTTTCTCATCGGGCAGGGGATAGGCAGATGGGGCAATTTCGCGAACCAGGAGGCGTTCGGTACAAACACGACGCTTCCGTGGGGAATGTACTCCGAGCGTACGCGCGAGTATTTGCAATATCTCGTGAACGGCGGCGCAACGGGGCTTGACCCCTCTCAGCCGGTTCATCCCACCTTTTTGTATGAGTCGCTATGGTGTCTTTTGGGCTTCGCGCTCCTTTATTGGGTGTGCCAGAAGCACCGCCGTTTCAGCGGACAGATATTTTTGATGTACGGCATATGGTACGGAATAGAGCGCGCAGTCGTTGAAGGACTGCGTACGGACAGCCTTTACATCGGAAACACAAATATTCGAATTTCTCAGCTTTTTTCCGTTATTCTCGTGCTTGTCTGCGCCATACTTTTGGCGATAGGCTTCGCGAGGGACAAAAAGCATCATGCTCCCATCGAGGGCGTGGATTTTTACCGCGAGATTCCCGTTTACAACAAAAAACGCCTTTATCTCGACGCGAGAAAGCAGCTTTTTGCGGCTCGGTGCGAGGTGCTTCATGCCGTTACGCTTTTAGACCTTGCGTCCGACGAAACCGAAAAGGACGAAGCGGAGAAAAAGCTTGCGGCGGCTGAAAAGAAGCTTGCCAAGATGAGCAAAACCGAAGAAAAGGCGAAGATGGCAGCCGATGAACAGGCTGCACGGCGTGCAGCAAAGAAAGCGAAAAAATCAGAATAAGAGCGTCAGCGGCGCTGCGGCTTCGGCTGCTGCCCCGGCGCTCAGTGTGGGGCTGTAAAAAAACTCAGTTTTTTTACAGCCCCATTTTTTAAATGCACAGGATATTTTTTGTTTGTTTTAAGATGATAACTTGTAATGCTCCTGCGGTTTCAGATATTACGAATCTTTTTCGAAGCAAACCGTATCGGAGAATGTTTTTCGGAGATATTATTAAAACGCGTTTTGTACACGGTGCAAATAAAGCGCGGCCGTGTTAAAATATTTTATCGGGAAGGTAATTTATGGACATTTTTTCACTGCTTAAATTTATTTGCGGTATTTCTTTTTTCCTGTTCGGAATGAAGGTCATGTCCTCGGAGCTTGAAAAGCTCACGGGAGGGCGGCTTGAATCCGTCCTGCGCAAAATGACCTCAAATCCGCTTTTGAGTCTGCTGCTCGGTGCGGCGATAACCGTTGCAATGCAGTCCTCGTCCGCAGTAACGGTCATGCTCGTCGGTCTTGTAAACTCCGGCATTATGGCGTTTTCGCAAACGGTTGCCGTCACCTACGGCGCGAACATAGGCACAACGCTCACCGCGTGGATACTCTCGCTCTCGGGCTTGTCCGGCGGCAGTGTCGCCTTGCAGCTTTTGAAGCCCGAAAATTTTTCGCCCGTTCTTGCTTTCATCGGCGTTTTCCTTGCGATGTTCTCAAAAAAGGAAAAGCGCCGCAGTGTCGGCAGTGTTTTTGTGGGCTTCGCGGTTCTCATGTACGGTATGTCGTTCATGACGGACGCTGTTGCTCCGCTTGCGTCAATGCCCGAGTTTTCGTCCTTTGCGGCACTGCTCGATAACCCGTTTTTGGGTGTTCTTATCGGCATTGTGTTTACTTGTATCATTCAGTCCTCTGCGGCGAGCATGGGTATTTTACAGGCGCTCGCAATTTCGGGCGGACTGACCTACGCGGCGGCGATCCCGGTCGTAATGGGACTCAATATCGGCACCTGTATCACCGCCGTACTCTCGTCCGTCGGGGCTTCGCCCAAGGCAAAGCGCGTTGCGTTTATGCACACCGCGATGAATGTTTTCGGAACGGTCATCTGCCTTACGATATTCTTTGTTGCAAAGATAATATTCAAGCCGGCACTGTTCGGCGAGAATGCCTCGGCGTGGGGCGTTGCGGCTGTTCACACGGCGTTCAATGTTATCACCGCCGCCGTGTTGATGCCGTTTACAAAGCAGCTTGTCCGTCTGGCGGAGAGCGTAATAAAAGACAATCCCGGCAAAAAGAAAAACGCCCATCCCTACTGCCCCGACGAACGACTTCTCGTAACGCCGTCCGTCGCCGTGAAGGAGTGCTTTTCGTTCACGCTTAAAATGTGTTCCGAGGCGCAGAAAATGCTGTTCACCGCTTTTGACACTTTGTTTGCCTACGACAAAAAAACGGCGGAGGTCATTCGCACTCAGGAGGAGGAGCTTGACCTGTACGAGGATGCGCTCGGCACATATCTTGTAAAAATCAGCTCTGCGGAGCTTTCGGACGGCGACTCGCGCATGGTCAGCGGAATGCTCCGCGCCATAGGCAACTTTGAGCGACTCGGCGATCACGCCCTCAATCTGCTTGAAGCCGCCGAGGAGCTGCACACGAAGAAGATAGAGTTTTCCGGCAGCGCGCGCCGCGAAACGGATGTTATCGAAAAGGCGCTGCGCGAGATCGTAACGCTTACCTACAGCGCATTTTCGGACGGCAATTTGAATGTCGCTGCCCATGTAGAGCCGCTTGAAGAGGTCGTGGACACACTTACCGATAAGGCGAAGGCAAACCATGTCGAGCGCCTGAAAAAAAGCGAATGCACGATAGAACAGGGCTTTGTTTTTAACGACATAATGAATAATTTCGAGCGTATTTCCGACCATTGCTCGAACATTGCCGGCGCGGTGCTCGAGCTCGGCACGGACGGCGCGTTCGATATGCACCGCTACTTAAACGGCGTAAAGAACGCCCACGGCACATTCGACGAGGAAGTCGCGGAGTACGGAAAGAAGTATACATTTTAACCTTGCCGCCGGAAAAACTGCCGCGAAGCATGAATGCGGCTTCCGGTCGGCAGCGTATTCAATTCGTTCCCGAGGGGACACCTTGAATAATTTCCGTTCCCCGAAAGGGGAGGAGCAGGACTAAAAAGGGGCTGTAAAAAAACTGAGTTTTTTTACAGCCCCTTTTTTAGGGGATAG
>JAEDGF010000138.1 GCA_016297645.1 Clostridiaceae bacterium
CGAGTGAAACAAAACGCGCCGGACAAAGACACCGCAGCTTGGTCAATTTTGTGCGGCGGCAAAGCTGTTCACGGTGTCCATTGCGTGTTCGGACAAAACTATTCTGTTGTTGTCCGTAAAGGTGGCAACTATCCCGTTTTTGTTGACGCACGAGTAGATAGGCACCTTTGCCGTGACCGTTAGGTTCCATTTTACATTGGGGTATATCTTGCCGAGATAATTCGTGACAATGGCTACCTGCGGCTTTATTTTTTTCAGGAAAGAGCGCGAGGAGGAGCCGAAGTACCCGTGGTGGCCTATCTTTAACAGGTCAGACTGACCTATGGAGTCGCCGTACCACACTTCAAGCCCGGAGGCTGCCGTGAAATCGGCTGCAAGGAATGCGGTGCGCTCGCCCTTTTTCAGCTTTACGCCCACGCTTGCGGAGTTTTCGCCCCTCCCTTTAAGCTCCTCGGGAGTTACGGTGTTTATGAATTTAGCGGTGAAGTCGCCGAACATGAATTCTTCGTCCGGCAGATCCTGAATAAGCGGGATGTTCTTTTTTTCGAGCGCCGCAATAATTTTTTTGTAGGTTTCGGCGTTGCCCCAGCCCTCGCTTTCAAGCTCGGTGCTGCCCGAAACATCGTACTTTTTGAAGTACGCCTTTTCAATTATGATGTCGTCTGAATTTATGATTTCCTCGAAGTTGCCGTAATGGTCGTAGTGGCAGTGCGTGCCGAGAATGAAATCAAGGCGGACCTTGCCGTCCTTCCCGGCGGCTGCTTTTTTGAGATAGCCGATAACATCCTCGCCGAAGCCGTGGTACGCCGTCTTTTTTCTCGGGTTTTTGTTGCCTTCTCCCGAGTCCACGAGCGCAAAATGCCCGTTCGACTCAATAAGAATGCAGTCCGAGTTTGCGGTGTTGAGAAAGTGTATGCGGTCGTCGCCTGCCGAAAGAGAGAAGTCCTCTTTTGTAAAGGTGTAGCGTTTTTCGTATTTATTGCACATTATATATGTATAAATATCGAGCAGAAAAACGGAAGCCATTATAAAAGTCACGAGCTGCGTCATGATAACGCGCACGAGTTTTTTTCTGTCTGCTGTCTTTTTCATTTCGCTCTCCTCCCGTTAAATGCCGTAACTGCCGACAGGACGATACATATTGTAAGCGCTCTGCCGATGTCGAAGAATACAAAGGACGCGGCGCAGGCAAGGAAAACCAAAAGCCCGAGGAGCTTTTCGCGCTTCATCATCTCCGAAAAGCTGCCGAACTTCACCTTTTTCCACGCCGACACGATAAGCACCACCGCAAGCGAATGCACCGGAAGCCGCGAAACGGGGACGGACATAAGCGTCACCGTTACGGCTGCGATTATCCCCATTGCCGCCGAAGCCGCACCGTATGCTTTTATCGGCTGCGGGGCTGCCGGGATTCCGCCGAAAAGGGCGGACACACCGTTTGCGGAAGAGGTGGGGACGATATCTTTTCTGTTTTCGGACAGGAAGAACAGCAGCACGCCGACCGAAAATGCGCCTTTGAGTACAACGGGCAGAACGGACGAATCCGTAAAACCGGTCTTTGTTATCGGCAGAAAGTCTTTAACGCCGGAAAGCCCGTTCATAAAGCCGAGCGAACCCACTTCGAGAATGGGCGTTTCGGCTCTGTTCGGGTTAAGAACGACATTGAGCGCGAACGGTATAAAGAGAGAAACCACCTCGGCAGGCAGATACTGCGAGAGCTTTTTGAACTTAAACGGGTATGTTATCATGGCAAAAAGAGTAATAGTGCCGTAAAATACGCCGCGCCAGTTCGGATGGAAGCCGAGATAGCGGTAGTTTTTGAGCATTTCGAGAACGGTTGCGCCCGTTGCGCCTATTCCGAAATAATATGTCGTGAGAAGCGCGGTGACGGAAAAGGCAAGCCCCGCCGAAACGCCGAGCCGACAGCTGAGCGGGAGTGAGGACAAACCGAAAAAGCCGTCCGTCTTTTTAAGCGCCGGGATACTCAGCAGGAAATACAGTGCCGCACCGGCAAGCAGAGTGACGGGCAGATAGGAAGCGCCGCAGCTTGTTGCAACGAAAACGAGCGGTACTATAAGAAACGCGTCCGGACACAGCACGGTGTTTTTTCGCATTACGGACGCGGCAAGGCACGCCGCACAGCAGATAAGCGCGGAATAGATGTTGAGCGAAAGGCACGCCGCAAACGCAAGCGCGCATGAAAACACCTTGCCTGCGGCGGTAAAGCCGAACAGCGCGTCGGTCGTTTTCTCATTTATTGTTTCAGTCATAAGTTCACCTGTTTCAAAAAATCCAATCCATTTTACATTATCATACAAAAAAAGACAATAGCAAATAACGGCAAAAGAGAACAAATATATCGCCCGACCGTAAATTATTCATGCTTTTTCGACTTTTT
>JAEDGF010000057.1 GCA_016297645.1 Clostridiaceae bacterium
CCTCGATTAAAAGAACAAAAAATATTTCCTGCCGCATCATCGTTTCAGAGCGATTTTATTTCTGTATTACTCCGAAAAATGCAGCGTGCCGGGACGGAGCCTGTTTTTCATCATCGACATGCAAAATACATCGTCACGCGCGAATATGATGTGGTCGAGCAGCTTCGTCTTAAAGCCCGAGAGCATATCCGCGAGAATTTCCGTTGTGGAGATATCCATCTGTGACGGTGCGGCAAGTCCGCGCGGATGGCAGTGTGCAAGCACAACCGCCGACGGCGAATTCGACATGACCTCGAAAAACACCGTGTTTATATCTATGTCTGTTTCCTCCGTCGAGCCGTACCTCATCTTAATCACATTCATTACGCGTCCGCCCGCGTCAAGCGAAAGCAAAACGGCGTATTCCGTCTGCATATCGGTAAAGTACGGCGCAAGATATTCGACAGCTTCGTCACGGGTTCTTATTACCGCCTTCACTTCGTTACGGCTAAGTCTGTATTCTCCGCAAAGCGCCGGGATAAATTTAAGAAGAGTCGCTGTGCGTTCGCCTACGCCGTCAATTCTTTTCAGCGCTTCATACGGAGCGTCAAAAACATTGGCAAGAGAACCGAACCGATCGATAAGCTCATGTGCCAGTTCATTTGTATCCTTCCGCGGAATCGAATAAAACAGCAGCATTTCGAGAACATTATGTTCAGAAAAGCCGTCGAGTCCGTTTACCAAAAAGCGGTGCCTGAGCCGCTCACGGTGCTTTGCATGGCAATTTTTTTTCGGTTTATTATTGTTGTCCGCCATGGCTGCTCCCTTCCGCCCGCAGCGTACGGTCGTTCGGTCTGCAAGACCGTCTGTCTGAAACGGCAAACGGCGGCAAGCCGTGCTTTTGATCTTTTGCGTTACGGGTAAATCTTTTATTTGTGCTTTTCGGCTGTTACAAACCGAAATTACTGAATAATTTGTTTTTTCACGGGGCTGTTTACTTCCCGTTTTGTTCTTCGGCTTCTTTTATTCGCTTGTACATATCCTGCATTTGCCGGTCAATCTCGGCGATTTTATCGGCACAGGCGTACATTTCTTCGTTAATACCTACCGGCAGCTTTGATTTATCTGCCTTGTACCTTATGTCATGCTCCAAGCTTGCCCAGAAATCCATCGCAATAGTGCGAATTTGAATTTCCGCGCCGACATACTCCGTCTTATCGGAGAGATAGACCGGCAGGCGTATGTCGAGATGCAGCGAACGGTAGCCGTTATAGTTGGGATTTTTTATATAGTCCTGTCGTTTTATAATTTCGACATCTTTTTGTCGTTCGAGCATTTCCGCAACGCGGTAGACATCATCGATATAGTGGCACACCACGCGCACGCCTGCAATATCATTAACATTTTCACGGGCAGACGGAATCGATATCGGTTTGCCTTTTTTGTTGAGCTTCGCCGCAATGCTCTCGGCAGATTTAACTCTGCTTTCAATATGGTGGATTGGATTGCGTGCGTATAAAACATTGAATTCGCTGTTGAGAACTTCAAATTTTAATACAAGCTGTTTTACCGCACATTCGTAAAGGTTGCGTACAATATTGAATTCGGGTGAATCGGAAAAAACTATAACCTGTTTTTTTACATTCTCCATCTTTTTACTCCGTTTCTTCAAGCACTCACATATTTTCTTTTGCAGAAATTTCGGTAACACAGAGCTTTACTGCTGCCGTTCCTCTCGTACAGGAGAAATCGCAGTCAAAGCCACGGCTTTCCTCGTAGCGTCCCATAAGCTTTTTGAGCGCTTCGTTTTTCTCGCTGCCTTCAAGGAAAACGACATCCGCGTTGCCCATGACAGAACGATAAAGAGTCGTCACTCCCCTGTTTTCCGGCATAAGCTTTACGGAAATTTGTCTGTCCATTTCAAACGAGCATTTTCCGTTTTGTTTCAGCAGTTCATATTTTCTGCCCGCCAAAGCTCCGTGAAAGTACAGAAAAAACTTGCCGTCGGAATACTCATACGCAAAATTGACCGGCACAATATAGGGAAATTCACCGTCCGAAAGTCCGATGCGCATTACCGGACACTCCTCAATTATGCGTACGATCGCTTCGGGGTCCCTGACTTCTCTGTCCGTTCTTCTCATGCGAAAGTCCTCCTTTGTTACTTATATCTCCGACTTATAAGCGTGCTGCCGAACAGCGCCTGTTCGCAAAAAAGCGTACCTCTGCCGTAAAAGCAAAGGTGCGCTTTTCAATTTTTCCGAAAATTATCAGAACATTTTTATATAAGCATCTCTTTCAGCGCCGACCGATACATACTGAACGGGACAGCCGACTTCTTTTTCGATGTATTTAACATACTTCTGTGCGGCTTCGGGAAGCTCCTCGAATTTTCTGCAAGACGAGATATCGCAGTTCCAGCCGTCGAAATACTCGTATACGGGCTTTGCTTCGTCAAGCTCAACGCCGAGCGGGAAGCTGTCATAGGCATTGCCGTCCTTATCGACATAACCGGTGCAGACGGGAATCTTTTTGAGATAGCTGAGAACATCGAGCTTTGTAACCGCAAGACTTGTAGCGCCCTGCATAAGAACGCCGTAGCGCGAAGCAAGAACATCAAACCCGCCGACTCTTCTCGGTCTGCCGGTTGCGGCACCGTATTCTCCGCCGGCTTCTCTCAACTCGTCGCCATCTTTTCCGAAAAGTTCACAGGTGAAAGGACCAGCGCCGACACAGGAGGAGTATGCCTTGATAATACCAATCACATTGTCGAGCTTCTGTCCGGGAATACCTGCGCCGAGAGGAGCGTATGCAGCAATGGTTGAGGATGACGAAGTGAACGGGAAAATACCGAAATCTATATCTCTGAGAGCGCCGAGCTGCGCTTCAAACATGATTGATTTTCCTTCTTTAACGGCTTTGGTAAGATAAGTCGTTGTGTCGCAGAGGTAATCTTTGAACGGCATGGCATATTTCATGAGCCACTCATACATGTCTTCTGCCTTTATCGGCTCGTGCTTATAACCGCCGGCAATCGTGAGGTTCTTCCACTCAACAATATCTTTGAGTTTTGCGAGAAGAAGCTCGGGATGTCTGAGATCGCACATTCTTATGGATTTTTTATAATATTTGTCGGCATAGACCGGAGCTATGCCGCGGCGTGTTGAACCGAACTTTTTGTCGGCAAGGCGATCCTCTTCGAGGATGTCGAGCATTTTGTGGTACGGCATACAGATGGTAGCTTTGTCTGAAATTTTAAGGTGCTCGGGGGTGATGTCAATTCCGCCCTCTCTGATCTTGGCGACTTCATTGAAAAGGTGCTCGACATCAATTACCATTCCGGGGCCCATTACATTTACCGTTTCATCGCGAAGAATGCCCGACGGGAGAAGGTTAAGTATAAACTTACCCTTTTCGTTTACGACGGTGTGCCCCGCGTTGTTTCCGCCCTGGTAACGCATTACGATGTCATAATCACTTGAAAGCAAATCGACCATACGGCCCTTGCCTTCGTCGCCCCAGTTAATTCCTACGATTGCTGTTAACATGACTGTATACCTCTCTTTTATCGAAGTCGGAGAAGAAACCGCAGCAAGGATTCCGCTTACAAATTTGCTCCGCCGATTCCGTTATAATACATTTTTAATCGTTACGGTCAGACCGCAATGTTTATATCCACTCCGAGAAGCTCTTTGTTTGCTTCAAGGACAGGCTTGACCTCGTTTTCGATAAACGATGCGGTCTGCTCCGGCGCAAGGCCGATAAAGCTTCTCACATTCAATATTCTGTCGAGGTCCTCCTTCGTAAGCATGAAGCGCTTATCATCAAGAAGCTTTTGAAGCAGATCATTGTCTTTGCCTTCGAGCTTCATCCGCTTTGCGACTGCCACGGAGTACTCCCGTATCGCCTCATGCATATCCTGACGGTCCGCACCGCGCTTTGCGCAGTCCATAAGGATGTTTTCGGTCGCGATAAAAGGAAGCTCCTCATCAAGATGGCGCTTCGCCATAACGGGATATACCGAGCCGCCCGTAATAATGTTTATAAGCAGCGACAAGACGGAATCTGCCGCAAGAAATGCCTCCGGCAAGCTGATACGACGGTTGGCGGAGTCGTCAAGCGTTCTCTCAAACCACTGTGTCGCAGCCGTGATAGCCGGGTTCATCGTGTCGGTGATTATATATCTTGCAAGTGACGCAAGCCGTTCGCTGCGCATCGGGTTTCTCTTGTAAGCCATTGCCGAAGAACCGATCTGTCCCGCTTCAAACGGCTCGTCGAACTCTTTAAGATGTGAAAGAAGGCGTATATCCGTTGAGAACTTTGTAGCGCTCTGTGCAATTCCCGAAAGAACCGAAAGAACATTGTAGTCTATCTTTCTCGTATAAGTTTGCCCCGAAACGGGCATACATTTATCAAAGCCCATTTTCGAAGCTATGAGTTTTTCGAGCGAAATGACCTTCTCACCGTCGCCCCCGAAAAGCTCCAAAAAGCTGGCTCCCGTTCCGGTTGTTCCCTTGCAGCCGAAAAATTTGAGGGAAGAAAGCTGAAAATCGAGATTTTCGAGATCGATAAGCAGATCCTGACACCACAGCGTCGCGCGTTTGCCTATCGTTGTGGGCTGCGCCGCCTGAAAGTGAGTGTATGCAAGCGTCGGTTCGTCCTTCCACTTCGACGCAAAATCGGAAACCGCCTTTATTGCGTTGACCAAAAGCTTTTTGATTTGCAGCATCGCCTCGCGAAGAACGATGATATCTGTATTGTCGCCTACATAGCACGAGGTTGCTCCGAGGTGGATTATGGGCTTTGCTTTGGGACAGGCATCGCCGAAGGTGTGTACATGAGCCATTACATCATGACGCAGCTTCGATTCGTATTCACGCGCCTTGTCGTAGTCGATATCAAAAATATGCGCTTTCATCTCCGCTATCTGTTCCGGAGTTATATTTTCGATTCCGAGCTCCATTTCACTCTCGGCAAGAGCGACCCACAGCTTGCGCCATGTCGAAAACTTGTTGTCGTCGCTGAAAATAAATTTCATTTTGTCGCTCGCATATCTGACGCAGAGCGGATTTACATAGCTGTTCCTCATATATACACTTCCTATCGGTCAAACAACTACATATTGTACCAAAGCACAGTGTTATTGTCAACCTCAAAAAAGCAAAACGCGTATTGAATAAAGCAATAAAAAATAAAACTTTTTGTTAAGTGCGCGAAACGGCGATTGTTACACTCTTGTAACCGAAAAAACCGTCTTTTGCAATTGAATTATTTGAAATTATGTGGTAAAATTTCAGCGAGGTGATGTTATGCCTGAAAACATTTCCGTATTCGTATGGCTCGGTGTTGCCGTCTTATTCGCCGTAATAGAGCTTATAACCGTTCAGCTCACGACGGTGTGGTTTGCTCTCGGCGCATTTATCGCCATGCTGCTTGCGGTTTTCGGCGTCGACAATTTGGCTGTTCAGATAACCGTCTTTGCGGGCGTTTCGGCAGCGGCTCTCATTCTTACAAGACCGCTTGTTAAGAAGTTCATCAACCAAAAGGCGCAGCCGACAAACGCAGATATGGCGATAGGAAAAACCGGAATCGTGACCGACACTATCGACGAGATAACCGGGAAAGGCGAAGTAAAGCTCGGCGCTGCCGTATGGTCGGCGAAATCTGCGGACGGCAGAGAAATTCCGGAAGGAACAAAGGTAAAAGTCCTTCGAATCGAAGGCGTAAAGCTTATCGTTGAAACAGAATAACAGGAGGTTATTTTTATGAATTATGCAACTATTATCATTATCGCTGCAATAGTTCTTCTTATTGTTGCAATAGTGGTGGCAAACATCAAAATCGTGCCGCAGTCCAAAGCGTATGTTATAGAGAGATTGGGCGCGTATTCAACCACATGGCAGACGGGACTTCATGTTAAGATACCCGTCATTGAACGCATAGCGAAGACAGTTTCGCTCAAAGAGCAGGTTGCCGACTTTCCTCCGCAGCCCGTTATAACAAAGGATAATGTTACAATGCAGATAGATACGGTCGTTTTCTATCAGATAACCGACCCTAAGCTTTACACCTACGGCGTTGAAAGCCCCATTGCAGCCATTGAAAATCTTACCGCAACAACGCTCAGAAACATCATAGGCGACATGGAGCTTGACCACACGCTCACCTCGCGCGATACCATCAACGCGCAGATCCGCGTTATACTTGACGAGGCGACCGACCCGTGGGGCATAAAGGTAAACCGTGTTGAGCTTAAAAACATCTTCCCGCCGAGAGAAATTCAGGACGCGATGGAAAAACAGATGAAAGCCGAACGCGAGCGCCGTGAAGCTATCCTGCGTGCGGAGGGAGAAAAGGCATCCGCAATTCTTGTCGCTCAGGGCGAAAAGGAATCAAAGATACTTACCGCAGAGGGCGACAAAGCGTCGGCAATTCTCCGTGCGGAAGCAATCAAGGAGTCGAAGATTCGCGAAGCGGAAGGCGAAGCACAGGCGATTCTCTCCGTGCAGGAAGCTACCGCAAAGGCAATCGAGCTTATAAATGCCGCAAATCCGTCACAGGCTGTTCTCACGATAAAATCGCTTGAAGCATTCGAAAAAGCCGCAGACGGAAAGGCTACGAAGATCATTATTCCCTCCGAAATTCAGGGCATAGCCGGTCTTTCCTCCGCTCTCAAAGGAATCGTTACCGATGGCAGCAACTGAAAATAATCAATAAATTTTGAAAAATAACAAAAACTCCGCCTTTTTTGAGGGGCGGAGTTTTTTTGCGGTTTACACCGCCGGTTATACATGATAAAATAAATCAAAATAATAAATGTTTTCGGAGGAATAATATATGCCTGACAATTTGCTACACCTTAACAGCGCGGGACAATTTCGAATCCTGTGCATTTCCGATATCCACGCGGGAATCGGATACAATGAAGCTCTGACGGCAGCATACCTGAAAATACTTCTAAAAAAAACAAATCCCGATCTTGTTTTAATGCTCGGCGATATTGCGGGTCCCGGTGAAATCCATATTGAAAATACGGTGCAGCTGCGCAAAATGCTCACTTCACTCACCGCACCTATCGAGAGCAAAAAAATCCCATGGGCTTCCGTTTTCGGTAATCACGACGACAATTTCGGCGTTTCAAACGAGGAGGCACAGAAAATTTACGGTGAGTTTCCTCTCTGTCTTTCAAAAGCGGGCCCGGAGGAATTCAGAGGCTCGGGAACATACACACTGACCGTTTTTGACAGAAACGGAACAAAACCCGTTTTCAATATCTACGCTTTTGACTCTCACGGTTCGCATTTGAATCCCAAAAGTGGTGTTGATTTCAATCAAGTAAAATGGTACTACTCCGTTTCGGAAAAGCTGGAAAAAGAACAAAACGGAGTTTTGCCCGCGCTTGCCGTTATGCATATTCCGCTCACAGAGATGGGAGAAGCATCTCTTTCACCCGAAGAAAACGGCTTAACCGGTGAATTCGGCGAAGAAGTGAGCTGCAACTCGCTCAATAACGGGTTATTCCGTGCTTGCCTCGAACGCGGCGATATCAAATATTTCTGCTTCGGTCACGACCACTTCAACAATTTTACTCTCAACTACAAAGGGATCTCGCTTTCATTCGACGGCTATTTGAGTGCGCACGCCTGCCACAATGTGCGTCAGCTCGGCGGCAGACTCTATGAGCTGTCGGAAAACCTTGACGGAACAGTTTCGGTAAGGCACAAATTTGTCCCGGTGCTTTTGAGAAAATGAAGCCGCCCGTCAGATAAGCCTGCCTTTATTGAGCACACGGAAGCGCAGCGGAGTCAGTCCGTATTTTTCCTTGAACTTGCGGTGAAAATAGCTCGTGTTGTCAAAACCGCAGTCATAGCATATTTCAAGAATACTCATGCTTGAATTTTTAAGCATATTTGCGGCGTAATTGAGCCGGAGTTCGTTTATATACTCCGTCGCGGTTACGCCGTAATATTTTTTCATGCTTCGGGAAAGATGCTCCTGCGTACAGCCGGAAAGCTCTGTCATTCTTGTTATTCCGGCTGCAAAATTGTCTTTCGAATGCATTTTCAGACAGAGCATTTCAAGCCAGTGCGGAATATCCGGGTGCGGCGAGTACATTTCGTCCGAAAAGTACGACGACATTATCTCAACCAAGAACGCACGCATTCTGAATTTGAACTTGCTGTTGCTGTTCAGCTTCAAGGTGTTTATCTGCTGGAATTTCTTAAAAAGCCTGTCCTTCTCACCTTGTGTGAGTATCGAAACGGGCGGATATTTTTCGCGCAGAATCCTCTCGGCATTAAAGCCCGCGCCGAAGAAATGTATAAGCTCGGTCATTGTATTCTTTGAAAATGTAAGATTCAGAAAGCGGCATTTCTCCGTACATTCGTACTTATGTACATCACCGGGACGGATAAAAACCAAATACCCCTCGCGAAGCTCCTGCTTTATTCCGTTGACACTATGAATCGTATTTCCCTCTATCATGAGGAATATTTCAAAGTAGTCATGCCAGTGTTCAACGAGTCTTTCCGTTTCACTGTAAACATACCGCAACATGAAACCGGTTTCCTGATTAACATAGTCTTTCTCGTAATTGTATTCCGTATAAATCGCCCCCATATCAATATAGTACACCTTTTAATCAATACATTGCAAGTTTTTTTTCGAAGAATGCTATATAATATTTGTATAAAATCGATACGGAGGGATATAAATGCGAGGTTGTGCTCCTGAAAAAGTGGCTTCTTTTGCACAAAAGGCAGGCTTTGTAAATAGTAACATTCACAACGATACGGCTGTGTACGGTACCGACAATTTCGCCATTGCCAAGATAAGCACCTCGTCACCGCTGTCATATGAAATCAAAACGGGTCAAACCGATGTTGTGGAGTTTCTTATCCCCAATACATCCGTTCCTTATCTTTCCGGCGACGGTGCCGTTTATTACAGTGAGGTAAACACCGTATATAATGTTTCCCCCAACCGTCCGTTCAATATTCAGCACAAACCCACAGGTGTATCATTTACCGATATTATAGTAAACCGCAGCCTGTTCGACGAAGTACTGAAATCAAAAAATCTTGATTTTTCATCTCTCGCCTCTCCCTTTTATGCCTCTGCATCTCTCTCGGCTTTCATCGAGCTTTTCATAAGCGAATACGGAAAAGACAACTGCGACGAAGCGAATGTTCTTATTCCCATGAGCAGAATAATCGTTTCCGGAATAATCGACTCGGCAGTTCAGAATAATGCGTCCGAGGAACATACAACCTCGTACTTCAAGGGAATAAGAGTCGCGACGGAATATATTAACGCAAATTACGACAAACAGCTTTCAATTGAGGATCTTGCCGAAGCCTGCGGGCTTTCGTACAGTTATTTTTCAAACTGCTTCAAGCGCACCTTCGGTGATACTCCCAAGGGCTACATAACAAATCTTCGCATAAACAAGGCGAAGTATTATCTTACCGAAACAGTTATTCCGATTAAGGAAATATCTGTTAAATGCGGTTTCTCGCATTTCAATACATTTACTTCCGCGTTCAAAAAATATGTCGGCGTTTCACCGCGTGAATACAGAAACAGAAAGAAAAACACTGCTGCCAGCGCCTGACAAATTACAAGGAGTTTTTTATGGCATTTATCCGCAGCAAAACAGAAGAGCGTACAGGTATTCAGATACGCGCTCTCCCGGATGTCCACACCGATCTTCAATGCGACTTTGTCATGGTATACGGATTTGATCCGACAACGCCCGACCGTATTAAGCTCTACAAAGACAAAGGATATGTTATACATTTCATGTCCGGTATTTCATGGGGCAACTATACCGACTATCTCGACGGCATTTACGACGGCAAAAATCATTGGGACGAAGCACAGACTGACCGCTACGGCAACCGCATAATGCACAGTGAGCGTTCGCCATATATGGTCCCCACGGTTTCTTTTGCCGATTACATTGCAAACAGGCTTCGCATTGTTGTCGATGCGGGTGTTGAAGCTATCCATGTTGAGGAACCCGAGTTCTGGGACAGAGCAGGATACTCTCCCGCATTCAAGCGCGAATATGAGATGTACTACCGCGAGCCGTGGAAGCCTCAGCATGAAAGCGCCGATGCTAAATATAAATGCGCTAAGCTCAAAGCGTATCTGTTCACAAGGACGATAGACAGAGTTGCGTCCTCCATAAAGGAGTATTCCATGAACAAATACGGCAAGGCTGTTCGCTTTTATGTTCCCACGCACTCTCTTATAAACTACACCCAGTGGAAAATTATCAGCCCCGAGGGCAAACTCTCGGATATCCCGGCAGTTGACGGCTGTATAGCACAGGTATGGACCGGTACTTCCCGTGAACAGAACTGGTTCAACGGCGAGAGAAAAGAGCGTACATTCGAAACTTCTTATCTTGAATACGGCGTAATGCAGGAGCTTGTTAAAGGAACAGGCAGAAAAATGTGGTTTCTTCATGACCCGATAGAAGATAATAAGATATTTGACTGGAACGATTACCGCAAAAACTACATGGCAACCGTTACAGCTTCGCTGCTTCACCCCGGCGTTGACTGCTTTGAAATTGCGCCGTGGCCGAATCGCGTGTTTAACGAGAAGTACCCAAAAGGTGCACCCGATGCCGAGCTGATTCCGGACGACTATACAACGATTCTTTATAATGTGTTCAACACTCTCGGCACATTCGAATCCGAACCTTCACAGGGACTTCGCATAGGAATTCTTACCGGCGACAGCGAGCTTTGCCAAAGAGCATATCCCGACTGCTGTTTTTCTGCTCCGCCCGAGGAGAAAACCGGTACCGTTCTTCTTGAAGAACAGTCCCTCTTTGACGAGTTTACGGAAAAGCTCTTCAAAGGCAAAGACGAAACGGGTGAGATCCTTCTCAAATATATGCAGTCAAACGGCTTTCCCGGATTTTTCTCGCTTGCACTGCCGCTTCTTAAATACGGTCTGCCCGTAAGACCGGTTCTTTCCGACAATGCAAGACGATACCCCGGATATCTTGACGACTACGATGTTCTTGTAATGAGCTACGAGTTTATGAAACCGGAATATCCCGACATCAACACCTGCATTGCAGAGTGGGTAAGACGCGGCGGAACACTCTTTGTTGTCGACAGCTGCAAGGACGAATTTAACAAAGTAAATTCGTGGTGGACCGGCAGATACGACTCCCCCACCGAACATCTTTTCGAAATGCTCGGACTGTCGTTTGACGAGTGCTCGGCACAAAAGTGCGGCAAGGGCTTTGTGACTTTCATAAAGAAGAACCCCTGTGTTTACAGCTACTCGAAAGAAAATGCCGATGAGCTTCGCGCAGCCTTCAAGGCTACTGTTGAGAGCGCCGGTTATGAGATAGAGTACAAAAACTACCTTCTGACAAAGCGCGGAACAAAGATTGCGGCCGCCGTTATGGATGAAAGCCTGAATGAAGATCCTCTGGTTCTTGAAGGCTGCTATGCGGATATGTTTGCCACCGACTTTGCCATCTGCACGAAGAAGGTTGTCAAGCCCGGCGAAAAAACACTCTTGACAGACCTTTCGCTTATTACAGATGACAATGCAATTATAGGAACCTCCGTAAGAATTCTTGAAATGGATGTTTCCGACAGCGGTGTCAAATTGAAGGTTAACGGTGCAGGCGACTTTAACGCATATATTCGCCTGAAACTTGCAAAAGAACCTAAAAAGGCGTTTATTGACGGCAAAGAATGCAGTCTTACATTTGATAAGGTCAGCTCTACTGCTCTGCTCAACTTTGAGAGCGTTTTGGGTGAGCGCCTTATAACAATCGAATAAGAGGAGAAGATAATATAGAAAACTGCGGTTCCCGTAAAAAGGGTTGCCGCAGTTTTCATTTTACACAGAAATCCGTGAAGCGGGAGAAAAAATGAGTCGGGAAAAACCCGACTCCTAAAAACTTTATGATTCTTTTTTATTAGGCTGACGGGATTCAAACCCATGTCGCCCGTCAGTGCCCCTTTTCGGCACTT
>JAEDGF010000139.1 GCA_016297645.1 Clostridiaceae bacterium
ATAGAGCGCGGCGGGCAGCCAACGAGCCATAGAATGCGGCCGGCAGTCAACACATCGTAAGGCACGCAAGCGGTCAACACGGCGTAACGCGCGGCAGGCAGCAAAGCGAAAAGTCCGTCATTTAACGGCAAAGGGGATCGCATACGCCCGCTTTTTCGGACGCATACGATCCCTGTTTTTTTTCTGCGGTGTTTTTCATTTTTCGAGGATATCAATAAAATCGCTGAGACACTCGTCCGGCGAAAAATCGAGCGTGCGTTTTTTCGCTGCCGCCCATTTTGAGAGATGTTACGAAAAACATCAGTTTTTTTCAAAAGCTGACTCCTCTTTTGGCTTGAATTTTTCTGCAAATAAGAAAAGCCGCACCCAAAACGGGACACATTACGATATGCTTTTTAATACGAACCTTTTTGCTCTCAGGGCAGCACAAGGACGCATCTTTTCTGAGATGAGAGGAGGCACGGAAAACGCATTTGAGTGACTCAAAAAAGTTGTGAGGATTGCCGGAACGCGCTTCGTTTACGATAAGCGAAATGCCCACGGCGACCGCACGCGTACCTCTGATTTTATCGCTGTATTCGATACCGTTTTCGGAAAGTGATTTTTCAAGCTCCCGTGTTACGGTTTCATGGTTTTCGAGCAGCCCCGAAGCATATCTTTTCGTTGCCGAGCCGTCCGCAAGATTGTATGTAAGCAGCGCCTTGTCTGCGGCTGCGGCTTCATTGCAGCAGAGCCAGAACTGCGTCATAAAAACCGTGTCCTCGGATATTTTTATTCTCGTATCGAATTTCAGGGCGTTGTCCGTAATCACCGACTTTTTGAAAACAGAAGTCCAAACGCTTGCGATATACCCGTTTTCACCCGAAAAAACGACGGGGTAAACGAGCTTTTCGAATATTTCTTTTTTACCTTTCAGAACGCCTGTAAAGGGCGGCATAAAATCGGTAACGACAGAGCCGGCTACCGTTCTGTACCCAAACATTGTGATATCGGCGTTGTTTTGCTCCGCCGACTTTATCATGGTTTGCACCGCGCCGGGTTCGAAGGTGTCGTCCGCGTCAAGGAACATAAGAAAATCGCCGTTCGCCTTTTCGATGCCGTAATTTCTCGCGGAGGAAACTCCGCCGTTCGGTTTTGAAAAGACACGAACGCACGAATACTCGGCGGCAAGCTCGTCCAAAACCTTCTCCGTGCCGTCGGTCGAGCCGTCGTTGACAACAACGACTTCAACCGTGTCCGGCGCACCGTTCACGGCTGATTCAACCGCCGCGCGCACTGTTTTTTCTCCGTTATATACCGGGATTATAATTGAAACTTTCATTCGATCGTTTTCTCCTGTTTTCAAGATGTGTATAAAGTCCTATAATAAAGCTCACTGCGATGGGCAGAATCTTCGCTCGGTGGCGTATCGCGTTGCCGTACGCCGTGGTTCCCATGCCGCATATGATATATGTGCCTAGGCTGACGGGATTCAAACCCATGTCGCCCGTCAGTGCCCCTTTTCGGCACTTTTCGCCCTTTTCGTCTTGACTTGCGTCAGCAAGCCTGCACCTCAAAAAACGAAAATTGCTCAAAAATTGTCTACTGTCGGGTGCAGAGCAGTTTTGCCTGAGCTGATTTTTGTTCAGGCAAGGCAAAGCCCGCAGCGAATACTTGACGTATTTGCAAGGGTTTTAACGCGGCATGAGCGAAAACCAGCCGGTCAAAACCGACACGGGTTCAAGTCCCGTCAGCCTAAAATAATAAGCACGAAAATTACAACATAAAGCCTGTATTTTTTGTTCCGCCTTGTCGTAAACAAAAGCCGCACGGTTCTGTAAGCAATAAACATCTGAGGCGCGGCATCAAGCACCCATGAAAGCGCGGTGTCGAAACTGATTATCATCCACGGCAGCGGAACAAATGCAAACAGTACGGTTCTGTACGGAATTTGCAAAATAAGCCGCGAAATACTCTCCGGCATATCGGACACATAACGGGTATTCGCTTCGCCTTCGGTGAACTGCCCGGCACGCGCGACAACATCGTCCAATGAATTGAAATCGCCTATTTTCGCAAACATCGACTTCCAAATGGGAGTGAGTGTAAGAATACCGATGAAAAGCAATGCGGGGACGAGATATCTCGGCATAAAGACCTTTTTTAATGCTGTCCGTCTGCCGGAGCGGAATACATACAATATATATAAGAGCAAGCGCAATAACTCCGGAGTGCATCATGCAGGCGGCTGCGATATACGCAAAGACAAGGAAAAAGCTCGGCAGCTTCCGCGTTTTCATAAAGTACAGAAAACGGTAGAA
>JAEDGF010000140.1 GCA_016297645.1 Clostridiaceae bacterium
ATGAGCGAAAATCAGCCGGTCAAAACCGACACGGGTTCAAGTCCCGTCAGCCTAACCGAACGCACGCGGACCCGTCCGCAAAAATCGTCCGCATTGTGTATTATTGCAGCAAAACCGGCACGGTCCGCGCCGCTCAGTCGAAGTCAAATTCGTCCGGGTATTCCTCCGCAAATTTACGGCAGACGCGCATGAACAGCTCGTCGCTTTCTATTGTTTCATACACCTCGGTTGCGGAATCGTCCGCTATTCTGAGAACGGCAAGCTCTCCGCTCTCTTTTTCGCAGAAGGCGGCGTACTCCTCGCCGTCAAGGACGGTCATCTCGATAAAATCGAACAGCAGGCTCGCGCTTCCGTCGTTAAGAACGGTGTAGCCGTCCCGTTCGCCCGTTTTTCTGAAAATCATAGAATAAACCTCCGCGACACAAATTCACTACCATTGTATCGCGGAGGTTTTTCTTTGTCAATACGCCTTTGAGCTTTCCTTTTTTCGGCGGAATCGGCACTTCGGGGAATCCGGCAAAAATCACGGACTCGCCTTACCGTCCGATACGATAATCGCGAAGCTGTCTTACTGTCCGGCGGCTGAAATGCGGATATTCTCGTACTTTTTGCCGCATACGCCAGATATTATGTCGCTGATTTTAAGAACCGCGTCGTCGTTCAGATCGTCGGACGGAACGAGAATATTGACGGTGTTTTCCGAAATGACCGCGACACATTCGTTTCCCGTTGCAGCGCCGACAAGGCTTTCGAGATCCGTTTCGACGGACGCGGTTTTAGCGATATCCTCTATCGCGGCGGAAGCCTTTGCGGCGGCGTCCGTATCTTCACCCGCACTTGCCATTACGGCTTTAAGCTCCTCCGTGGACTTGTCGCGCTGTGCGTTGCGGGCAAGGCGTGCGGCGGCAAAAGCGTCGCCGGGCTTTGTTTCGGCTTCGGCGTTTACATATTCGGCAGCGCCGGAGTTTTCTCCGCTCTCCGTTGCGTTTGCCGCCCCTTCGGGCGAGAGCCGTTTATCCGTCCCGGTGAAATACCAGTTGACAAACACGGCAAGCCCAAGCAGAACAACAAGCCCGGCAAGAATAAGCTGTCGTTTTCCGAGTAATAAATGCATAAAAAGACCTCCGAATTAAAATTATTTGTTTTTTGTTTTCGGTGACGCCTTCGCGACATACACTTTGTTTGACGGTACCCCGAGCGAAGCGCAGACAAGAGAAGTGACGCTCTCGCGGACGGACGCGCTGTCCGCGCCGTCGCAGCTCACGCCCACTCCCTTTATGCCGGGGCGCACGGAGCGAATTTTCAGCCCGGTGCTGCTGCCGTCCTCTTTTATTATCACATATTCTTCCTTTTCGCCGTTTTCTTTGTTTTCACCGTCCTTTGCATAAACGCTCTCCCAAGTGCCGTCAAGAGTCACCATGACTTTAACTCTGCCGACACCCGACACGCCGCTTAAAAGACTTTCGAGCCGTTCTTCAAGCTCCTTTTCCGCCTTTTCGCCGTACGGGAGGGCTTCGCCGCTGTCCTTTTTCGCGGTAGTTCCCGTTTCGGAGAAAAGCAGCAGGAGCATTCCCAAAATACCTATGCCGACAAGAATTATAACCCGTTTGTCTTTTTTCAGCTTTTCAAAAAAATCAGTTCTCCTCATCGTCATCCACCTTGAATTCGGGCATAAAGCCCAGCTCCTTTTCAAGCGTGAAGGCGATATCGCCGAGGTTCTCCGGGCGCGAGTAAAAAAACACCGTCACGCGTTTTATATCTATGATAAAATCGTCGCCGATATCAATATCGAGCGAAATATCGAACGGAATTTCCGTTTTATTTTTTATTATTTCCGTGAGCGCCGCCGCGACCTGCTCCCTCGCCTGTTCAGCCATGATTTCGCCGTTGTCGGAGCTTTCGGGCGACGAATAGCCCGAAAAGATATCCGCAAGCTCCCGTCCCACTCCGTTTTTCCCGATTATGCCGAACACGGGCGCTATCACGCAGAAAACCATAAAAACGGACAGAACCGATTTCGCGGTCTTTGATATTCTGCCGCTCGGAAGCATGAAAACGGTGACGGCAAGCGCGGCGGACACGAACAGCAGCATAAGCGCAAAGCTTTTGAGCTTTTCCGTTTTTTTCATCTCCTTTTTTGCGGCGGTTTTTTCTACCGGTTTTGCTTACGGTTTTCGCCCGGCAGCTTTTCCGCCTTTTTTTGCTGTCTTTTTTCCGACGGCTTTTCCGCCTTTTTTTGCTGTCTTTTTTCCGGCGGCTTTTCCGCCTTTTTT
>JAEDGF010000141.1 GCA_016297645.1 Clostridiaceae bacterium
TTTTGTTCGACAATTCCGCTTTTTTGCGGTCTGGGCTTTTTTTACATCCCCTATTACTTTGAGAAAACTGTCCGTTATAAAGGACGCGCAATTATCTGTCTACGATATAAGTTGCGTATGCAAGGAATTCGCCGCTTATAAAGTCGACCGCTCTTATAAGGAGCATATCGTTGTAAACGGTCATGTAAAGACCCTCGCTCATGTAGCCGGGGTTCGACTTCTGGATAAGCGAAGTGTCTGTCACCGTACGCGGTGCGGCAACGGAGCTTACATGAACCATGGGCGCGTATTTGCCGTCGTAGTCGGAGATGTTGAGGTCGATGTTGTACTTCTGCATATCGTACGACCAGTGCGAATGACCGTTGAAGAACACGACATTCTTATACTCGGAGAGGAGCTTTTTGAAGCGCTTCTCGTCCTTGTTGCCCTTAACATATGTGAGCGTGTAGGTTGCGCCGAGAGGATTTATTATGTTGCCCTCGCACATATTTGTGGGAATCCCGTCATTTCCGAGGAAGGTGTGGAAGAACAGGTATACATTTCTGTCCTTGTATGCTGCGAACTGCTTTTCGAGCCAGTCGAGCTGCTCGTCGGTCACAAGCTGAGCACCGAGCATATAGGTGTTGCTGACCTGGCTGAAAAAGATGAAGATATCGCCGTTGCACTCGTAGACGAAATCAAGTCCGTTCGAGGATACATCGAGAATGCCTGCCGGCTTGACGGAATTGTAGATATCCTTGTTTACATTCTTCTGCCAGTTGGAGAGTGTGTAATACTTTCTGCAATCGTGGTTGCCCTTGCAGGTGTAAACGGGGAAGTCGTACTGCGAAACAACGCTGTTGTACTTCTCGTAGGAATCGAGTTCGCCGTTGAGTGAGAGGTCGCCCGAAATGCCTACCACCGAAACGCCCCAATCTCTGAGGTAGTTGAGCGCACGGGGGAAGGACACGACCGTGTCGTCGTCCGAGAGCTTGCTGTAACGGTTGAAGTGAACATCGCTCAGCGCGCCGAAGGCGTATTTCGAGCTGCCGTAGTCAAGGCGTTTTTCCTCGGGAACGGTTTCGGTTTCGAGGAGCTTGCCGTCCTTTTCGAGGAGCATGGTTTCGGCGTTTTCGGGGATAGCGAGGAAGTCGTTGAACTCCCATTCGCCCTTGCCGAACTTGACTGAAACGGTGGCGAATTCCGAGTAGGGGACAGTCTGTCCGTTTACCTCAGCCGTGAGCTTTTCGCCGGCTGCGTCGCCCCAGTAGATATCGTAGTCGCCGTCTGCCGAAGCCTTGACGGAAACGGAGCCTGCCATTGAGCCGGGGACTTCGTTTGCAAACGAAACGGTCATATCTGCGGTCACATTTCCGTTTCCGCCGAACGAGCCGGACGGAATGCCGAGCAGCAGCAGGAGCGAGGTGATGATCGAAACGAGCTTTTCAATGAATGCCTGCATTGTTTTTCTCCTTTTTTTGTGTGTTTTTATGTGTCGGCGGTCGGCTCGGCAAGGACGGTTAAAATGCCTTACCGCTGCAACATGACTGCCGTTTGTTTACGGATTTTTTGTGTTTGTCACGGTTTTTATACAAGTCCCGACGCGTCAGATGACATAGTCGGACGGCGGCTCGGTGCCGAGCAGATCCGCGAGAGAGATAGAATCAAAAAATTCGTTCGTGAGGTCGTTGTATTTTTTCCACATCCCGAGCGTTTTGCACTCGCAGGTGCGCGGACACGGCTGCGCAGAGTGCGTAAGACACGAAACCGGGGCAAGGTCGCCCTCTGTCGCGCGGAGAATTTCGCCCACCGTGTAGTCGGACGGGGCTTTTGTGAGTTTATATCCGCCGCCTTTGCCGTGGACTCCTTCAAGCAGCTTTGCCTTTGTAAGGGAGGGGACTATCCGCTCGACATATTTCAGTGAGATCTCCTGCCGCGCCGCTATCTCCTTCATCGGAACATAGCCTGCGCTGCGATGCTCTGCAAGGTCTATCATTACACGCAAAGCATATCTGCCTCTTGTGGTTATCATTTTTTATACATCTCCGGAAATAACATAAGCCTGCCCGCCTGCCGCGTCCGGCAGAATCGGCGGAAAAGCATTCTGACGCTTTATATTATAGATAAAAAATGCGGAACAGTCAATATTTGAACGATAAATAATATTTAACGGAAGTTAAACCGGCAGTCTGACGGGAGCAGTCCGCCGCCCTTTTTTTCTCAGGTACTGCTTTTGATTTTTTCGAAGAAAAAACGGTGCGGTCAAGCCGAGGGAAACTGCGTTCGGTGCGGT
>JAEDGF010000058.1 GCA_016297645.1 Clostridiaceae bacterium
GGTGCAGGCTTGCTGACGCAAGTCAAGACGAAAAGGGCGAAAAGTGCCGAAAAGTGGCACTGACGGGCGACATGGGTTTGAATCCCGTCAGCCTAACCGACTCCCGTGCCGAAAAAGAAACGACACGGAAGCGAAAAAGTTTTTTGTTAAGCGACCGCCGTTTTACGGGCGATCTTACGCCGGGAACGACGAATTATTTAGCCATAAGTCCTTCGGCCACGCACCATGAATGGAAGGTTTTAAGGCTCTCCAAGCGTGCGGACGAAAGCTTCTGACCGCCTCTGTTGCGAGGCTGCATTCCCTTTACGCCTTGAAGATTTACAAGATATTTTGCCGAGCAGTTAAAGCCGTTGTCAATGGCGTTGTCAAGGAGGATTATCTCCTGGAAACGCTTTTCGGCAAGAGCCATATCGCCGCTTACAAATGCCTCAAAAAATCTTTGGAAGAAGGCGCCGCCGCACGAAGTGGGCGTTGCCATAACTCCCCTTGCGCCGAGCTTGAATGCTTCGAACAGGAACGGCATATTTGCCTGAATGACGCAGGAATCGCCCTTATTCTCTATCTTGGACTTTATGCCGTCATATGTGCAGGTGGTGTCCTTTATGCCGTAGACACCGCATTCTTTAACGAGTCTGCCGTAGCATTCGCCCGAGATATTGCAGGGCTGCAAGCCGGGGAATTCGTACATGAACACGGGGAGAGAAGTATACTGTTTAAGCTCTCCTATGTAGCTTACAAGACGCTCGGGGTCTTTGCCGAAGCCTTTTGTCGTGAAAACGAGTCCGTCAACGCCGGTCTGCTCCATTTTCTTGACTTCCTCGACCTGCTGAAACCACGAAGGCTCCATATTTGCCGTTGCAACAACGGTGGTGTTGCCCTTGTGTTTCGCGGTGAGAGAAGCGAGCTTTACGCGTTCTTCGAGAGTAAGTGCAGCCATTTCGGAGCTGCCGCAGACAGCGAAAAGGTGTCCGACTCCCTGAGAAACCTGCCAGTCGGCGTACTCCTCGTATGCATCGTAATCAACGCTCATATCCTCTTTGTAGGGGGTGAGCATCAGTGAAAAAATACCTGTGTAATCTTCCGTAAGTTTACTCATAAATAAGATGCGGCTGTTATCAGAGAATGGTAACTACGCCGTCCTCCTCAACTCTGATTTTATCGCCTGTGGAAACTGCTGCAAGGAACTCTTCGCCCAAGCTGTCAACGGTGGGCATGGGAGTGTCAGTCCACACATCGGAAAGAATTGCGCCTGCCGCTGCAAGCGAATCGATGGGATGCGCGAAAAGAAGGCACGCCGGACTTCTGCCCATTGCGTTTGCGCAGTAAAGCACCATGCCGCCGGTGGTGGAGCCTATGGTCTGAGGAAGGCAGAGAGCCTTACCTGCCATGGGCTTATTGTAGATATCTTTATTGTTCTGGTCGCCGCATTTTGCTTCCTTATCATTGAACATAAGGCTGTGCTGAAAGCTTGCAAGCGTATTGAAGCCGCCGTGCGAAACAAGAGCCTCCGCAGTGCAGGTTCCGGGAACTACTACCCGTCCTTTAAAGGTTTTCATTACATTACAGCTCCCTTCGTGATGTACTTTAATATTTCTTCATTTGTATAGTAACGCGATGAAGTGTATGTTCTGAGTTTGTTCGAATTGGTTATAACGGGCTTTTTGCCGCACAGGGGGTTATTCATGTACATAAGCGGACAAATGTAGCTGAGGATAACGCCTGTTGCTTTAAGACGGGCTGCATAGGAAGTCTTGTTGAACTTCTCAACAACTGCCGGAGCGGAGGTAAATACCGTGGGGATGGCAACCTTTGTTCTGCCCTCTGCTTCGAGTCCTCTCTCGACCTTTTCGGTCCAGTCTATAAGCTGACTGTAAGTGAGGTGCGGACAGCCGACAAAGCAAAGCTTGGGCTTCGCATTTTCGTCCTTCCAGATAACGGGGTAGCTCTTTTTGACTCTGTCAAGCTCCGCGTCGTCGATAACATAAGTCTGTGCACCCTCGGCGATGAGCTTTTCTCCCATTTCGACAGCCTCGGGAGTAAGTCCGTCAATATGATAAAGTCCGACCGCGCCGTTCGAAGCGGTAGCTGCACCGAAATCTTTAAGATATGCCTTCACATCGTCGTTGAGGTCGTTGCCGAGCCACTTGTCAAGTCCCTTTACATAGGGCACTTCTTCCATGACCTTCATACCGATAGCCGAACCGAGTATCTGTGCTTCGGGAGTCTTTGATGTCTTTATCTCAACGACCCATGTAGCCTTTCTGCCCTCGTCCGTAAGAAGTCCGAAATAAGGAACATAGCCTACTATCGAACCGAAAAGCTCGATGATACCGGAGTTACGGTTGCAGCGTGCGCCGAGAACGGAGTTTGCGTAAACGACCGCGCTCGATTCTGCCCATGAGAGAACCTCGCCCTTTGCGGGAGTGTTGCCGACTTCGTCGAGATAGCAGGCGCAGGTGTAGGCGGAATCGCTTACGATACCGAGTTTTGAAAGCTGTGCGTCATACTGCTTCTGAGCCGAATACATGAACTTTTTAAAGATAAGCTTTTCGATGGGGTTCGCCGGAACATTGGGATCAAGGGGCTTCGGGTCAACGGAAAACTGCTGACCGGAGATGCACTTCGCGTCAATGAGCTTATCCATAAGCTCGTAAACGGGCTTCATAACGCCCAGACCGAAGCTGGTTACAAGGTGTCCCATTTTGCTCGTTACGGGAACCATTTTTGTAGCGCCGAAGGTTTCTCCGTACATGACAAGAGTTTTCATGACCTTTGCCATTGTATCGCCCTTGGAGCCGTTGAGAATAGCCTGCTGCTCGGGAGTAAGCTCCATTTTATAGTCAGGCATGAAATCAATCCTTTCGTTACATAGATTTAACTTGGTGATTACCGATTTAATTATAACAAAAAATGCGGTGATTGCAACAAATTTTTCGGCAAAACACCAAATATATATTGTTTTTTTGTACGCGAACGAAAAAACCGGGCTGACGGGCAAATCCGCGCAGGACTTTTTTCCGTCATTCCCGGTAAATTTACGCATGAAATCAAATGAGGCAAAGCGGTACGGATCAACCGAGAGCCGAGCCTGAGAAATCGACAATCGAGATATTCATATCAACATCTCCGGAAATGCCGTCGACCGAACCCGTCTTTGAATACTGCCACATTTTATAATTGTAGTAAAACGAAGGAGTATCGTAGTATTCGGCAAGCCAAAAATCATAATCCTTTACCTGCGGCAGGTCGTAGTTGAAATACCCGGTTTCGCAGTTAAAATATATGACCGGCACTTTTCCGGCTGACTTTATCGCTTCGCAAAATGCCTTCGCGCAGACGGTTATATCCTCGCTCGTCATGCCGTTTGTTCGGGCTTCGTCGTTATCCACAAACTCCCAGTCGTACGCAATGGGGTAATCGAGCGGACAATCCCTGACGGCGTCGAGGACAAAAGCGGCTTCCTCCCGCGCTTCGCTCTCGTTTGTCGCCTGCGAGAAGAAATACGCACCCACTTTGAGTCCGGCTTTTTTCGCGCCCTCGTAGTTGGAGTCGAACTTATCGTCCTTTCCCATTATTCCCTTTTGTCCGTAGCCGCGGTAGCCGACACGGAGCATTACGAAATCTATCCCGTCGTTTTTGACTGCGTCCCAGTTGATATCCCCCTGAAAAACGGAGACATCTATACCGGTGTAAGTTTTTACGGAAGAATCGGAATAAGTCATGCGTCCCTTGCCGTCGCGGACAAAAAACTCGGGCGACAGCACGCTTTTTGCGATATCGGTATGGTTGGGAATTATTCTGCCGCTTATGTCCGTCACAGGAGTTTCGGTCGTTATACCGGTGGAGGAATTGAGCCTTTTTACGACCCGGTACGCGCCGAAAGCGCACACGGTGCAGACGAGCAGCGCAGCCGTCAGCACGGCTATAATTTTTATGTATTTTTTCATGTCGCTTTTATTTTTTCTCTTTCACTTTTCTGTAAATTCGTTTTCTCTGCAAAGAAAAACGCTCAGTCTGACCTACCCTTGTTTTTCAACTCGTCAAGATCGTACGGTGTTGTCTGGTAGACGAAATAGTTCAGCCAGTTGCAGTACAAAAGGTTTGCGTGCGCGCGCCAGCGGACTATCGGCTCCTTTTCGGGGTCGTCGTCGGGGAAATATCCGACGGGAACTTTTATGTCAATCCCCTTTGCCTTGTCGCGCAGATATTCATCTTTGAGCGTTTCGGGGTCGTATTCGGAATGTCCCATTATAAAGACCTGTCTGCCCTTTTCGGTGGTGACGGCATAGACACCGGCAGCGGGCGAGGACGCAAGAATGCGCAGCTCAGGCACTTTTTCGATGTCCTCGCGTTTGCAGGCGGTGCAGCGCGAGTGCGGAACATAAAAAGTGTCGTCAAAGCCTCTGAACAGAATGGAGCGCTTATACTCCACCCGGTGTTCGAACACGCCGAACATCTTTTCGGGCAGCTCGTATTTCGGGATGCCGAAATGGTAGTAAAGTCCTGCCTGCGCCGCCCAGCAGATATGAAATGTGCTGTGGACATGAGTCTTGCTCCACTCCATTATTTCGCAAAGCTCGTCCCAATAATCAACATCCTCGAACCTGAGCAGCTCCACCGGCGCGCCGGTTATTACCATGCCATCGAAATACTTGTCGGCTACCTCGTCAAATGTTTTATAAAAGGCAAAAAGATGCTCCTCGGAAATGTGCGAGGGCATATGCGACGCGGTGCGCATGAATTCAAGCTCTATCTGCAAGGGTGTGTTGCCGAGGATACGAGAAAGCTGGGTTTCGGTGGTTATCTTTTTCGGCATGAGGTTCAGAACAAGTATTTTAAGAGGACGGATATCCTGCGTCAGGGCGCGTGTTTCGGTCATCACGAAAATATTTTCGTCATTCAGCACCTTAACGGCAGGCAGTTCGTTCGGAATTTTTATCGGCATTCCCGTTTATCCTTTCGTTTCGTTGTTTTGTTATACGCTTTCAAGCGCTTTTTCTATGTCGGCAATAAGGTCGTCGGCATTTTCAATTCCGCAGGAAAGGCGGACGAGATCGGGGCTGACTCCCGCACCGGCAAGCTCTTCATCGCTCATCTGTCTGTGCGTGGTGCTTGCCGGGTGAAGGCAGCAGGAACGCGCGTCGGCTACATGAGTTTCTATCGCAATGAGCTTTAAGCCACACATGAATTTTTCGGCAGCCTCTCTGCCGCCCTTAACTCCGAAGCTGACAACGCCGCTCGTGCCGTCCGGCATATACTTGCAGGCAAGCGGATAGTATTCGTCATTTTCAAGACCGGGGTAACGCACCCACGATATTTTGTCGTTTTGTGCGAGGAATTTCGCAACTTTAAGAGCGTTTTCGGAATGACGGGCTATGCGCAGATGCAGACTTTCAAGCCCGAGATTAAGAAGGAACGCGCTCTGCGGCGAGGGGGTAGAGCCGAGGTCGCGCATAAGCTGCGCGCAGCATTTTGTAATGAAAGCGCCGCCCTGTCCGAACTTTTCGGCGTATGTGATCCCGTGGTAGCTCTCGTCGGGAGTACAAAGCCCCGGGTATTTATCGGCGTGCGCAAACCAGTCGAAATTGCCGGAATCGACAATGCAGCCGCCGACAGCGGCACCGTGACCGTCCATATACTTTGTTGTGGAATGCGTCACGATATCCGCGCCCCACTTGAACGGATTGCAGTGAACGGGCGTGGGAAAGGTGTTATCCACAATGAGAGGAACGCCGTGCGAATGCGCAGCTCTTGCAAAGCGCTCTATATCAAGCACTTTCAGCGACGGATTGGCGAGCGTTTCGCCGAAAACGAGCCGTGTGTTCCCGTTAAATGCGGCGTTCAGCTCCTCGTCGGAGCAGTCGGGGTCTACAAATGTGACGCTCACGCCCATTTTTTTCATCGTAACGGCGAAGAGGTTGTAGGTTCCGCCGTAAATTGCGGAGGAGCTTACGATATGTCCGCCGCATTCACAGATATTGAACGCGGCAAAAAAGTTTGCAGCCATACCGGACGAGAGCAGAATGGCAGCAGTTCCGCCTTCAAGCGCGCAAATCTTCGCCGCTACCGAGTCGCAGGTCGGGTTTGCAAGACGGGAATAAAAATATCCGGACGCTTCAAGGTCAAAGAGCTTACCCATGTCCTCGCCCGTATCATATTTGAAAGTAGTGCTCTGTACGATAGGTATCTGCCGAGGTTCACCGTTTTTCGGCGTGTAGCCGCCCTGAACACATTTTGTTTCTACACTTGACATAAAAATTCACATTCCTTTCGTTTTCGGCTTTTTCGTTCCTATTTATGCTAACATCATCGCAATTCACGGTCACCAACAAATGGATACCCATTCACTATTTTAATGATAAGATATAACGAACTCCTTTTTCGGCGTTGAACACCGTATATTTTCCGTCAAACGAAGCGTCCGCGCCTTCAACCGTATATTCACCGAAAAGCTTCACGGGAGTATCGGTCGAAGCGGTGACGGCGGCGGCAGTAAGTCTGCGGTTTTTCCACTGCGCGTCGACAGTGAGTCCGCCCCGCGCGTGCAGCCCGGTGAATGAACCGCTGTCCCACTCGCCGGGAAGCGCCGGCAGAATATCAGTAACAAAAACGCCGTCAAACGCCTGACTTTGGAGGAGCATTTCGCATATTCCGGCAGCGGCGCCGAAGTTGCCGTCTATCTGGAACGGCGGATGTGCATCAAACAGATTACGGTAAACACCGCCGCCGCGCGTATAGCGCGTAACAGGCCCGTCGGACACCGGCATGAGCAGCCGGCGGAGGAGCTTCAACGCCCTGTCGCCGTTCCTGAGCCGCGCCCAAAAGTTTATCTTCCACGCAAGACTCCAACCCGTGCCGTCGTCGCCGCGCAGTTCAAGAGTTTTTTTGCACGCCTCGGCAAGCTCCGGCGTTTCAACGATGCTTATCATGCTGCCGGGGTGAAGTCCGTAGAGATGCGAAACATGGCGGTGGTGCGGTTCGGGAGCGTTTAAGTCCCAATCTCCCTGCCACTCGCAAAGCTGACCGGCGGAGCCGATTTTCAGCGGCGGCAGGCGTTTTGCGGCAGCTTCGACTCTGCTGCGCAGCTCCTCGTCCGTTTCGAGAACACGCGAGAGGAAAATAAAGTCCGCAAAATTGTCGTGCAGCATTTCGATATCCATTGCCGTACCCTTGCAGACCCAGCCCGTTTTTCCGGAGTCTGTACGGAATCTGTTTTCGGGGGAAGTCGCCGGGTTTGTAAGGAGTGTTCCGTCCGACTCCTCATAGAGCATATCAAGATTAAACAGGCAATTTTCCCTTATAACCGGATAGAATCTTTTCAGCAGCTCCTCATCTTTCGTAAAGTAGTAAAGCTCCGTCAGGTGACGGCACAGCCATGCACCGCCGAGCGGATACTGCGACCATCCGCCGCCCCAGCCGGGAGAAGTCCAAAGCCACGGCGAAGTAATCGTATACTGCGTCCAGCCCTCGGCGTTATAGTACGCCTTCGCGGTTTTTCTGCCGTTTTCGGGGAGTGCGCATATGAGCTTCGCGAAAGGCTCGATACAGTCAGCAAGCCCTGTCATATAAGCGTGCCAGTAGTTCATCTGAACATTTATATTTGTGTGGTAATCACAGTGCCACGGCGGCTCGTACTCGTTGCACCATATTCCCTGTAAATTCGCGGGAAGAATGTTTTCGGGGCGCGACGACGAGATAAGAAGATACCTGCCGTAGTTAAAAAACAATTCGCACAGCGGCGCGGACGCACCGTTTTTCTCGGCTTCGTCCAGCAGTTCGTCAACGGTTTTATCCGTATCCTCCGCAACATTGAGCGAGCAGCGCTCGTAATACGGTTTATATTCTTTTTCGTGAGCAGCGAAAAGCTCCCCGTACGACTTCCCTGTTGTCTTTTTGATTATTTCCGAGCATTTTTCAACGGGACAGCCGCCCTTGAAATTCTTCGATTCGTCGAGAATGTAGTCTGTCGCGGCGGTAAATACAACGGTAAGTGCGTCGGCATTTCTTACGCAGACGGCTTTTTTACCGGCAAAAGCTTCTCCGCCCTCGGGAACAAGGCGGCACTCTCCGGCAAATTTCATGTGCGAGTCGTCATTGTTGCAATAACCGTAAAACGAAAAACCGCTGTCCGTATATTCCGTCCTTCTTATATCTCTCCTCGTAAAGGAAATATCAAGGCTGACACTGCCCTTTTCGGAGCCTTCAAACCTCAGAACAATTACATCGTCGGCAGCGGACGCAAAGCATTTTCTTTCGAAATGTGCTTTGCCGACCGAAAACTCATCGGAATACACGGCGCGCGACATATCCAATTCGCGGCGGTATCCTCTTGCTCTGCTGCCGCCCGACGGACTGACAAAGCGCATTTCACCGAGAGTCTGATAAGTACAGGAATAAGCGCCTTCAAATCCGCCGCCGTTATTTGTAAAATGCTTATCGAGAATTTCCTCCGCGTCCTGATACCGCTCCTCGTTGACGGCACGGCGCAGCTCATCGAGATGTGTATAAGCGTCCGTCTTGTCCGCATTCGGAAAAGGCGCACCGCTCCACAGGCTTACCTCATTTAACTGACAATAGAATTTCTTTGCTCCTCCGTAGAGCATTCCGCCGAGTCTGCCGGAGCCTACCGGCAGGGCATGGATCCACTTTTTGGCAGGTGAGGTGTATCTGAGAATACTGTTTTGCATAGTTTCCTCCGGGAAAGAATATATACTATTAAGATTCTTTCTCATTTTACGATATTCCCGTCATAAAAGCAATAGTATAATCTGTCAGACGACCTTCCTTTATTCGATAATTTTCCCACGCAATCGACCCTAATGTTTAAAACAAGCAATTCTTTTGAAAAAAATGTGAACGGAATTCACATGATTTTTATAATTTCCGTCACTAAACTATTGACTTTTTCAAACAACTGTATTATTATGTCCTTGTTTTCGAAAACAATCCGTCAGAGACGCATGCGGAAGGAGGCAATTTATGAACACTTGTAATTGTGCCATCACAAACAAATTTTATAAAGGCGCAAGCTACTATGGAATCAAAATCACCACATCAACGGGTGAAGATTACTGTTTCGATCTCATTTCACCCTGTAAAACAGAAGCACTTTCGCTTCTGAATCAAGTTTCACGCGGTGATATCTCGATAAGTCATTTAAAGGATATCATTCGTGACTTTCTAACCGACCAATATCTGTCCGCCATCTCAGAAAACGGGTTATCCGATAACTTATAATGTACATACCGCAGCCCGTATCAGTCAATCTTTTCATCATCATTTCATCCCCACTGCACTAAAACACAAACTACACAAAAAAAACGAATACGGAACCTCTTCCTGCGTGCGGACTGCATATCCGGATACAGGAAGCGGTTGTCGTTGTTTGAGAAGAAAAAGCGATCGAAAAAAGTCCGACCGCAAAAAAGCGGAATCATCGAACAATTGCAGGTAAAAACCAATCGAAAAAAAACAAAATTACGGATGGACGAATATTTTTTATCTTACATCCAAATGCTTTTTTTTTGCTCTGAATCAACCTCACACTCGGCGTAAATACAGCGTTTTAGCTTCGGTTGATTCGGTCCTGAACATTTTTCACTCTCCGCTCAAACAAAGGGACTGTAAAGAACTGAGTTTTTTTACAGTCCCTTTTTTTCTTCCCGAAGTTGACAAAAGCGGTTATTTGCTCCATAATATAAACTGACAGGGTTTAAGCCTTTTACAAAACCGAAAGTCAGGGTATTTTATGAAAAAAACATTTTTTACAGCATTGACGGCTGCCGCCGTCGGCATCTGCACGGTATTTCTGTGCGCCTGCAACAATAACGGCAACGGCGAAACGACAACTGCCGAGCCGTATTCTTACAACCCGAGAAACGAAACCTCGACAACCGTCGAGGCGGCGGCTGCCGACCCCGAAAAAGCTTTTTCCGTTAACAACTCATGGCAAAATAATTTTAAGGTGACATATGAATACTACAATTCCGCGGAAAGCACAAAAGCCGTCACCGTTAAAGAAACGAAGAACAGCACTGCCTTTACCGCGGAATACCCGGACGGCGATTCCGTTTTGTACTACAAGGCAAACGGCGCGGACACCGATTACTATGTCATTATGACGGGCGCGGAAAAATCGGCGGTTCATTCCCATCTTACAGGCAGTGCGTTTTCGGACCTTTCAAGCACCTTCATGAAGCTCACGAAGGTAAGCCGCGAGCTGCCGTCCCTCTCAAATGTCATGTATATGTACGACGAAGAGGTCGGCGGACGCGCCTGCCACAAGTATTTGCAGAGGGCGTACACCGACGGAAAGCTCACCGACTCCGTTTATATCTGGATAGATATCGAGTTCGGCTTTGCAGCAAAATGCGAATCGTATAACGCAGACGGGAAAATGCGACTGATGTGGAAAACGGACAGCTTCGAAACGGGGACTGTCGGCGACGACGATATCAAAATCGACCTTTCGCAGTATTCCGTACGGGAGGAGGAAACAAAATGAATGTCTACGATTTTGACAACACCATATATAAAGGTGAAAGCCCCTTTCAGTTTTTCTTTTACTACATCAAAAAAACACCGTATCTTGTAAAGTATATCCCCAAGGTCATACACGCCTTAATGAAATACAAGGCAGGCAAGGTAACGGTCGAGCAGGCGCTGAGCGAATACGCGCCGTTCGTGGAGGACTATCTGAAAAGCATTCCCGACCTTGCGGCGGACGCGAAGGATTTTTGGGACAAGCACGAAAAAAACATAAAGCCTTTTTACAAAGCTCAGCAAAAACCCGATGATGTTATCGTGACAGCCTCCCCCGAAATTACAATGCGCGAAATATGCGGCAGGCTCGGCATAAAGCACTGCGTAGGCTCGCAGATAGACAAAAAAACGGGCAAAATAACGCGCCTTTGTATGCGTTCGCGCAAAGTACCGGCGTTTCTCGCCGAGTTCCCGGACGCGCACATAGACGAATTCTACACAGACTCACCGAAGAATGACGCTCCGCTTATCGAACTCGCGGACAGAGCATTCAAGGTCAAGGGCAACAAAATAACAAGAATAAAATAACACAGTTACAATCGGGCGCACGGCTTTTGAGTCATGCTTGCCCGATTTTTGTTCTATTTGCATTTTTCATACGGCAATAAACCCGTACGGCAGGTATAATGCAGCTCCGCCGAAAAGCGGCAATTATTTTTCAAGCATTGCCCGTTTTTCTCGATTCGTGTTTTGCGCTTGACACAGAGTGTGCATTATGTTATACTCACGAGT
>JAEDGF010000059.1 GCA_016297645.1 Clostridiaceae bacterium
TCCAATAAAAAAGATCTGCAAGAGCAGGTCTTTTTTTTGTAATCATGCAAACAACGGGTGTGGTAGTATTTTTGTGTCACTGTTTTTTTGTTATGTCTTTTATAATCTGCAAAACATGCTCTGTCTGTTCCGGCGACAAGGCTGATGCGGCGGATGTGAATTCAGTTAATTGTGCTGGACTTTTTATGGAAAAATCGAAAAATTCTGCCGGTGTTACTTCCAAGTATTCGCAAATATATATGAAACCGGACATGGAAGGGAAGGTGCGTTTGTTTTCTATTTTATTGATATAGCTTTCGCTTTGTCCTAATGCCAAACTCATTTCCCGCGCCGAAACCCCTTTTTGTTCGCGCAAGGCAGCAATTCTTGTTCCGAATAAACCTATATAATCTATGTCAAAAACCATATAATTCACCTCGTACATATTTTAAGGCAACATACAGCAAATTATGTGTAATAAAAAGATATATTATGCTTGACATATGGAATTTAAGGATATGTAATAGCATTTGCAAGGACTAAAAATACATACTCTTACAACAGAATACAGAAGGGATAGTGTGAAATGGAAAATAACATTGTGTGCGATTACAAGAAAAAGTGGGAAAGCATCTGACAGTTTACCCTGACAAAGTGGTCATCAAAAGCAAAGCCGGGATTGCGTCTTTTTTAGTCGGCAACTCAACGGATGGCGAAAAGACCATTTATTTCGCGGATTGTATCGGCATTCAATATAAGAAAAGCGGACTCACGATCGGGTATGTACAGTTTGAAACTTCAAGCGGCATGATGAACAACAGATCAGATAATTATTGGAGTGAAAATTCTTTCACATGGGAAAAAACGAAGCTCCCCCGCGAAAAAATGGAGGAAGTCGTTGCGTACTTTAAGAAACAAATGGATATCTGCAAGTCAAACAGAAATGCCCCTGTTGTGCAGACCTCCGCAGCAGACGAATTGGTCAAATTCAAAAGTTTGCTTGACGCAGGCGTAATAACCCAAGAAGAATTTGACACGAAGAAACAGTTGTTAGGTATTTGATTGCGGTATATGCAGGCAGGAGTTTTTGACAGAAAACTTCGCCTGCATTGATTTATATGAGTAAAAAAATATCCTTTCCCGAAAAGTTATTGGTAAAACTTGTTTTGTTCGGTGCTGCACAGCAGTTCTGCGAAATTCTTGACAAACGGTAAAAATAATGATATGGTGAAATGTACACGGACGGACGGTGAAGAAAAAGCGTTGGGTTTTGTTCTTATTCGAAAGGACAGCTGCCGGTAAATCGGTTTTTTATTGATTTGTTTTTACTTCTATGGGGTTGGCTTTATTTGTTAACGCCACGGATATATGAGTCCGCGTTTTCGCTTCTTGTTTGTCGATGACATTGATTCGGGAGGGTATTTTATGAAAAAGTTTTTATGTGTGGCGTTTGCCGTTTTGCTTCTTGCGTTATGCTCGTGTTCGAACGAGTCGGACGAAGTGGTCGCGTCTCTCGGTAAGTATAAGTCAAAGGAGGTCTATTCGAGCGGAACGGTACAGGATTTTACCGATTATGCGAAGTATTCCTACGATAAGGATGACTTTTCCGGGAACAAGTTCTTTGCGCCGGTGACAGACGACAACAAAGCCGAGCTTGTCCGGCACATCGAGGATTTTGAAGCGTGGGTTGATTCCGCGGAGCAAAACGACCCGAAAGACAAGGTTGCGGTGAACTACGATTTTGATATGTCCGTGATAACCGACGGCGATTATGTCTATATCTACGACGACCCCGATTATCCCGATCTTGGGAGCTACCGTGTGTATTTCTTCGACAGTGAAACAAATACGCTCTGCTATTTCCGCAATAATGTTTAGTTTTTCTTTTTTGCGGTTTTCTTTGTAATTAAAGTGTAGAAGTTATGCCCATGCTTGATTTTTGTCTGTTTGGTTCCTTCCTTCTGCCTGATTTTTTGCGCACTCGACGCGCAGACAAAAAAATGCAATCAAAAAGAGAAGAAAAATCATAGAGAATAAAGGCTCTCACTCTTTGATTCCCCAAAAAACATGAGGAACCTTTTTTTGAGTCAAAAACAATAAGGCTGTTTCGTGCCGTCGGTTTGTCTGCGTTACTTTGCATGATGAACCGCGCGGCGCTTACAGTGATATGAAAATACCGGTACCGCCCGAAAAAAGGCAATACCGGTAATTCTTTTTATCCTTGAAAAACGGTGCACGGAGTTACGCCATAAGCTCTCTTATAATGAAGGTGCAGTCTGCCATGTCCATGATCTTGGGAACGGGGTAGAGGGGATTGCCTTCTTTAAGAGCGCGCTTTGCAATGGTGGGTATATCTTCTTCTTTGATGAAATCAAATTTTGAGGGGATACCCATTTTTTCGTTGTACTCTCTGATCTTTGCGATAAAGAGCTGCGCTTTCTGTTCATCGTCCATGCCGGCGGTTTCAAATCCGGCGATATCGGCGAGCTTTGCAAGCGGCTTGTAAGCCGAAGCGCCGTAATAGTCAAGAACATAGGGAAGAATGACCGCGTTTGCGAGTCCGTGCGGTGTGCCGTACATGCCGCCGAGGTTGTGGGCGATTGCATGGACATATCCGACATATGCTCTTGTGAACGCAAGACCTGCAAGGTAAGACGCTTCAAGCATATTTTCACGAGCGGTGATGTTCTTGCCGTCCTCATAAGCGGTGAGAATGTTGTCGAAAATCATCTTTGTTGCCTTTTCGGCGCATTCGCGGGTGGACTTTGTGTTCGAGCGGCCTATGTACGCTTCAACCGCGTGAGTAAGCGCGTCCATACCTGTGGTGGAGGTGATCTTCTTGGGCAAGCCGATGGTAAGTTCGGGATCGAGAACGGCGACCTTGGGACGGAGTCTGGGGTCGTTTATTGCGTTCTTTTCATGTGTAACGGGGTTTGAAACGACTGCTGCGATGGTGGTTTCGCTGCCCGTACCTGCCGTGGTGGGAACGGCAAAGAGGGGAGGCAGCTTCTTTATGACTTTAAGCACGCCGCGCATTTCGGGAATGCTCTTTTCGGGACGGGCAACTCTTGCACCGCAAGCCTTTGCGCAGTCCATGGGCGAGCCGCCGCCGAAAGCAACGATGCCTTCGCACAAATTTGTTTTGTAAAGTTCGAGTGCAGCTTCGATGTTGTCAATAGTGGGGTTGGGCTGAACGCCGTCGTAAACGACATAATTGATACCTTTTTCTTCGAGTCCCTTGAAAAGACCGTCGAGAAGGTTCAGCCCCATAAGCCCCTTATCGGTAACGACAAGGACGCTGTTAAGTCCCTTTTCCTTGATTTTAGCCGGAAGGAGCTTTACCGCGCCTTCGCCCTTGATAAGCTCCGGTTCCGTCCAGTCGAGGAAATTGACTGCAAACTTCATTATTGACTGATAAGCTCTGCAATAAACATTGAAAAGTTTAGACATTTATTTTTCCTCCGAGTTTTTTTACTATTATATTACTTTTTTTTGATAAATTCAAGTGCTTATTCGCCGTAAAGCCATTCGAGAAGGAATTTGTTGTTTTTTTCGAGATCGACGAGCACTACCGACATTCCGTCGCGTGTGGCGTAGCTCCATGAGCCGTCGGTCGGAACCTTTGTCTGCTCGATGCCGTTCAGAAGGCACGGGAGAGTGTTGAGTCCCAGCTTAATGAGGTCGTTTTTCGGAATCGTGCAAACGATCTCGGACGCAACGGACGACACGAGCTTGACGAGCTTAGCCGGGTTCATCTTCTTGATTTTGTTCAGAACGAGTGTGATGACCTCGCGCTGGCGTTCCGTACGGTCGAAATCGGACTGACCCTTGCGTATGCGGCAGTAAATAAGCGCCTGTTGACCGTCGAGGTGTATATCCTTACCGGGGGCGATCTTTACATTTTCGCGAGCAAGCGCTTTGGACTCCGTTTTGTCGATTTCCGCGACGGTTATTCCGCCGACGGCATCAACGACCTCTCTGCAAATGTCGTAGCCTATTTTTGCGTAGCCGTCAATTCTTATACCGAAATTAAGCTCGATGGTGTCACGGGTGAGCTGCGGACCGCCGTTTTTATACGAGCAGGCGTGGGTGAGTTTTGTTTCGCCGTGTCCGGGTACGGTGATGTACATATCGCGCAAGAAGGAAGTGAGCTTGATTTTTTTATTCTTTGTGTCGATGGATACGACTATCATCGCATCCGAACGGGTGGAGTCCGAGGTGTGTTCCGTGTCGACACCCATCAAAAGAATGTTTGTAACGTTTTTGCTGCTTTTTAATTTGTCCGCAGAGATGTAGGCGTTGTCCGCAAGCTCTACACTGTGGTAGTCCTTCAAGACATAAGCACCCAAAGCCGCGCCCGAGCCTGTGATGAGAAGAATCAGAATGAGAATGACTGCGAGCAGGATTCTGCCGCCCCTCACGCCTTTTTTCTGTTTTTTCATATCCTGCGAGCTGCGCCCTGAGTTCTTACTGCTGACAATATCGACAGGCTTGTCGCTGCCTCTTTTCTCTTTTGCGGCGGTTCTTGTCGTATGTGCGGACGGTGATGCCGCGCTTGCCGCAGGTTGTCTTGCCGCGTCTGCCGGACGAGGTGAAGTTCTTTGTGACGACGGCTGAGCACGGCGTACAGACGAAGCGCCGCCGAAATATGTTGTGCTGCCGGAAGCCCTTCCCCTTGCCGTTCGGCCCGGGAAGGGTGCCGGAGATTGGCCTGATGAGTTGCCGGACGAACCGGAAAAATAACGATTTTCTGCCATAATATCCTCCGTTTTATTTCCTTGTTTTTGATGTGATTATACACCGTTTGCATGAATTATACAATATGCAAAAGTGCCCCTCTTTTGTGGTTTAACAAATTTTTTTTCTTTTTTTATCCGTTTTACCTTAAAAGCGCAAAAAAAACTTGAAAAAGGGATTCCGTTTATATATAATGATTAGGTAAATCACGAAAATTGCGGAGAACCATATGTTAGGAAAAACGGTTAAAGTCAAAGTGACGAAGCCTTGCAATTATTTCGATGTCAAAACGGGTATTCGATATTTAATAAATTACGGTATAGCCGAGGCGAGAAACGAAAAAAAGAATTTTGTCCTCGGTGCCTATATTCTCGGAGTTAACCACCCCGTAAGGGTGTTTGAAGGAAAAATAATAGCGGTTTTGCACCATACGGACAACAATAAATCGATTCTTATTGTCGCCCCGAAAAACATGAGAAGAATCGACCCTGAAATACGCGATGTCCTTGAATTCGCCGAAAAGCGCGACAGCTATACTCTCGAATGTCTTTACGAGCATTCCTGCGGTGCGGTCGTGTTCAGAAAGATCGGCGAGGAATTCAGATATTTGCTTATAAAAAACAAACGGAGCAACCACTGGGGCTTTCCCAAGGGGCATATGGAAAGAGGTGAAACGCGCGAACAGACGGCAAAACGCGAGGTTCTCGAAGAAACCGGTCTGCATATACATATCTACGACGGTTTTTGTTCGGAATCCCAGTATAAAATAGGTTCAAAGATAGAGAAAAGGGTCGATGTCTTTTTGGCTTCGACTAAGGATACAAATACGGTTATTCAGAAAGAGGAAATTGAAGACTACATCTGGCTTCGGTTCAATGATGCGGTTAATATGCTGCGTTTTGAAAACGACCGGGAAATTCTTGCGGCGGTGCGTGAATTTATGACGGCGCACGCCATAGTTTAGGAGGCTTTTTATGACACAGCAAATTGCCGAATGGTTTACGGCGCTTTTCAGCGAACATCATGTCAACGCTGAGCTTGCGGCGTTTATCACTTCTCTTTTTCCCATTCTCGAATGCCGCGGCGGTATGATAGTCGCCGCCGCTCTCGGAGCAAATCTCGTTAAATCATTTTTTATCTGTTATCTCGGCAACATGATCCCGATTCCGTTTATTCTTCTGTTTATAAGAAGAATCCTCGAATTCATGAAAAAACACAATATCCTCAAAGGCTTCATTGAAAAAATGGAGGGCAGAGCGGATAAAAACAGAGATAAGATCATGCGGTACAAACAGTGGGGACTGCTCATTTTCATCGCAATTCCGCTGCCCGGAACAGGCGGCTGGACCGGCTCCCTTTTTGCCGCACTCCTTGATATAGATTTTAAGAAGGCACTGCCGATAGTCGCTCTCGGTGTTTTCATCGCGGACATAATAATGTTCCTGCTCACCTACGGCGTAACGTCAATTATCGGGTGATTTTTCAGTAATAACGCGGGGGGAAAGGAAATGAAAAAGGAAAAGAAAAACAAAGCCGCGCCCGGGACTCCGTCCCGTTTGAGCGTTATGCTCGGCACGGATAAGTTCCACAACACCACTACGCTGATGTGCATTATTATCGGCATCGCGTGGCTGCTGCTCTATATAGTGTGCGCTGCCTGTCGTGACGCGATGATATCAAAAACCGTCGCCGATCTGGCGCAGAAGGGGACGGAGGAGTATACGCTCGTTATTTCGTCGCCCCTGTTTACGGTGTTGAAGCTCTTGTTGTGGCTTTTGCCCGTGTTCAGCGTCCTTTGGGCGATTTCCACCGTCAGGGCAGAGAAAAAAAAGAAGCTGCTCTGTGAGAAAAAACTGTTGATAACGGCACTTGTGTCGATCGCAGTCGCGTCGTTTACAGCCGTTATCGACCTTGCAAAGCTTCATATTATTTTCGGAGAATAGCAAACAGCAAAGCATAAAAAAGGAGAACAAAAAAATGCAGATCTACGAAGAACTCAAAGCGAGAGGTCTTATCGCTCAGGTTACAAACGAGGAAGAAATCCGTGAAATGGTAAACAGCGGTAAAGCCACTTTCTATATAGGCTTTGACTGTACTGCGGACAGCCTCACAGCCGGTCATTTTATGGCGCTTACGCTCATGAAGCGTTTGCAGGCGGCAGGCAACCGTCCCATTGCTCTTATCGGCGGCGGCACGACGATGATAGGCGACCCTTCGGGACGCACAGACATGAGAAAGATGCTCACGAGAGAAGATATCAACCACAATGCCGAGTGCTTCAAACGCCAGATGGAGCGTTTCATCGAGTTCGGCGAGGGCAAAGCGCAAATGGTAAACAATGCCGACTGGCTTTTGAATCTCAATTATATAGAGCTGCTCAGAGATGTCGGCGCGTGCTTCTCCGTCAACAATATGCTCAGAGCCGAGTGCTATAAACAGAGAATGGAAAAAGGACTTTCGTTCTTTGAGTTCAACTACATGATCATGCAGAGCTACGATTTCTACTATCTTTTCCAGCACTACAACTGCAATATGCAGTTCGGCGGCGACGATCAATGGTCGAATATGCTCGGCGGTACAGAGCTTATCAGAAAAAAGCTCGGCAAAGACGCCCACGCGATGACAATTACGCTCCTTACCGATTCACAGGGACACAAGATGGGCAAGACCGCAGGCAACGCCGTATGGCTCGACCCGAACAAGACCTCGCCCTTCGATTTCTACCAGTATTGGAGAAATGTCGGTGATGCCGATGTCCTTAAATGCATAAGAATGCTTACCTTCCTGCCCATCGAGGAAATTCAGAAGATGGAAAGCTGGGAGGGCAGCCGTCTTAATGAAGCAAAAGAAATTCTTGCTTTTGAGCTTACAAAGCTCGTTCACGGCGAAGAAGAAGCCGAAAAGGCACAGACGGCGGCGCGCAGCCTGTTCGTTTCCGGCGGCGACAACGCTCCCGAAGCACACATTTCCGCCGAGGATCTTACCGACGGCGCGATAGATATTCTCACACTTCTTGTAAAGACAAGTCTTTGCGCTTCCAAGTCGGAGGCACGCAGAGCCGTTGAACAGGGCGGTGTTTCCGCAGACGGCGAGAAGGTTACGGATATCAAAGCTGCGTTTGACGAGGAGGCTCTCAAAAAAGGAATTCTCCTTAAAAAGGGCAAAAAGACCTTCAAAAAAGCGGTGCTTTAATGCGGCAGCTGCCGCACGGTGCTGCGGGCAGAAAAAAGCAATTATTTTCGTACACAACAAAGCGGCGGCTTAGTGTGTACATATGCGTTTCATTATTGATACAAAAAAAACGGCTGTGATGAATTTTTTCGATTCACCGCAGCCTGATTTTTTAACGCACGGGAATGAGAGTTCGCATATTCCCGGAGTCGGTTTATTTCAGCGAATGAGCGATAGTACCGTCAGACGGAAATTAGAAAGGGATGTGTAAAATGAAAAAGGCACTGATTGCAATGAGCGGCGGCGTGGATTCCTCTCTGGCGGCAAAATTGATGGTCGGCGACGGATTTGAATGTATCGGCTGCACCATGAAGCTGTACGACAACGAGGATGTCGGCATCGAACGCTCACGCACCTGCTGTTCGCTCGACGATGTCGAGGACGCGAGAAGCGTTGCCTATAAACTCGGAATGCACTTCTATGTGTTGAATTTTACGCAGGATTTCCATGAAACGGTTATTCGCAGATTTATCCGAAGCTATGAAAAGGGGATAACCCCAAATCCGTGCATTGACTGCAACCGCTACATGAAATTCGGGAAACTTTTCGAAAGGGCTGAAATACTCGGCTGTGATTATGTCGTTACGGGACATTATGCGCGAATAGAGGAACACAACGGCAGCTTCGTCCTGAAAAAAGCGCTCGATGAAACAAAAGATCAAAGCTATGTCTTGTATTCGATGACGCAGCAGCAGCTTGCCCACACAAAATTTCCGCTCGGCAATCTGCGAAAGACGGAGGTGCGCGCCATCGCGGAGCAAAACGGCTTTGTCAATGCCGATAAGCCCGACAGTCAGGATATCTGCTTTGTTCCAAACGGCGACTATGCCGGTGTTATAGAGCTGCAAACCGGCAGCAGACCTGTTCCCGGCAGCTTTGCCGACACTCGGGGTAATGAACTCGGCAGGCACAAGGGGATAATCCACTATACGGTGGGGCAAAGGCGCGGACTCGGAATTCCCGGTCCCGAACCGTTGTATGTGTGCAAAATATGCCCGCAGGATAATACCGTCGTACTCGGTAAAAAAGATGAGCTGTTCACCGACCGTGCGTATGCGGAGGAGGTCAACTGGATAAGCGGTAAATGTCCCGAACAGAGCTTTCGCTGCAAGGTTAAGATTCGTTACCGCCACCCCGAGCAATGGGCGACCGTCACACCGGAGAGCGAAAACACCGTCAGCATTGTTTTTAACAACGCACAGAGAGCCGTTGCGCCGGGTCAGGCGGCGGTATTCTATGACGGAGATGTTGTCCTCGGCGGCGGAACGCTCACAGCGGAAGCGGATGGAAAAAAGTGACGCGCCCGCACGGGTATAAAAAAAGATGAGGCTGCGGCGGAATGTCCGCAGCGTGAATATAAAAAATCGAACGGAAAAAGTCAGCCGCCGCAACGGGAAAACCGATACGGCGGTCATTTTTTTTCAGCGTCTTTTTGTGTGGACGGTGTAAAAGCGAAGCAAAAAAGAGGGCTGTTTTAATTTATTTCATCAATGAATGAAATATAATCCAAGCTGCGCAGCGCTTCTATTATCTGGCTGTGGCTCTTGTACTTTTTCAGTTCCTTACTGCTTATCGTGAAAGACACCGTATACACGCTCAGTCCGGAATCACGGTAAGCCGGGTTCAGCTCAATGTCGTCAATACGCATTCCGAGCCGCCGTATCGTTGCTGTGAAGCTCTGTAAATCCGATCTGTTTTTCAGTTCGAGGTGAACCTCAAAGTGGTTCGACATATCTTTGAGGTATATCTCCAACAGCGGAAACAGCGACAGTCCGCACAGAAGCGCGAGCCATGCGATAAGCGCCACCGTATACATACCGAGTCCTATTGCAATGCCGATTATGCCGCAGCTCCAAAGTCCGGCTGATGTCGTCAGACCTTTTATCTGTCCCCTTGAACTGAAAAAGATTGAATAGCCGGACAGCATTGCAATGCTTATAATGACAGCCGCGTTGACAAACGATGTTTTCAGATATAATTCTATCATTGCCGCCGTGGTGGCTGCAAGCGATACAATAATAAAGGTGCGCAGACCTGCCGAGTGTCTTTTACTGGAACGCTCGAAGCCGATTATTGCCGAGAGCAGCACCGACAGACCTATCCGCAGCAGCACTGAGCCGGTGTTCAGTTCCGTTGACCATTCGCCGAGCAGAGATGCAATACAGTCATTCATGATATCTCCTCCTGTAATTATGGAATTTGTCGTATTCGTCCGCCGCCTCCTGGAAGGCCTGTTCTTCTTCGTTCGGCGTGTCTTTTTGCAATTCGGACTGAATCAGCTGAATGCGTTGGATGAGCTGCTCCACCGCACTCGGCTTTTCCGTTTGTTCCGGAAGTTTTTCGTCGGGTATAATTTCCTCCAATTTCGAGGAATAAGCACCGGACAAAAACAGCGCCAGCTTTGTGCAGCCCGGACCGACAAGCTCGTAAAGCACGCTTGACGCGAGAATTACGGTTTCGAGCGCGACACCCATTCCACCGCCGAGTGTCCGCGCGCCCAGTGCAGCAAGACCGATCGCAACTCCTGCCTGCGGAATCAGGGCAAGCCCGAGAAAGTTGCTGACTTTTTTCGGCTTTCGTACTATTTTGCAGCCGATGAATGCTCCGACATATTTGCCGATGATGCGCACAAAAAAGTATACGACTCCGACTACAAGCAGAGGCGTTGTCCCGACCGTTGTCGAGGTGTTTATCAAAGCGTCAAGCCTGAAATTAAGTCCCGAACGGACGAAAAACAATAAAAGAATGGGCGGAGTGAAATAGTTGAGCTGCTTGAACAGCTTTTCATCGTCCGTAATGTTGATGTACACAGTTCCCATGCTCATGCACCCCAAAAGGGGAGATACATCCGCCATTGCGCAGATGCCGCAGAAGGCAAACAGCATGGAAACCGAAATGATCAGACGGTTGTCTTTTGAGCGTTTCTTCGGCATAAGCCATTTCATGAATACTCCGAAAAGACCGCCGAGGAGAAATGCGCCGATATTTATAGCAATAGGTTTCAGTATTCTTCCTGCGCTGATAGCGCTGCTGCCCACATTGACTGCCAACGCGAGAGAAATAGCTACACTGTATGCGATAAGCCCCACAACATCGTCCAGCGCGACTACCTGCAAAAGCGTGTCGACAAAGTCGCCGTGCGCGCCTGTCTGCCGTATCGTCATTACCGTGGACGCAGGTGCCGTGGCTGCCGCAAGCGCCGCCAGCACAACGGAAAACGCGAGGTCTATTCCCAAAATACAGTAGGACGCGACAAAAAC